>SLGY01000140.1 GCA_007136425.1 Kiritimatiellia bacterium
AAGCCAGACACATTTAATACGTATCACGCTGGTAACGTTTGTCCTTTATCATTTGTTTCACGACCTCCCCGGCATCTTCCGGGCTCTTGCCGCCCTGTTCCGCTATGATTTCGATAAGCGCAGCGTGCACGTCCGGCGCCATACGATTGGCATCCCCGCAAACATACACGAAGGCCCCTTCATCGATCCAGCGGAACAATTCCTGCGCACGCTCCTTCATGCGATGCTGCACATAAACCTTATGTTCCTGATCGCGCGAGAAGGCGACATCAAGGCGCGTCAGGACGCCGTCCTTATGAAAACGTTGCAGGTCGGTCTGATAAAGGAAGTCGGTCGTAAAATGTTGATCGCCGAAAAACAACCAATTCGGGCCGCCCGCGCCGTGCGCCTCGCGTTCTTCAATGAAAGCGCGAAACGGCGCGACACCGGTGCCCGGCCCGATCATGATCAGGGGCGCCTGCGGATCGGACGGCAACTTGAAATTACGATTCTCGTGAATGTAAACGGGGATCTCGGCGTCCTCGTCCAGGTCGCCGAGATAATTCGAGCAAACCCCGAACCGGTCCCGGCCATGTTGGGTGTAACGCACCACGCTCACCGTGATATGCGCCTCCTCCGGATGCGCCTCCAGACTGCTGGCAATGCTGTACAGGCGCGGCGGCAGCTTGCGCAGAATATCTACCAGCGCCTGCCCGGTCAGCCCCGATACGGGATAGGCCTTCAGGAGATCGATCAAATCACGCCCGTCCGACCATGCCATCAAATCCTTGTTGCGCCCCTCCGCAAGTAAGGCCTGCAACTCGCGCGCCTCGCAAAGCGCGGCGTATCGCTGGATCACCGGACGCGTCAACACGGTAATTTCGTAATGACGCGTGAGGGCCTCGCGCAAGGTTTGTTCGCCGTCCGGCGTTTGTACCGAGGTTTCCGGGTCTTCGCCCAGCAACTCAATCAGCGCGAAGACAAGGTCCGGACGATTATTCGGCAGAATCCCGAGGGAATCGCCCGGCTGATACGTCAGGCCAGAGCCTTCGAGAGACAGTTCCATATGCAGCGTTTGTTTTTCCGATCCGCGCCCGTTCAGGTTAATGCGCTCCAGCACGGGCGCCATGAACGGATGACTTTTCGTCCACTTCGGCTTGGGCGGGGGGGCCGCGGGGGGCATCGGCGTCGAGGCAGCGCCGGCGGGGGCCATCTCCAGCACGGCGGCAAAGGCCTCCAGGGCGCCGTCCATCCAGTTCGCCGCGTCTTCTTCGTAATCGACATCGCAATCCTTGCGTTCGTACAACGGGGTCGCCCCGAGTTTCTTCAATTGCTCGTCAAAATCCTTTCCTGTCTTGCAGAAGAATTCGTAGGACGTGTCGCCCAGCGCGAGCACCGAATAATTGACCCCTTTGAGTTGCGGCGCGCGTTTGGAATGGATGAATTCGTGCAGTTCAAGCGCCGCATCGGGCGGGTCCCCTTCGCCGTGGGTACTGAGAATCAGAAGCAGGTTCTCTTCCTTCTTCAGCTCATTCTTTTTGTATTCCGCCATGCTTTTCAGCGTGGCGCGATATCCCCGTTCCAAGGCTTTCGCGTGCAACTGCTCCGCCAGCTTTTCCCCGTTCCCGGTTTGAGAGCCGTAAAGGATGGTCAAGGACGGTCCGTCCGGCGCGTGGCCGGCGTCAGGTGCCACGCCACCGCCGCCAGCCAAACCGGCAAGGTAGCCGCTGAGCCACATGATCTGATCCGGACGCAGCGCACCGGTCAATTCCTCAACCTTCTGAATCTGCTCCGGAGTAAGGGGACTCGTCAACGTATCCAAAATCAACCTCTCTCGATATTCTTTCCTATTGCCACTCTCAATAACGCGCACAAACCAGCCGGCACTCATCCCCACCGGACCACCCCCGCCATCAAAGAGCGATAACTCTAGCGACATAATAGACTATTACCTGCATTCCGTGCTGTCAAACAAGGAATACCGAAAAAATGACGGAATGGAAGCATATCACGCCCCCATGAATTGCAATGGCGCCTTCCGTTTCGCCCGTCGCAAGGCCATCAATCACGTTTCCGCCCGTGTTTAGTCTCCGTGTCTGTCCCCTTGGATCCCGTGTCTGTCCCCTTGGATCCCGTGTCTGTCCCCGCCTAAACCCCTTGAATCTTCAGTGTCTGTCCCCGCCTAAACCCGTCCATGAACCCTCAAATCGCCACCACCGATCTGTCAAATAATTTGACGATCGTCAATTTAAATGACAGATGCCATTGCCTGAAAGAACCGTTTTTCTTAGGTTTTTCGCTTGAATATGAACTGAGATAACCACCTTCCCGCAAACAACCGGAGCCGCAGTGCAAAGTGGAGTGTCTGTCCCCAATGCCTTCCGCGTGCAGTGTCTGTCCCCTAATACAGCCCCCAATGCAGTGTCTGTCCCCAATGACTATCAAACTCACCCCAAAAACAATAACTTTGCGGTCTTTGCGAACTTCGCGCGCTTTGCGTTTCCTCCTTTGGCGGATCCGCCTCCGGCGGAAAAATCTTCCGCTTCGTGCAACATGCGGGCTAATGCCTGGAACGAGCTGTGCGGAGAGAGTGGAGTGTCTGTCCCCAATGGTGCCTTCGCGAACGTTGCGTTACGATCCTTGCGCTTGCCAATCAGGAGGATTGGAATTCGCGCAGGCGAACGGGCATACGGCGTGCGCCCCAATGGCCCGGCGCGCCCTGAAATATGCCTGCACACGGGGCGCCACAGCCATTGCATTTGCCGTCATCGGTCAAATTCCAGTCGGACAGAACATACCAGTCTCTACCGATCAATTTCCGGCCGCACTGATGGCAATACGTGCTTCCGCCCTGTTCATCGTGCACATTGCCCGTATAGACATAACGCAATCCATTACCCATGGCGATCTTCCGCGAGCGCGTCAGCGTCTCCGGAGGCGTTGGCGGAATGTCCATCATCTTGTAATCGGGATGAAACGCGGTGAAATGCAAAGGGACATCCGGCCCGAGCACATCCGCAACCCACTTGGACAAGGCGCTCACTTCCTCCTCGGAATCGTTTTCACCCGGAATCAGCAGGGTGGTGAGTTCAAACCACACATCGGTTTCGCGTTTCAAATAAACCAGCGTTTCTTTGACATTCTCCAACAGCGCCCCGCAAACCTGTTCATAGAACCGCTCGGTGAAGGCCTTTAAATCAATGTTGGCCGCGTCCATGTACCGGAAGAATTCGCGGCGCGGCTCGTCGTTGATATAGCCCGCCGTAACCGCAACGGTCTTCACGCCACGCTCCCGACAAGCCTTGGCGATATCGATAGCGTATTCCATGAATATCACCGGGTCGTTGTAAGTGAACGCCACGCTGGAACAACCGAGACGCTGGGCGGCACGCGCGATGGTCTCCGGCGTAGCCTCATCGGCCAAGGTGTCGATCTCCTGAGACTTGCTGATGTCCCAGTTCTGACAGAAACGGCATGTTAAATTGCAACCGGCCGTTCCAAACGAAAGAATGGGCGTCCCGGGCAGATAATGGTTCAACGGTTTCTTCTCGATCGGATCAATACAAAACCCACTGGACCGTCCATACGTGGTGAGCACGACCTCATCGCCCTGCCGCATCCGCACAAAGCAGGCGCCGCGCTGTCCTTCAGACAGGCGGCAGAGGTTCGGGCAGACATTGCATTGCACCCGGCCATTGGGGAGCTTTTCCCAGTACTTGGTCGATACGATTGACGGATTCGAAATCATGGATCGCCTGTTGTCTAATCTACTCTTGTGCCGCGCTCCTTTCAATGGTCCCGCGCGATCCATCCCGGCCGCCTCCCGTCATCTGTCCAGGCCAACCCGGCAAGTGACGACGCTCGATGTGCAATCCCGGGATGCCTCGACTTCGCTCGGCATGACCATGTCTGTGAATATTCCACCTTTTGTCCTGCTACCCTCCGGTCATCTCGAGCGGAGGCCCGAGCGCACGGCGCGAGGGACGGAGTCGAGAGATCCCCGACCGCGCCAATCGCCCCTGTTCAAGCCAACCCGGCAAGTGATTACGCTCGATGTGCAATCCCGAGATGCCTCGACTTCGCTCGGCATGACCATGTCCGTGAATATTCCACTCTTTGTCCTGCTACCCTCCGGTCATCTCGAGCGGAGGCCCGAGCATCACCGCCCCACTCCTTCGCGACACAGACGGCGCAAATCCGCGTGGAGACCGACGGCGCGCGAATCGTGCGGCGCGATGGCAATCCATTCCTCCAGCACATCCGCCGCCTCACAGACCCGCTCAAGCCGGGCCAGACTCAGCGCAAGATTATATCGTCCGGACGCGTGCGCGGGGTTCAGCGCCACCGTGTTCCGAAATGAGCGGACGGCCTCCTCGTATCGATCCAGCTCGGCCAAGGCGTGGCCTTGGGCGTGATACAGGTCGGCGTTGTACTGATCAATGCGCAATCCGTCTTGCGCCAGGACCAACGCCCGTTCCGCGTCGCCGGCGCCGATGACCTGAACGGATGCATTGTAATGATCGACCGGACGCAAGTCGCGGACCTCGAACGGCCATGCGACCATCACGATACCGGGCAACAACCACACGGCGCGCAGCAATCGCCACCGAACCGGCGGCACAAGCGCCGTAAGCCCCCCCGCCCCCAGGGCCGCCATCAACGGCACCAACGTCAGACGATACCGCGCGGTAATGAAAAAGAGAACCAGCGAGATCATGCCGCTCAACAACACGACCTTGGGCACGGCGCCGCGCGCAAACAATAGACCGACCAAGCCGAGCACGCCGAACCATGCAAAGCCCGGCCACAGCGGCGATACGAAGACGCGATCAATCAACTGAAGCTGTTCGCGCATGCGCAAGTCGTCGATATCCCGAAAACTCCAGAAGAGGGCGGCTTTCTTGAGTGTCAAGCCCGCTGCAATCACCGGTTGTTCCTTCCAAAACCGTCGTCCCTGTTCCATCCACCACGCCGAGCTTTCCGCGCGGGACATGGAACGCCCGGTCTCCTCCTCGGCGGCGCGATGCGCGTCTTCAAGCATGGCGCGCGCCGTCATGCGAAAGTCCCGCACCCGCACGGGATAGCCGGTGGCCTGCTCATGGTTCCCCATGTAGAAATTGAAACCGCCATGCGTGGTCAATAGAACGAACGCACCTTCCGCTCGCGTGTTGTGTATGGACACCGGCATCAAAGGCAGCGCGAAACCGACTATAAAGAGCACCGCACCCTGCCACGGCACCCGGCGCCGTTGCGTCTCCCGAATCCCTCGCCAAACCAGAAAGCCGCATGCGATGAGCAATGTCCCCGCAAAACCCAGCGCGGTCACACCGCCGAGCAAACCCGCTCCAACACATCGGGCGGGCCGCCCCTGAAGCGGCGTTCCATACAGCACCAGCGCGAAGGCCGTGACCAGCATGACGTTGAGCGTGTTCGGCATTGTTAATGGCGCATAGACGATCGCCAAAGGGTATAGTGCGTATAACACCGCGGCGAACAAAGCCGCCAAGGGATGAGCGCCGAGACGACGCGCCAACAGAAGAAGGAACAGCACCGTTAATGCCTCGCACACCAAGCCCAACCAGGCGGCCATGACGAGCCGGTCTCCGAACAGTCGGTAGATCGCTCCCAATACCCACGGATAGAGCGGCATGTGCTCAAACGAGCCGTCCGGCCAGACATTTCCGTCCGCCACCGCGCGAGCGGCCTCATGATAAATCGTCCGGTCATGCGCACCGGGCAACGGCTCATAGAGCGGCGACTCCGCAAAGACGCCGACAAACCCAATACGCACTGCAAGTGCAATAATCAGCGCAACCGCGCCCACCATGAACCAAAACCGCTTCATCACCTTATCAGCATATAACAGGAACACCCGCCGCCAAGCGGGAAAATGGCGGCGCGGCTCACATACTCCCCACCCACTCTTCCTCTGCTTTGGTCCACCGATTGCATCATCGGGGCTTCTCCTAAGACCTTGACAGGGGAGCCCCCCGGACTTTACTGTTGAAAATTGGCGCGAGCCGCATTTTCGTTCGGCGACGGGCCTCTGTCGGGTCGCTTGCAATGTGCTCAACCGACAGGAATCAGCACGCAACGGAAGAGAAGAAGGAGTGGGTTATGGTCACAGCAACCGCAACGGAGTTAACGCCTTGTCCGAACTTTATCAACGGCGAATGGACGGTCCCCGACGTCGACGCCTTCAACCCCGTATATAACCCCTCCACCGGCGAGCAGATCGCGCAGGCCCCCATGAGCGGGCCGGACATTGTCGATCAGGCCGTGCAAGCCGCCGCCGACGCATTCCCGGACTGGTGGCAGACTCCGCCGGTCGAGCGCATACGCATCCTCTTCCGTTACAAGATGCTACTGGAAGACGCGTTCGAAGAACTGGCCATGAGCGTGACCCGCGAGCACGGCAAAACCTTGCAGGAAGCGCGCGGCGACGTGCGGCGCGGCATCGAAGTGGTTGAATACGCGTGCGCCATCACCGAGCTGCTCAAGGGCGAATGCCTCGAAAACGTAGCGCGCGGGATCGATTGCGAGTTGCAACGGCAGCCCGTCGGCATCTGTGCGGGCATTTGCCCCTATAATTTCCCCGCCCTGGTCCCCATGTGGATGTACCCGCTCGCCATCGCCTGCGGGAACACGTTCATCCTGAAACCCAGCGAGAAGGTGCCGCTGACCAGTGTTCGTCTCATTCAGTTACTGGAACAGGCCGGCCTGCCCAAAGGCGTGTTGAACATCGTACACGGCGGCCGCGAATGCGTGGACGCGATTCTCACGCACCCGCAGATCAACGCCATCTCATTCGTCGGCTCCTCCCCGGTGGCCAAGTACATTTTCGAAAAGGGCACACAACACGGCAAACGCGTCCAAGCCGCCGGCGGCGCGAAGAATTTCGTAGTGGTCATGCCCGACGCCGAGATCCCGAAGGCGGTGGACGGGATGGTAGACTCCGCGTTCGGCTGCGCCGGACAACGTTGCATGGCGGGCTCCACCGCCATCACCGTCGGCAAAGCCGCCGATCAGTTCCTGCCCGATATGGCCAAGGCCGCCCAGTCCATTCAGGTCGGACCGACGGATCGCACCCCCGCCGGTCAGATGGGCGCCGTCATCTCGCCCGACCACTTGAATCGCGTGCGCAACCTCATTGAAAAGGGCAAGGAAGAAGGCGCCGACCTGCTCGTGGACGGACGGTCCGTCAAGGTGCAGGACTATCCGAACGGTTTTTATCTGGGCCCCACGATCATCGACAAGGTTCAGCCGGAGATGACCGTGCACAAGGAGGAATTGTTCGGGCCGGTTTTGAACGTCATCCGGGCCGACGACCTGCACCACGCGCTGGAAGTGGCGAATGCCTGTTCGTTCGGCAACGGGTGCTGCATCTATACTCGTTCCGGCCAGGTGGCCCGCGAATTCAAACACCACGTCAAGGCCGGGATGATCGGGATCAACGTGGGCATTCCCGCACCGCTGGCTTATTTCCCGTTCAGCGGCTGGGACTACTCCTTTTTCGGCGACCTCCATATCCAGGGCCGGGAGGCGATCTATTTCTATACACGCGCCAAAGTCACCACCACCCGCTGGTTCCATCACGCGGAAGGCGACATCTGGCATAAGGACTGAGAATAGCCCCAGATGCAGGGCAACGGATCGTAGGGAAGAGAGTGTTCGGTGTTCAGTGTTCAGTGTTTAGTACGCTGAGCATTCGGCACGCACGGCGAAGACTCAAGAACGACATCATCCAATCAGACAAAGGAGCGGATCATGAGCCTGTTGATCAAGAATGGCGAAATCGTAACGGCCAGCGAACGCTACATTGCGGATATCTACTGCGAAGACGAGACCATCACCCGGATCGGTCAAGACCTGGACGCGCCGAAAGAAGCGAAGGTGATCGACGCCAAGGGCAAGTATATCTTCCCCGGATTCATTGACCCGCACGTGCATATCTATCTGCCGTTCATGGGCACCTATGCCAAGGACACGTATGAAACCGGCAGCAAAGCCGCCTTGATGGGCGGCACCACGTCCTTCATCGAGATGCTTTGCCCCAGCAAGGACGACGATCTGCTCGAAGCGTTCGAGTTATGGAAAAGCAAAGGCGAAGGGAAGAGCGCCTGCGATTATACCTTCCACATGGGCGTGCCCCGCTTCGACGACAAGGCTAAGGAACAATTGAGCGAGATCATCGACGCCGGCATCTCCTCTTTCAAATTCTTTCTGGCCTACAAAGGCGTCTTCAACCTCAGCGATGAAGAGCTTTACCACGCCCTATGCTTCGCCCGGGAACGGGGCGTGATCGGCACGGCCCACTGCGAAAATGCCGATTTAGTGGCTGAACTGCAGAAGAAACTGATCGCCGAAGGCAAGACGGGGCCAGAATGGCACTATCACAGCCGTCCTCCCTTTGTTGAAGCGGCGGGCACGTCGAAGTTTCTGTCCTTTGCCAAAGCCGCCGGCGCCGCCGCGTACATCGTGCATCTGAGCTGCAACGAGGCCCTGCACCAGGTCATGCGCGCGCGGTACGCGGGACAACGCGCGTTTGTTGAAATCGTCATCCCCTACCTCACGGTCGACATGTCCTACGCGGAACTGCCGGACTTTGAAGGAGCGAAATACGTCATGTCTCCGCCCCTGCGGCATAAGAGCAATCAGGAATTGTTCTGGAACGGTCTGAACCAGGGCTTTGTGAATACGGTCGCCACGGACCATGCCCCGTTCGATTTCGTGGACCAGAAGACGAAGCTGGGCAAGGACGATTTCACCAAGATCCCGAACGGCATCCCGTCCCTCGAAGAGCGCGTGAAGTTGCTGTATTCGCACGGCGTCGCCGAAGGCAAAATCGATTTGCATACCTTCGTCGATTGCGCCAGCACCCAGGCCGCGAAGATCTTCGGCCTCTTCCCGCGCAAGGGCACCATTCAACTGGGGGCGGACGCCGACCTCGTGATCTATGACCCCGACTACGAAGGCGTGATCTCGCAGAAGACGCAATCCATGAATGTGGATTACAGCGCGTTCGAAGGCTGGAAAATCAAGGGGCGGCCTGAAACGGTAACCGTGCGCGGCGCGCTCGCCGTCGAAAACGGGAAGTTCGTCGGCAAACACGGCCACGGCCAACTGCTGAAACGCGAGCCCAACCACTTTTAGTAAGCAGGAACAGAAGGTTCATGAGTTCAGCTCTTTCACCCGGCGCGCGTTTTCGCGCCGCCGTTAGAGACGAAACGCCGCTGCAAGTGCCCGGCGCGATCAACGCCTATGCCGCGATTCTTGCAGAACGGACGGGGTTCAAGGCCCTGTATGTGTCCGGAGCGGGCGTCGCCAACGCATCGCACGGTCTGCCCGACCTCGGCATGACGAATTTGCACGATGTGGTAGAGGACGTTCGGCGGATCACGTCGGTAACGGACTTGCCGGTACTAGTAGACATCGATACGGGTTGGGGCTCGGCCTTGAACATCGCGCGCACGATCCGGGAACTGGAACGAGCCGGCGCGGCGGCGGTCCATATCGAAGATCAAGTGCTTGCGAAACGATGCGGTCACCGCCCTAACAAGGCGATCGTAGACACGGCGGAGATGACGGACCGAATCAAGGCGGCGGTGGATGCGCGGCGCGACGAGCAATTTGTGATCATGGCGCGGACGGACGCGTTTGCCCGCGAGGGATTGGACGCCGCACTGGAACGCGCACGGGCCTATCACGCGGCGGGCGCCGACATGCTGTTTCCGGAAGCCTTGACGAAACTGGACGAATATCGGGCGTTTGTGGACGGGGTCGGGATTCCGGTCCTGGCCAACATCACGGAATTCGGCAAGACGCCGTTGTTTACGAAAGACGAACTGAAGTCGGCGGGTGTGGCGATTGCGCTGTATCCGTTGTCGGCGTTTCGCGCCATGAATGCGGCGGCGCTGAAGGTTTTCATGACGTTGCGCGAGACGGGCACGCAACAGGGCGTGACGGACATCATGCAAACGCGCGACGAACTGTACGATTATCTGGGGTATCACACATACGAAGCCAAGCTCGACGAGCTATTCAAAAAGGAGGAATAAGATCATGGCTGAAGCAAAGAAGGCAGGCGGATTGGCCGGCGTAGTGGCCGGCAAGACATCGGTATGCACCGTGGGCAAGGAAGGCGTGGGCCTGACGTATCGCGGATACGATATCGAGGAATTGGCCGAGCAGTCCACCTTTGAGGAGGTCGCCTACCTGTTGTTGCGGGGCGAATTACCAAGCCAGGGGGAACTGAAAGATTACCGGGCGCGACTGAAAAGCATGCAGGAGTTGCCCGCCGAATTGCGGCAGACCCTGGAAATGATTCCAGGCGGGACGCACCAAATGGATGTGCTGCGCACGGGCTGCTCGATGCTCGGCACGCTCGAGCCCGAAGGCGAAGGCCGCAGCCAATTGGACATCGCGGATCGCTTGATTGCGTCGTTCGGCTCCATGTTGGCGTACTGGTATCACTATCACGCACACGGCAAACGCATCGACACCGCCGCGGATGAAGACACCGTGGCCGGCCATTTCCTGCGCTTGCTGCATGGAAAGGAACCGGACGAAAAGCAGCGGCGCGTGCTGGACGTATCGCTGATCCTTTATGCGGAACACGAGTTCAACGCGTCCACGTTCACCGGACGAGTCATCATCTCCACGATGCCCGACTTCTATTCCGCCATCACGGGCGCGATCGGCGCCTTGCGGGGCCCGTTGCACGGCGGGGCCAACGAAGCGGCGATGGAATTGATCGAGAAGTTTTCCAATCCGGACGAGGCGGAGAAAGGGCTCTTGGACATGCTGGCCAAGAAGGCGAAAATCATGGGCTTCGGTCATCGCGTCTATCGGGATCGCGATCCCCGCTCCGACGTCATTCAGAAATGGGCCAAGGAACTGGCCGAGGATCACGGCGACAAGAAGCTCTATCCGGTCGCCCTGCGCATCGATCAGGTCATGCGGCGCGAGAAGAATCTGTTCACGAACCTGGACTTCTACAGCGCCATTGCCTACCACTTCTGCGGCATTCCGACACCGATGTTCACGCCGTTGTTCGTCATCTCGCGCACGTCCGGCTGGGCGGCGCACATTTTCGAGCAACGCGCGGACAACCGCTTGATTCGCCCCACGGCGGATTATGTCGGACCGGAAACGCGGCCGTATGTGCCGGTTGAGAAGCGGGGGTAGGGCCAGTGTTCAGTATTCAGTGTTCGGTATTCAGTGTTCGGTGTTCGGTGTTGATGGCCGACGTTCGACGTTGAATATACGATATTGAGCGTTCTCCGAACAAGACTCCCCCCTCACCCCGGCCCTCTCCTCAATGGGGAGAGGGAGATTGGGAGGAAGGGCCAATGTTCAGCGTTCGCCGGGAGTGAGGGAGGCGGGCGTCATACGCCTTTCACCGTGAAGCCTGTGGCCTTTGCAGCGGTGGCGAGTTGTCTATCATGGGTCAGAAAACAATCAAGAGTCATGTGATTACGCAAATGAATAGCCGTCGCCAGATGGATGGCGTCCAGCGTACCGATTACGGTCGGAAACGAGTTTCCTGCGCGTTCCAAGATCGTTTCGGTGACCGGAACCGCCAGGATGTGTTGTTGCAACAGGTTGACTTGCTCGTGCGCCGCAGCCACCAGTACATCGTCCAGCGCGCCATCCAGCCGTGCGCGGTCCACCGTGCGCCGGGCTTCAACCTCCCACAACGTCGACGCGCAGGCTTGCGACCAACGGCCCCATCCCGGAAACGCATGGGGATCTCGAAACAGCACACGCAAGATCACGGACGTGTCCAGGTAGACATTCATCGTTTGCCCCGGTCCTGCGCAAGGACGGCATCGACGGGAAACGGCTTGATGGGCTTCACGCCCTTAATATCCGACAGTTCGACGGTCGGCTGGGTCTCGCGACGAATAACCAACCCGGCTGCTTGTTCGGGTACCAATCGCGCCACCGGACGACGATGGGATACCACCACCCATTCCTCCCCCTGCTCAACACGGTGGAGGTATTCGCTCAACTTTTCCTTCAACATGGCGACATTGACGGTCTTCATAGTCACAATATAGTCACACTATAGTCATAATTCAATAGAAAGGTAACATCATGAGTTCTCCTATTTCCAATGTTCGTCCGGATCCCGATCCGGAGCTGGTCCGGATTGCAGACTATGTGCTGGATTACGCCATTGCCAGTGACGAAGCTTACAG
>SLGY01000060.1 GCA_007136425.1 Kiritimatiellia bacterium
CTACCGCTTCGCCGATAAACAGTCGCTGGATAAAGGCGGGGAGTCAACGGATGTCCGCATCGATGTCAGCGGCTTCACGGCCCGACTGGGTATCGGCCTTAATTTCTAAGGTCGGATACGGCTTCCCGGAATAATCCATGCAGGGTGTTCGATGACCGTCGCGCCCGCGCATGGCGGACGGTGCAACCGGGCTGGTTCCCGGATTCGTCCGAGTAGATAGTGAGATAAGCTGCCGATGACAGATCACGCTCCTGAAACCCTTTTGTTTGTCCATATACCCAAGGCGGCCGGCACGACCTTGGGGCGCGTGATGGAACGGCATGTCCCCGCAGCCCGGCATTACCGCCTGGGCGCGAATGCCCAGGCCGACATCGAGCGTTTCAACCAGCTTCCGGAATCGCAACGCGCCCGGTACCTCCTTATCAGCGGCCATTTCCCGTATGGCGTCCACGAGCAGGTCCCGAACCCCTGCGCCTACTTCACCGTTCTGCGCGACCCGGTCGATCGTGTCACTTCCTTCTATCATTTTGTGAAGGCCCAACCGGGTCATGACCTGAACGAGACACTGACGCCGTCCCAAAAGGACTCGCTGCTTGATTTTTCCCGTACCACCTTTTGGCCGATAGTGGACAACGGTCAAACGCGCCAACTGGCGGGCGATTGGGGGCGAGTCCCTTTTGGGCATTGTGACAGGGACATGCTCGAAACCGCCAAGCGCAACCTTGCAAGCTTTGCGGTGGTGGGTTTGACCGAACGGTTCAATGCAACCCTGCTGCTGCTCGGGCAGCGCTTCGGTTGGTCCCGGCTCGGGTACCGGACAGTCAATCAGACCCGGAACCGCCCTCCGGTGGACGCGCTCAGCGCGGCTACTCGCTCTGCGCTGGAAGACCTGAACGAGCTTGACCAGGAACTGTACGCCTTTGCCCGGGAACTATTTGAAGACCAGTGGGCCGCATCCGGCTTGGACGATACGCACTTCATGGAGCACCATCCGCCACCAACGAAGGCCCGGGATTTCATTTCGCGGATAACGAGCCGCAATGCTGCGGATTGGAAACGGAAACTGAAAAGGGGGTAGAGGAGGGAGGCCCCGATATGGCGCGCATCAAATTGGATTTGCATCCTATCTTCAACCGAGGCGGTTCCATCGATACCGCGTTGCATCGCGTCATGGACGAGGCGGAACGGAAACGTATTCCGCTGGTAGAAATCATTCCCGGCAAGGGCAGCGGCCAGCTCAAGAAACGCGTATTACGCTTCCTTCAAAGTAAAGATATGAAAGGCCGCTACCATCGCGTAGAAAAAGACAAGGACAATCATGGTCGCATCTTTGTCCATTTCCGGTTTTGATCTCACTTTGCAGTAAGTCGGTAAAAGAGCCACGATAGACGCTCATGATTAATGCAATCCCTTGCGTCTGAGCATTTCTGCAATCTTTCTATTTCTGGCAATGTATTCCGCTTCCAATTTGCTGTCTTCTTCGGGGTCCTGCGAGCACAGGCGCAGGTCCTCTTCGGCGGGCAAATGGTCCAAGTCGCCATTGGCGTAGATGCGTACATGCCGATCGTTGGTCATGCGATGGCGCGCGTAATAGTCGAGGTATGGCCCCTTGGCGTCCTCCCCAAACACGTAGGTAATATGCCAGCCGGCCTTCCTGATCCTGCCGCGCGAGCGGGATGACAGCGCTTCCTCAGGCAGGGTGATCTTCCAATGAGCAAACTGCGCAGCGAATATCTGTGCGATCTGGTCCATGTTACGTCGGGTAAGGCTATTTGATGTTCTGCGAGTCAAGTTCTTTGATTTTCCTTGGAATACTGCCACAAAGCACGATCAAGTGTTCTCATATCTACTTCGGCGCTGCTTGCAAGGGTGCGACAGAATTCAACATACGACCACCAGAAATCAAACCTGTATTTGGCGGGCACCTCAAGTGACACGGACCAGAGTGCCCGATAGTCGAGGATGGGATACGGGTCTTGGTGAAAGAAATGCAGAATGACTGAAGCCGTAGGCCATGAAACACCGTCCAAGGCAGTCAAGGTTTCGATTCTCGCCCTTTCACAGTTGGTATGAAATGCGAAACGAGTTATCTCTGCCACATAATCTTCGGAGTTTTTCCGCGCATGCCCGGAACTTCGCGGAGCTTTCCAGTATGTGATAGTGGCCAGCTCATCTTTCGTAAGGTGACCACGTTGATCCACGGCTGCCTTCAGATCCATCAAGCGCTTATCGCTCAACGGGTATTCGTAACTTTCAGCGATGCGAATGATTTCGTGCTTCTTAAATCTGAGAGACGGAGTCACTTTCTGCCTTCCTTAAAGCTGGGGCGGCGCGTGATATGTGCCTGTGTTTGGACCAGTTAAAAGACGCCCGCCCCCGTATCATACGTCGTCTCCATATTATTAGACACATTTACTCCTCAGCAAAATAGTCTGAGTCTATCTTCTTAACTTCGTAGATTCCGGTCGTAGACACGCCGACATTGTGATCAATCATCATCTGCGCGAGAGATTCTCCGTCAATAAGCACTACCTTGGCATCGATTCTGGTAACACAATCCTCGGCTTCTGCAGAGAATGCTGATGTGGTTATGAAAAGGCCCTTTTTCGCCCGCTGTTGTGCCAAAGCACCTATAAACTTCTGGATCTCTGGCCGTCCCACGGTGTTTTCCCAACGCTTCGCCTGAATGTAGATGGCATCAAGACCGAGCTTGTCCTCTTTGATAATCCCATCTATTCCCCCGTCTCCTGACTTGCCGATAGCTCTCCCTGCGTCTTTGCGGGTGCCTCCATATCCCATTTTCACAATGACTTCGATGACAAGTCGCTCAAAGAAGGCTGGTGAACATGATTTGAGTCGCTGCAACAGATCGGCGGCCAAATCTCCTCGTAGCTTCTGATAAGCGTTTTCGAGCGACTCTTCTGGGGTTTTGCTGTTTAGGTTGAGCTCTTGTTCCTCGGCATCCGTCTTTTCATGTCGTAGAGATAGAAAGTCCTCAAATTCTTTGAACTGTCGGAGATATGCAACATCTATCTTTTCGGGTTTGCCCTTTAGGACATCTGTGCCTCGAGCAGTTATTTTATGGACACCGCGCTTTGGCGATTGGATCAGGCCCGCCTTCTTCATGTAGGTACGAGCCCAGTTTACCCGATTATCGAACAGCCCCTGAACACCGCTGGGAAGCATCATGCGGCGTTCCTCGTCCGACAGATCGAATTCTTCCGCCAATGCGTCAATGGATTCGCGATTGGTGTGTTCTTGGCCATCCCCGTAATGTTTGAGTAGCGGGAGCATGCAGGTCTGATAATCCGGTATGGCCATACTTATCTCCTCATCCTATGTCGAGCAAATGATTGAACCGCTCCTTTGTATCACTCAATATGCGTGTTTGGCAAAACGTTCTCCCTCTGAAAATACGTCGATAGATTCTTTCAAATATTGCGGAAGCCGCCCCGTTGCGCTGTATATCATTGCGAATAGCGTGACATGCCGTTTCGGTTGGGCATCATATGAGTTCGTTCCCGACAGGAAGGTGGCCCCATTGTGCGGGGCGCTTGAAGAACTTGACGGGGGCCGGTTGAAGATGCGCGGGAAATGGAGAAGCGGAATGCACAGCGCGGCATGTCCGCAAGACAAGACTTCTTTACCACGGAGGGCACTGAGATCACGGAGGGAAGACGTGTGCCCTGTCACTTCCGATATCCCGCGAACCATGCTCCCCGAAGGGGAGCAATTCATGAGCCCCGGGCGAAACCCGGGGAAGAGAAATGCGCGAGGCAAAACCCGTGCTCCCTGAAAGGGAGCCACAAGGCATTTGTTGCACCCCTTCAGGGTGCGGGATGAGAAGAGCCCTGTCCGGTTCCTCGGGGCGCTGCCCCGAGCTGACGAATAGCACGCTTTCAGCGTGCCGAAGAAGGGACGGACGTATCATGGCCGGAACCCAGAGTGGAAACCGCAGATTACGCCGATTACGCAGATGAGAAATGGAATGACGGATTGTAATACGGAGATCACAGCGCGGCATGGCCACAAGCAAAGAAAGAAACCACGGATTACTGATTACACGGATATGCTGACAGAAGATGGAGCGGACGCGCTTCCGCGGCCGGGCGAGAAGATCACGCGATGGTTCTCTACAAAATATGGTGTCCCGGAAGTAAGCTCACGTTGGAGGGTGGCGCTCTCGTCTCACGGTCTTGCGAAGCGGATGCGTGTGACCCGGACGCGCAGAAGCGCGTCCCTCCAACAAGGATGAGCGGTAGTTTTGTAATACTTCTTTTTTGTGCTCGGATCGGAACTACCTGTTCTTGCGCGTTGAGAATATGATTATAAGGGTGAACAATAGCGCCAGTACGAGGGCAACCGGAGCAATAAGCAGCGCTCCGGCGAGCGTGCAGATGGCCAAGCTCGCCCAGGCAAAATCATGTCGCTTCTTCTTCCTCCCCACGAAGAAGGGGATGAGGCCAAACAAAGCGCTTACAATAATATTTGCAATATATTGTTCCACGGCCATGACGCGGGCCCTCCTGGTTCGTGTTTCGCTGCATGCAGCATAGAGTCATTCGCCATAGCAAGCCGCTCTTTCAGAAGGCTCGCTTGCGGCGTTTCTTTCGATAACGTGACTGCCCCGCGCGCTCAAAACGAAAAACGGCCTCCTGCGCTGGCCCACACCTCATCGATGTGCCCAACCTCAGCATACAGGGAAAACCGCTCGGCCATGTTTACAAGCAGGCCGCCGGCAACAGCTAAATCCGTGTTGGTTTCGCTTTCGGATTCGCTTTGCCTCGACTCTCCTTCCGCTTCGAGCCATTGCATCACGTAGCGGTTATCCGATGTAACCCGCGCCGAACCATCCATTTCCACGCGGGTATGACTGACCCCGATGAAGCCATAAACCGACACAACAGGGTTGAGCGCTTTGCTGGCCAACAACCCTGCGTTTATACTAAGCAAGTCGAGCTCAATATCGCCGGAAATATTGATTGTGGCCGGTCCGCCCGGAGTGTTTACGGCCTCGCTATCCCGGAAACTGTCTTCCAGCCGAGCATATCCAATTGCTCCGCGTAAACCTACGTCAAACGGCAAATCGAGCGGCAGTTCGTATAGACCGCCAATTTGCAAATAGGGCTCATTGTCGAAATCAAGATCGGGAGCGTCAGGATCATCATCCACGTCAAGATCTACATTGATCAAGCCAAGCCCGCCAAAAAACTCCAGGCCTTCGATGACCCCGTAACCAAACCGCCCGCCAAACATCAAGAAATCCGCTTCGCCATCGGACAATTCGCCTACGGTCAAACCGCCGCTAATTCGCATCTGGCCTTCATGCACCACCGCTTCCTGCGCATAAGGCAATCCCAGAACCGCCCAAGCCGGCGTCGCCATAACGACAAGCAAGAGACTCGTCACTAGTGCTTTCATCTCGACTCCTTATTTTTCCTCTGTCCCGGTCACTACCCTCGTGAACAGTCCACAACGAAGCATCAATGATTGCTCGTATGTTCATAAAACGAGCGAAAATCTGTCAATCAGGGCATAGCTGAATATGCCATGAAGGATCTCCCCATGCACATTGCGGGTCATGCATACGAAGATATTATGGGGAGGGATGTAGAATGTTTGCAAATGGCGTGACATGCCGTTTGCGTGACTACCACATGAGACCGCTGCCGGATGGATGTCGTAAACGGTGTGCGGGCCGCTTGAAGAACTTGACGGGGGCCGGTTGAAGATGCGCGTGGTATGGAGAAGCGGAATGCACAGCGCGGCACAGCCGTAACTTAAGACTTCTTTACCACGGAGGGCACTGAGATCACGGAGGGAAGACGTGTTCCCTGTCACTTCCGATATCCCGCGAACCATGCTCCCCGAAGGGGAGCAATTCATGAGCCCCGGGTGAAACTCGGGGAAGAGAAATGCGTGAGGCAAAACCCGTGCTCCCTGAAAGGGAGCCACAAGGCATTTGTTGCACCCCTTCAGGGTGCGGGCGAGATGATCATTCTCCCTCTTGCTCAAGGATCGTCTTCAACAGGTCGACCGCTCGTTCGAGTTGCGGGTCGGGAGACGGCACTTCTCGATGGACGCGCGCCAATTGGATATCACGCCATTGTTCGGGGCTCATCTCCACACGCACGTCGGGCTCAATGCCTACCTCGTGAATGCGTTCACCCGCCGGCGTGTAGAAATAACCCGTCGTCAGGCGAATGGCGCCGCCGTCTTCGAGAGGAAAAATGCTCTGGGTCGATCCCCGCCCGAACGTCTTCTGCCCCACCAGTGCGGCGCGTCCGTGGTCGCGCAATGCGGCGGCAAACGCTTCGGTTGCGCCCGCCGTGCCGTCGTTCACTAGAACAACCAGCGGCAGGTTCGGGTAGGCCGGGTCCCGCGTCACTTGATGGGGCCGTGTGCGGCGCGGGTCCCGCCCTTTTGACGTGACCACATTCTTTCCCTTGGCGAGAAACAACCCGGCCGCGTCGACGGCTGGAACAAGGAGGCCGCCCGGATTGCTCCTCAAATCCAAGACCAATGCCTCCAATCCTTCCCCCTTTAACTCGCTCAATGCTTTCTCGAGATCGGCAGGGGTTGGCGCATTGAACTGCGTAATCCGAACGTATCCGATCCCCGATTCCAGGATCCCGGCGTCCCGCACGCTTTCCACTACGACCACCTCGCGCGTGATCTCAACGTCCTTCAACTCATCCCGCCGCATGATCTTCAAGCGCACCTTAGTCCCTGGCTCGCCCCGCATGGCGCGCACGGCCTCCTGCAGGCTCGTGCCCTGGGTGGGGCGTCCGTCGATCTCCACAATGCGATCTCCGCTCATCAAGCCCGCACGGTGACCGGGTGTGCCGTCCAGGGGCGCCGCAACGACCAAGTGTTCGTTCCGGATTGAGATCACGATGCCCAACCCGCCGAATTGGCCGGCATGATCGTCCCTCCTTTCGACGAATTCGGGTGGCGGCAGATACGCACTGTCGGCATCACGTGAAGATAGCATCCCGTCGATGGCATGATCGATGAGATCGCGGTAGTCCACGCCTTCTTCGTCCGCATAATTCGAGCGGATGATCTCCAGCGCCCGCGTGAAGCGACCCAGCTCCGAAGACTGGTCGTCGGCAAGAGTCGCCGTGCTCGGCGCGAATACGAGACAGGCCAGAAACAATCCCCATTTCTTGATGCGAGGAAAAGCCCGACCCGGCCTATTCATTGGGCAACCCTTCATGGGGAAGTAGTAGCATTGCACACGTCACTCCGCAACACGTTTCACGTCCCCGCGACCGCCATTCGGAGGATCTTCCAACGATTGGAAAAGTGACCCGATTTCGCTTACAACGATTGGAAATCGGCACCGAAAAGCGTTCCAACGATTGGAAGAGTTTATACGATATCCCGAAACGGCCGATCGCGCCGAAGGCTCGACACCCGACACCCGACACCCGACACGCCCACGCGCGCCCAATCGAAAATTGAAATTCGAAATTCGAAAATCCCTCAATACTTATATTTGCTGCCGCCGATGAATTCGCGCAGGAGCGATTTCTCGGGGATGGCTTCGTCGGTCGGCATTTCCTTGAGGTCGATGAGGAAGTCGTGCACGCGTTTGGCGCGGATGTAGGCGTCCTGCCGTTTGGGGTCGTCCTGGTATTTCTCCATGGCTTCCGGGAAGAACTTGAAGAGTTTGTTTTTCAGGATCGGCAGCTCATGCGGCATGGCGCTGTTCACGACATAATCGACCGTGCTGATGAAGGGGATGATGTTGCGCAGTTCGCTGCGCCGCACGTAATGCCAGTGCGTGAGGGTCTGCAAGGGCTGCAGGTTGCGATGCCAACTGTCGCGGATCATGCGGCGCATGAGCCGGTTATCGGCCCAGCGCATGAATACCCCGTGCCGCGTGCGGACTTGGCCGAGCGTCTCGATGTAGAGCCGGAACTTCTGGTCGGCCGGGATGCTGTGCGTCATGGCGTCGTACAAGCCGTGCAGACTGTCGATGAGCAGGATTTCGTTCTTTTCCAGCTTCATCTCGTGCACGTCGAGCGTGCGTTTGCCGGTCTTGAAGTCGTAATGCGGCGTCTTGATCGTTTTGCCCTCGAGCAGTTCGGACAAATGCTGATTGATGAGTTCGAGGTCAAGCGCTTGCGGCGTCTCGTAGTCGTAGTCGCCGAACTCGTCCTTGGGATGCATTTCGAGGTCGAAGAAGTAGTGATCGACGTTGATGGCTTTCAGACTCACGCCCGCTTCGGCCAGTCGTTCGCTGGCCTTGATGGTCGTGGTGGTTTTGCCGGAGGAGGAGGGGCCTGCGATGATGACGATGCGGATGCCGGGTATCCGTTCGAGCATCTGTTCGGCGCCGAGCGAGACTTCGTCATGGTACCGTTTTTCCACCGCCTGCACGAGGTCGGGATAGTGCCCGTCTTCGATTACCTGGCTGATGTGGTCGATGGAATCGCAGTTATGGTCGAGGTTCCAGCGCAGGACTTCGTAAATCTTTTTGTAGGGGATATGATCGAAGAACTGGTCCTGTAACTTGCGTGCCTGTCGCGCTTCGGAGCGTTTGGCGCGATACCGGATATAGGCGCGCGCGGTCCGCGCGTGGCCTTCCTTGATGAGGGTCTCTTCGACGATGTCCTGGATGTCTTCCACGGTGGGCACGCTGGCCGCGCCGTAGGTGGCGGCGAGGATATCTTCCACCCGGTTGGCGAGCTGGTCGGCGGTTTCACGGTCCGAGCCGCCGACGGAAGCGGCCGCATTGAATATGGCCGTGGTGATGCGGTCGCGGTCGTAGGGGACCTCGTTGCCGTTGCGCTTGACGATCTTCTGAATGGGTGCGCCGGGGGGGGATGTCATGGGGATGTCCTCTCTATTTGTTTTCGCTTTCCAAAAATCCTTCCAGTTTGCGGATACGAGTCGGATGCCGCATTTTGCGCAGGGCCTTGGCCTCGATCTGGCGGATGCGTTCGCGCGTGACGTTGAATTTACGTCCGACCTCTTCCAGGGTCCGGGAATAGCCGTCGGCCAATCCGAAGCGCAGCGTCAATACCTCCTGTTCGCGCTCGGTCAGCGTGGTCAACACGTCCGAGAGCCGGTCTTTGAGGAGGCTGTAGGCGGTCATGTCCGACGGATTTTCCGCGGTTTTGTCCTCGATGAAATCGCCGAAATGGGTGTCGTCGCTGTCGCCGATCGGGCTTTGCAGGGAAATGGGTTGCTGGGCGATCTTGAGGATGGCCCGGACCCGTTCGACGGGGAGCGTCATTTCTTCGGCCACCTCTTCCGGGGTGGGTTCGCGGCCCAGTTCCTGTACCAGTTGTTTCTGCAGGCGCATCAGTTTATTGATCGTTTCGATCATGTGCACCGGAATACGAATGGTACGGGCCTGGTCGGCGATGGAACGGGTGATGGCCTGCCGGATCCACCAGGTGGCGTAGGTACTGAACTTGTAGCCGCGCCGGTACTCGAATTTTTCGACGGCTTTCATGAGGCCCATGTTGCCTTCCTGAATGAGGTCCAGGAAGGAGAGCCCGCGGTTGGTGTATTTCTTGGCAATGCTGATTACCAGGCGCAGGTTGGCTTCGACCATTTCGGATTTCGCGCGCAGTCCTTTGCGAAGCCAGAGTCGGAGGGTCCGGTATTGCTCCTCGAACTGATCGACCGGGACGCGTTGTTCGAGTTCAATCTTTTTCAGCGCCTGTTGCTCGGCCTTGATCGCGTCCGCCTGGTCTTTGCCGCCTTTTTTGCGTCCGTGCTGCAGCTTGTAGAGATGATCGTTCGCGCGGCGATAGTCCTGATATTGTTTGTCCACGACGAGCATGATGTCTTCGACGGCTTTTTGCTTGAAGCACAGTTTGTCGAAGGCCTGCGTCAGTTTCTTGCGGGACTGTTCGAGCGCCTTCTGCGACTTGGCCTGCTGGGCCTTGCTTTGTCGCGCCTTGATGCTGGCGGCGAAGCGCTTGCCGGTTTCCGTATGTAATTTGCCGATTTGCGTTTCGATCCGGGGGAGGGCCTTGAAGTATTTGTCGCGGCTTTCCACCATCTTGTCGTTGATGACTCGATCGAACCGTTCCCGCCCTTCCTTGAGCCGTTGGGCCAGATCGAGATAGGCGTCTGTGGCGCAGCCGAACTGGTTGAACAGTTCGCGGGACCGAATTTCCGCCTCTTCGATTCGCTTGGAAATCTCGACTTCCTGTTCGCGCGTCAGCAGGGGGACTTGACCCATCTGTTTCAGGTACATGCGGACGGGATCGTCCAGCACATCCATGCGCTGGGCCTGTTTGGCGCGTTCTTCCTTTTCCGCGCTGGCCTTGAACTTTTCGACTTCGGACGATTCGATGACCTCGATGTCCATACCCCGAAAGAGAATGACGATCCCGTCGAATTCGTCGGGATTGATCACGCTCTCGGGCATCGACTCATTGATGTCGTCGTAGGTCAGGTAGCCCTGATCGCTGGCCAGCGCGATCAGTTCCTTGATCTTCTGGTTGCGATCTTCGCGGTTCACCGAGATTTGAACGAGATTACCGTCCGGCGCGCCTTTTTGCTTCTTCGCGTCGGTCGCCGTTCCGGCGTCACCCTCGGTCGAAGAGATCTTCACGACCTTGTCCGCTTTGCGAGAGGACGCGCCGTTCTTCCCTTGGGGCGCTCGTTTTGACGTGGACTTGGCAGACTTAGTGGTCTTACGCGCGCCGGCGCCTTTCTTGGGGCTTTTCCTGCCGGTTCCGGTCTTTTTGGCCGCCGTTTTCGCCTTGGCCCGTTTGGCGCCACCGGTCTTTGCTCGTTTTGAAGTCTTCTTTTTCTTGACAGATTTTGCCATATACTCTCCAGCAGAAAGGCACACGAATACTATTATAGCAAGAAGGGACCAGACTATTTACGAAACGCCCCTGTCTGTCAAGTGTTCGGGGCCTATTTCCTCCGATTTTTGAGAATTTAATCGTCCATATCGAGGATGGGGACGGTGGCGTCCCACGTTTTTCGGATGGCGGCGTCTTCGAGTTTCTTTTTGAGGTACATGAGTTGGGATCGCTCGTTTTCCAACGCGCGCTGCTGTTTTGCGGGGGCGTCTTTCATTTGATCCCGGCAGGCGCCGATCTTTCGGTCGAGTAGACGGATGCGGAGATTGAGGATGATGTCCCGGGCGGCATGGACGCAGGACGCTTCGTCGCTGGTCAACGTGCGTGCGGTCATCTGCGTCTTGGCGACCAGGCGCTGGATTTCCGGGCCCTCGCCGGCCAGTTCCTGGGCGAGCCGTGCCGGGTCGGGTTCGGGCATGGTCATGATGTGCCGGATGATTTTCCGGCAGGTTTCGTTGGTGACGGCGTCGGGGGGAACGTATTGGCTGACGAGATCCAGCACTTCCGGGTGGGCGATCATCAATTCGATGAGCGTCAATTCGTTGCGCGGATAGGAGTCCGGCGCGGTCGGGACAGAGGCCGTATCCATGTTCTGCGCCCGGCCCGGGCGCAGCACGCGCATCATGTCCTGGCGCAGCGCGTCCTCGCTGGTTTTCAATTGTTCCGCGGCTTCGCGGACGTATTGTTCGCGCTGAATCGCGCTCGGCGCGTGTGCAATGGTTTGGAGCACGGCGCGCGCGCCGCGCAATTGACCCGCCTGCGAGTCCAGCTCGCCGCGTCCGCGCAATACGCCGACCTGAAAGGCGACCAACGATTGGGCGTTGTTGACGAGTTCGGTAAACGCTTCAGGGCCTTGCGTACGGATGAGCGTGTCCGGGTCCTCGCCGGCGGGCAGGGCCGCTACCCGCACGGTCAGGCCTTCCTGTAACAGGACCTCCGCCCCGCGCAAGGCGGCGTTCTGGCCGGCGATGTCGGAGTCGAATACGAGCACGATTTCGTCGGCATAGCGTTTAAGCAGCAACGCGTGCGCTTCCGTCAATGCGGTTCCTTGCGGCGCGACGGCGGTCGTGATCCCGGCGAGATGGCATCGGATGACGTCGATTTGCCCTTCGCAGACGATAGCCTGCCGTTCGTTGGTCATCGCGCGCCGCGCGCGATCCAGTCCGTACAGGACCCGGCTCTTCTTGAACAAGGGGGTTTCGGGGCTGTTCACGTATTTGGCCGGGGACGAGTCGTCGAGGATACGGCCGCTGAAAGCCACCACGCGCCCTTGTTCATCCCGGATCGGGAACATGAGCCGACCTTTAAAGCGGTCGTAGGGCGCGCCGCC
>SLGY01000109.1 GCA_007136425.1 Kiritimatiellia bacterium
CCATTAACCATTAACCATTCCTCTTCCCCATGCCTGATCTCAGCGTAAAAATTGGCAGCCTTGAAATGAAGACGCCCGTCATGGTGGCGTCGGGTACGTTCGGGTACGGGCCGGAATATGCCGGGTTGGTGGACTTGAATAAGCTGGGCGCGATGGTGGTCAAGGGGATTGCGCTGCATCCGACCAAAGGCAACGCCACGCCGCGAACGGTGGAGGTTCCCAGCGGATTGATCAATGCGATCGGATTGCCCAATCCCGGGGTGGAAGGGTTCGTGGATCGGTACATGCCTTTCTTGCGCGGATACGATGTTCCGGTGATCGTGAACATCTGGGGTACGTCCGTTGAGGATTATGTCGAGGTGGCCCGGCGCTTGGACGGGGTGGACGGGGTGCATGCCCTGGAAGTCAACGTGTCCTGCCCGAACATCAAGGAAGGCAGCGGCGTGTTCGGAACGGATCTGGACGGGTTTCGCCGCGTGGTGGACGGGGTGCGCCGTGCTACACAGCTTCCGATGATCCCGAAGCTGGCGCCGAACGTAGCGGACATCAAGGTCTTCGCGCGCGCAGCGGAAGAGGCCGGTGCGGACGGCATTTCCCTTATCAATTCCTATCCGGCGCTGTCGGTGGATGTGGCCAAACGCCGTCCGCGCCTGGCGAATGTGACGGGCGGCCTCACCGGGCCCGCCATTCACAGCATTGCGGTGAAACTGGTCTGGGAAGCGGCCGCCGCCGTTTCGATTCCCGTTGTGGGGATCGGCGGCATAACGAACAGTGAAGAGGCGCTGGAATTTCTGGTGGTCGGCGCATCGGCCGTCGCGGTGGGCACGGCGTCTTTCACGCATCCGAATACGGCGTTGGACGTGACGGACGGGATCGCGGCTTATCTTGAAGCGCACGGCTTCTCGTCCGTTGGCGAATTGGTGGGATCGATGGAGAGATTATGATGAATAAGAAACGCATCCTGTTCTGGGTCTTGCTGGCAGGGTTCATCGTCGGCGCCCTGTTCTGGTTCTTCCATGTTCCGTATCGACCGGACCGCTTGTATCACGTGATCCCTCCGAACGCGGAGTTTGTGATCCGGCACGATCAACTGGCTGAACGATGGGACGATTTCTCCGCCAATCCGTTGGCGCGCGCATTATTCACCTCGATGGGCCTGGACCCCGAGGAGTTGACGGAGTGGGGGGACGATCCGGAATTGCGGGTGTGGATGGATAAGCTGCTCGCGCGCCATGTGTTGATCACTCACGTCCCGGAGCTGGGGCCGGGCCGCGATCCCGCGTGGGTGTTGACGGGGTGGATCGGCGGCGAGAGCATCCGGTTGCGATGGCTGTTGACTCGCGGCAGACTGGCCGGCATGGAGATGGTGCCGCGCGAGGCCGGGGGCGCTTATTGGCTGGTGGATACGGACGAGGACGATGAGCATCTGTCCATCAGTGTGGTGGAAGGGATGCTGATCGGCGTTTTGTCTCGCGATCCGCATGCGGTGCGCGGGATTCTTGACGTATACGACGGGATTGCGCCGCGCCATCCCATGGCCCGTAAAGACGTGCGGGAAGACGCGGGGCCTTGCGGAAATGACGCCCATCCGGACCGGGGCTGGTTTATCGGACCGACGGAGCGCGGTGACCGGGCGAAATATTTCTTCGCTTTTGAGCAGGTGGACGAACGCGGCGTGCGCGGTGCGTTGTGCCGACGCGAGCCGGGCGAGATGGCGCCCATGGTCACCCGGGACATTGAAGTGCCTTCCCAATTTTTCGGTGCGGTGCCTTTCTTCATGGTCGGCATGCATCCGGAATCCGGCGCGGGGCTCTGGTTGAACCGGTTGCCGCCGGCCGTGCAAACCGTATTCCGCGAAATGCAAGAGGAGGAAGACGCGGAACTCCTGTTGCTTGCCGCCACCGGCGGCGCGTATGCGGGCAGCATCGCGGGCCTGTCCGTACCCGCCGTGCTGGCGGCGTGGCCCATCCGCGACGAGTCCGCTGCGTTGACCCGTATGAACACCGTGCTGGACCGCTTGAATGCCGCGTTCCGGTGGGGATTGGTTACAACGGAAACGCGCGTGGCCGGGCGTTCGGTTCATGTTGTGGAGAGCACGACGGACACGCCTTATGCGAATGTCCGTTTCCGTGAACGGGTCGCCTTCAGCATGGTGGACGGATGGATGGTGCTCGCTTCTCATGCGTCCGCGCTCATGCCGTTATTGGAAAGGTACGAACAACCCGAGGCCGTTATCGAGGCCGATCTCGGCGGCTGGCAGCGCGAAGTGCGCGCGGGCGACGCCGCCATCTATGGCTACGCGGATATCAGCGGCGGCGCGCGCACCTTGCGCATGGCCATTTCGGCCTGGTCGATGAAACTCATGTTCGACGATCCCCGGGGCACGCGCGAGACGCGGCAACGACTTAACGAGGCGCGTGCATGGATTGATACGCTTGAGCCGTTGAGCGGGGCGCACCTGTGGTTGGATCAACAGGAGGACTGGCTCGCGTTACGGTTTGCCCTGGGCGAATACATGGAGGAAGACGAATGAGCGCTGGAAAGGATAAGCCCGGTGCGGCGCGGCGCGCCGTGACGTTTCTGGCTACCGGCCTCGGTCTGGGCTACAGCCCGTTCGCGCCGGGCACCGTCGGCAGTATCTGGGGCGTGCTGATCGTGATCGGTATGGCGTCGCTCGAACTTGGGCTGGAGCGTTATATCCTGATGAGTGTGGGGCTGACGTTGATTGCCATTCCGATCTGCGGTATTGCGGAGCAGGTTTTTCAGAAGAAAGACGACGGCCGCATTGTCGCGGACGAGTATCTGACGTTTCCTATCTGCATGATCGGCCTGCCTGTCAGTATGGAGTACTGGTGGGTGTTGCCGTTGGCGTTTTGTACCAACCGTTTCTTTGATATTCTCAAGCTGCCGCCCGCGCGCCAGTTGGAACGGGTTCCCGGCGGGGCCGGCATCACGCTGGACGACGCCGCCGCCAGCTTGTACAGCCTTGCCGCAAATTGGGTGGTCTACCTTGGGGCGACGTCCTGGCTCGGCCTGTGAGGGGGGATGGGGTGAGTGACGGGACTTGAACCCGCGACTTTCAGGACCACAACCTGACGCTCTAACCAACTGAGCTACACCCACCACCAAATCG
>SLGY01000179.1 GCA_007136425.1 Kiritimatiellia bacterium
GGCGCGGGCGTCGTCTCTTCTGCATGGTGTGCAATGGATCTTTTTCCTTTGCAGTCTTTTCATCACCCCCGCATTCGCGCAGGTCTCATTGACGTTGACGGCCCCGCCGGAGGCGTCCAATTGCGATGTCGTACGGCTCACCAACCGGTTTGTGAATACCGGGGGCGTGCTGTCCGGACTGATCATTACGAACGACCTGCCTTCCGCCAGCTTCAGCTATGTGCCCGGCAACTCGGTTCTCAACCTGCCGGGCGGGATCACGCTTACCAACGCCGCGGCCGATCCGGACGTCAATAATAACAACACCAATCTTGTGTGGGATTTCTCTGCTCTCGCGACACCGTCGGGAATCGACTATCCTCTGATTACCGAAGTCTTCTTTAACTTTGACCCGCCTGCCGGTGGGGTGAAGGAGCATTACGAATGGTTCGAGATCTACAATCCCAGCACCAACGCCATCACGCTGGATGGTTGGTCCGTGCAAGACACACAACCCGGTCAAGTCGATCCGCTCCCGACGATCACGATTCAGCCGGGAGAATTTGTCATTATTGCTGGGCGCACGAATGCCTTTCTTGAGTTGTATCCGACTTATTCAGGGCAATTATTTGAAGTCGAAGACGGGACCATCGGGTCTGGGCTTAATACCTTCTCCGATGGCGTGATCTTGCGGGATGCCGCCGATGATTGGGTGGATGCGGTCTCCTACGGTGCCTCGACCGGTGCCTTCAGTCCTTCCGTTCCGGTGCCGCCATTGGGATACTCGATCGCGCGTGATCCAGCCAACAATGATACCGATACGCGCAACGATTGGGTGGCGCAAGAAGAGCCCGACCCCGGCGAAGGCAATGTGACAACCGGACTTCAGGAGGGGGATGAAATCGAGATTATCTTTGATGTGGAAATCGGTTGCGATGCGGTCTCGGGCCAGTTCTTCAGCCGCGCCGGATTCGAACAGCCGCCAGGAACGCCGGATACGGATACGGGGTCGGTGTTCCTGCCTGTCAATGAACCGGACCTGGTAGTCACGAAGACGCCGATCCTGCAGGAGGCGGGCGTGTTGGATACGGTGACGTGGACGGTGCGCGTCGAGAACGCCGGATTCGGCGGCGCCCAGAATGTGGCGTTGCGCGATACGCTGGGTCCCGGGCTGGAATTCACCGGGTTCAGTATCAATCCGACGAACGTTCCGCCCTATGGCAGTAATGTGGTTTGGGATAGTTCGGTTATTCCGGCTTTCACGAATCTGGCGGAAGACGCGTTTGTCGATGTGGTCGTTACGGCGCAACTGGTGGCGTGTGAAGGCCTGTTCAATCAAGCCGATGTGCAATGGGGCTGTAGTGATCTGACGGTTTTGCCGAATGAGATCTGCGAGGATACCGCGCTGGAGAATGAGACAGCGACGGCGGGCATCCAGTTTCTGGATCGTTTCCCCAATCTTACGGGCGCCGTGGAACCGGCGCCGCTGGATGTGGACTATTGTTCGGGAAGCCCGATCACCCTGCACTTGACCAACGCGGCGGGACCGAATGTAGGGCCCGTCGTGAACCTGGAAATTACTTCCTTGCTGCCCGACGGGTGGAGCATATCCGGCGCGCAAGTCGATACGAACGGGGTCATTGACGTCGGCAACATTCTGATCGGCGGCGAAACGAGTATCGTGGTGAATGTGGAAGCAGGCGGCGATTGCCCGATTGACGTTTCCGAGCAGGTAATCTACTTCTTCCATGATTACGATGACGGCTGCGGAAACCCCTATTCCGGGCCGGTTCTTTTCACCACGACCGAGGTGGTGGACGAGCCGTTTGCCTCGGTCACGAAGATCATGCCGGGTTCCGTGTCAGGCGACGATGGTTCGTTCCCCGTACGTGTCGAGCTGACCTACACAAACTTTGTCGGCACCGAAGAGATTACCTTGACGGATATTTTCCCGAGTCACGCCAGCCTGTCCGTGGACAATATCTCGGCGGGCGGCGTCCTTTCCGGCGGTTCGGTCATCTGGTCCAACCTCGTGCCCGGGGCGGGTAGCGGCGTATTGACGACCTCCTTCGACATGGTTATTTCCGATCCGTGCGCGGTCCCGTCCGGGGCCACGCTGTTCAATCAGGTCTTCGCGTCCACGTATATGGATTGTCAGGACTGTCCGCGCGACGTGGCCGGCAGCGGGTTCCTGTATCCGCTCGACCTTTCGTTGGGCGCGGGTTGCGCCGACCCCGGCTTTACCAACGCTTGTAGCTTTGCCAGTTCGAAAAGCGTCACGCCATCGCTGACCGAGGTGTGCGATCCGGTGACGGTTACGCACAGCTTCGTTTCATTCACGAACGTGTCGGATTGGAGCGGCTTGGTGTTTTCCTCGGATTTGGCGGGAGGCAACGGTTATCTCGACACCTCCAACCAAGTGGTTGTGGCGGTGGACGGCTCCAATGTGACCGCCTCCGCGGCCATCACCCAAACGTCACCGAATCTGGTCATTGACCTTGCCGGATTGAATGGTTCGGCCTTTCCCGATCCGTCTGCAATTACCGAGCTGGTCATACAATGGCCGGTTAGCGTGGCCGTTCCGGGCCAGTTTGTGGATGTCTCCACCCTTTCGGTAGCCGGTTGCGGCAGCCAAGCGCGCAGTGTGTTGTGGAACGTGGGCCAGACCGAGATGGATATCGCTCTGCAACGGATTCCTATTGCGGAAGCCTGTGGCGCCGTGGAGGGGCGCATCGACCTGCTGATGTCACCCAGTCCGGAGGGCGGCGTGAACGAGGGATTGTTCCCCGCCTATGATGTCGAGGTGGTGCTGGATCTGGACCAGGACGGGAGCGGGATCGCGTCCTTCGACTACATTTCGGGTACCACGGTCTTCAGTAATGTGAACGATTTGGCGGGTACGCCCATTACCGGTTTCGATCCCGTGATCGAGTCCAATCGCCTGATCTGGACGATCGGCGATATCGGGACGAACGAAGTCATGTCCATCCACTATCAATTGCGTCCGGGCTGCACGGCGGAGGCGGACGGACTGAAGCAGGCGCGGCTGCATTACAATGTGCTGTGCGATCAAGGAGTCCTGCCCCCCATGCAATCGGCGGGCTCTGCAACCAATAGTTTCCCGCCGTTCCTGACCGCCAACCTCATCAACAA
>SLGY01000081.1 GCA_007136425.1 Kiritimatiellia bacterium
CATCTTCTCGTAACGTGATCACACGCGGTTTGCTCAAACGTTTGCAGAAATCGTCGGTTGTTTGCAGGTGACTGCGCAGGGATTGCAGCGTCTGCTGCAATTCTTCGGACGCGGCGATATCCTTCAAACTCTTTTCTACGGCCTGCTCGATCTTCAGCAAGTCCTGGATCCCGTTGGCGAGCTTGACGACATCCTCCATGCGTTGACTCAACTGCTCCGCCGCGCTGAGCGATTGTTCGCTCGCTTCGCGCGTGGTCTTCTGCAGCGATTCGGCGCTCTCCCGATAGTGTTCCGCGACCCGGGTGGAGGCCTGTTGCATCTCTTCGCTCATCTGCTTGAACTGCTGGAATTCCTCTTCGGACATGGCCTTGCGGCGATTGAGGAACTCGGTTTCTTCCGAGCGCACGTCTTCTACAATCTTGCGCATGGAACTTTCCAACGTATCGCCCACCGTTGCCATACTCGCCGACAAGCGTGCGGTCAGCTCGTTGAGCGTTCCCTCGTAATTCTTCGTCAAAGCCGTGAAACGTTCCTCCACGCTGCCCGCCGCGCGGTCGATGGCATTGGTAAAGACTTCCTCATAGCGGTCCGGATCCGGAATATACCGTCGGAAGGCCGCTTCGATGGAGTCCTCGAGATTCTCGATCACGATCGGCTGTTGTTCGGCCGCCGGGAAGCGGGACATGAGCATGTCGTCGAGGTAATTGTCGATTTCCAGCAGGAGGTTTTCCTCGCGTCGTTGCACAACGGACAACGGGAACATGAGGATAACGGAAAGAATCAGCGCCAGCAGGGTCGTGTCAAAGGCCATACCCAGACCGCTGGTCACGTCACCAATGGCCTCTTGGATCGCTTCCAGGCCGGCTGCACCCGCCAGGAACTCGGAGAAACCGGCTACCGCGCCGCCCAGCCCCATCACCGTGCCGATGAATCCGAGAATCGGAATGGCCCAAATCAGCACGCGGGCGATGGCATACGACGAATCGGACGCGCTGGCGTCCCGCTCGGATTCCGCGTTGGCCCAAGTGGCAATGCGGGCGGTATCCTTCGTCCCCAACCAAAGCGCCAACATTCGATCGATTCGGTTCAGGAGAATGCTCCAGGTATACGCTTCGTCGGAGCGAACACGGCGGCGCACATCCATGATCTCGTCGTCATTCGCCAGATCCAGATCGAGATTGATCGGTCCTTCCGCAACGACACGCAATTGGTCGCGTACGATACGCGACTTCAGCACCACGAGCGCGAGCACCATGAACGCCATGAACAACTCAAAATACTGTACCGGTCCGCGCTCATTGATAATGCCGTACACGTAGGCGATACCCGGCGCCATATCACGTAACGGATAAACGGCAAACGCCACAGCCACCGTGCCAACCAGACCGGCCAATAACTGAATGACAATGTTGGCATCGGTACTGGGCCGCGCCCCCGATACATCCTCCGTACCCACGTCGTCCAGCACTGTTTCTTCAGCCATACTTTACCTCACTCCGTTACCCCTTGCCCGGCCAAGTCGAATGCTTGACCCATTACGGCGTCGCATGATTCGTCGGATGGATTTTTCCATCTCCCAATTTGCCTTGTAGCTTGACGCGGCCAAACATTGATTGTCAACCATTTAAAGGCAAACCAATAGCCGCCCCTCCGTTTCGTTGAATAGGTCCATTGGCTATACTATCGGAAATATACAATAAGGCCCCGAAATTATCCACTGGAAAATGTCTGATTGAGAGCTCGCCCGCTCCCGGTTTTGAGGCCGCGTGGCGCATGGGGTACGGAACGTATCCGTGTTTGACTATTCCCCCGACGGCAGGCATATTTTGAAAGAATCAATCAGACCGGACAAAAGCCAGTGATATCGATGGCGACCGGTCTCAGGACACAAATACAAGAGTGAAGCCAACAGGAAGTACCATAAGCCTTATGAAAAGTCTCTTCGGATCATCCATTTCACAGACCGTTCACCTCATTACGGCGGCAGGCCTGCTTGCGGCCCTGACCGCCGGGTGCGGACGCTCGCCAGACGACGCCGTACAGGAAGACGTAGACCTCGCCCAGGCCGTGGACCTTTTTGATGACGTGGGCGCGCCGGCGGAACAGCCTGCGCGGGACTTGGACCGTGTGATCGCCCGCGTGAATGGCACGGAAATTACGGAAGCGGATTTAATGACCGAATTCAATATCCTTGCCGGTCGCATGCAAGGTCGTGTGCCGCCGGAACGGTTGGCCCAGATGCAGGAGGAAATACTGCAAGGCGCCATGGATAACCTGATTATCAAACAATTGTTGCTTGATGAGGTGGACAAGGAGGCGGTCGAAGTTTCGGAACAGGAAATCGATGAAACGATCGCTCGGTACCGGCAACAGATACCGCCGGAATTGTCTTTGGAAGACCAATTGACGCAAATCGGGATGAGCAAAGACGAGTTCCGGGAAAATATTGCGCGGGATGTCCGCGTCAACAAGCTACTGGAAGCCAAGGTGGGTGATCCCGTCGATCCCACCGAGGAAGAGATTGCGCGCTTTCACGAACAGCACCGGGACGAATATTTTGCCATGCCCGAACGGGTCTCAGCCAGCCATATACTCCTGAGCGTTGAACCCGGCGACGGCCCGGACGCGCAGGAAGAGGCTTTGGAAAAGGCGGAATCCCTTCGGCAGGAACTGCTGGATGGCGCGGATTTTGCTGAAATCGCCCAGGCGCATTCGGATTGTCCGAGTTCCATGCAAGGCGGCGATTTGGGCACGTTCGTCCGGGGACAGATGGTACCGCCTTTCGAACAGGCGGCGTTCACTCAGGCCATCGGCGAGATCGGCGAGATCGTGAAAACGGATTTCGGCTATCATATCATTCAAGTCCACGAGCGCCATGAAGAGGGTACCGCTTCGCTCGACGAAAGCAGGGACCAGATCGCGCAATTCCTGATCTCCCAATCGAGGGAAGAAGCGTTGCGCGCTTACGTCACGGAATTGCGCGAGGCGGCCGATATTGAAATGATGGATGCGCCGGCGGCGCCCGAAACGGCCCCGATGATGCCCTGATCATCACGGGCCCAGTGCGGCGCGGATCTTTTCCGCGGTATCGGCCAGAGCCGA
>SLGY01000024.1 GCA_007136425.1 Kiritimatiellia bacterium
CGCATGGCGCGGGCGCGCACGCCTTCGAGCGCCGCCACGGCCTCGTCGGTCAACTGCAGAGCGGCTTCGGTGTCTCCCAGCCGACGCGTCACCTCCGCCTCGGCAATCAGCGTGTCCACGCCGCTCTCGCCCGCCCGAAGCAGTTCGGCGCGCGCTTCCTGCAATAACCCGCGCCCCTCGTCAAGCGCGCCCAAGGCGATGCGGCTTAAAGCCAGGTTGTAGGCGCTCGCACCAATCTTTTCGGGCCGATCCATCAGCTGCGCGCGGATCAATGCGTTTTCGTACAACTCCGCCGCGCGCGAAATGTCCCCGCGCTCAAATGCGCCGTGGCCCGATGTGATCATGCGATGATAATACGCATCCTTCCGCACCTCCGGACGCGATCCCGCCCGCGGCCCGCCGCATGCGGTCAAGAATACCGCTAAGACGAGCATCAGGACCTTCCAGAACAGGCTTTGGCTCCACACTGAACACCGAACACTGAACACTTGAGCCCGATTCCGTGACATCATCGCCTTCATCGGTCTTCTTCTCCCGCCCCGACCAACACCGACGGCGCCATCCGTTCATCGTCGGGCCGGGTTTCCTTGTCGATATGTCGTCGGATCAACCAATGCCGCTGAATACCCGCAATCAACACTTCCGCCTCCTGCAACGTGGCCTGCGTCTGATACACAAGGCCGGGCACGTCCTCCAACTCGCCCGCCACGCGGTCGCCCATGCGCGGCAGTTTCTCCGTCGTCTCCGCCACGTCGCCCAGGATCTTATTCACCTCGTTCAGCGCGTCATGCACACGCGCCAACATCGTTTCCACTTCATCGGCTACGTCGGGATCACGCAACAACTTGCCGGCCGCCCCTTCCCCGGCTTCCAACCCCTGTACGATACGATTCACACTCGCCAACAGCTCCTGCATGTCCCCTTCCGGATCGCGCAAGTCTTCGCCCAACCGCGTATATTCCTCCAGTAACCGCTGCAACTGTTCGATGGCCGGCACCGTGGTGGCGCGGACTTCTTCCAACAACTCTTCGGCCAGGTCCAGCAGTTCGGTGTCTTGAACAATCGAGATATAAGCGTCTTCTTCAGGCAATGGGGCGCCCCGACCGCGCGTGATTTCCACAAAAGAATCGCCGGCCACGGCAAAAGCGCGTTTGACCACCCCGGTCGAATCCTCGCGGATATATTGGAAGAATCGGCCGCGTACGCGCAGCACCGCCTCCATAACCCCGTCTTCGCGCGGGGAAATATCCGCGACCATGCCCGCCGGCGTTTCCAGGACGCGGACCTCCGATCCGCGCCGCAATCCCATCGTCCCTTCCTCCGGAAATTCCGCGCGGATTTCGTACGTGGGCTCGAACCAACCCTGCGCACGGCCGGTAACGACAATGCCGGCAATCAACAAAGCCAGCACAAGCAGGACAAACGTGCCCACGATCTCATTGACATACCGAAACTTGAACGGCTTCTTCATTCCAACGTCTCCCAACTCGCACCCTGTACTCTAGCCCGAAAACCGGGATCAAGCGACTCATTATTTATCAGGCGCATATCGCTCGTCAGCCACATGACGGCCGTGCCCTCCGCGCGGCGCTCCCGCACGACCTGTATCAGGCGGTCGCAGTCGTCCTTCTTCATGTCACGCGTGGGTTCCTCCAGGATAATCAGACGCGGCGCACCCAGCAAGGCGCGCACCCATTGCGCCATCATCAGATCCCGACGCGACGCCCAGACCGGGCGTACGGCGGGCAACGTATCGCGCCCGAACCGGGCGGCCCAACGCAGCGCTTCATCCCGGATCTCATCCGGCGGACGGCGCGTGTGATGGCGTTGCGCCAGCGTAACATTCTCGTCCACATCCAGATTGCTGACCCACGCGTGCCGCTCAAACACGCGCCCGATCCCGCTTCGCCGCGCAACCGCTTCATCCGGCGCAAGCGTAATCCAATCCCGGCCCTCCGTGAGGACGCGGCCCGACGCCGGTTCCGACAATCCTTCCGCCGTGTCCGCGAACGGGGGACAGGCCCGTTCCTCCTCGAGTTCGATCAACGCGCATTCCCCCGCGCGCAAGACGAAATCGATGCCGGACACCGGCTCGTCGTAGCCGTCCGTCGCAGGCAGCGTTACCGCATCAAATTGTAGGATCTCCGTTGTCATCCCGTTTCGTTATATGTAGATCAATATTGACACCAGCGCCGAAACGACAAACAACGCCCCCACCGACCGGACCAGGGCGCGCGTCGTCGCCTGCGGGACTTCCGTCACCGCCCCTTCGATGCTGATGCCTTCCGTGCAACAGATAGCGCCCGTCACCAATCCCGGGATCATCGTCTTCGCCAACAGGCTGAACACGTCCGCCGGCGTCAACGCGCCCATCACACTGTCTATGAACATCAACGGCGTTCCCGTACTGGCGCCCATCAACGCACCGCTCACAAAACCGCTGGCAAAGGCCACCACGATAAACACGATCGTTAGGCAAAAGATGGAAATCATCATCCCCATGATGCGCGGCAACACGAGATAGGTGAACGGATCAAGGCCTTGCGCATCGAGCACATGAATCTCGCCATTCACCCGCATATTGCCCAATTCCGTCGTAATCGCCGCCCCGCTCCGGCCGATCACCACGAAATTCGTCAGCAACGGGCCCAGCTCGCGAATAATCACCGCCACCAGGATCGGTCCGAGCATTTCCGTCTGGCCCAACCGCGTCAGCAACAGTTGCACCTGGACCACTATGGAAATTCCGACCAACACCGCAATCAGCGAGATGAACCGGCTCGCTTCCACCCCGGTAAAGAGGATCTGACGCGCCAACACGTTGCGCACGGTTTGCGGCCAATGGCGCGGCAGAACGGAAAGCCGCAGCGCCGCCGCGATCACCGCCGCCAGATAGGCGACCCCTCGCGCCTGATCAACAAAAAAACGCCCTATCCCGCCGACGAAATTCATGGCTGTTGAGTGTACATGCGCACCACCCCGTTTCCAAGCATAGTTCTGCTGTTTACGTCCCGCCCGCTCATTCGGCCTGCTTGCTATTTTGTGGGGGTGACGCATCAGGCGTGTTTCTGTAGGGGCTTTGCTTGCAAAGCCCGGAGGC
>SLGY01000162.1 GCA_007136425.1 Kiritimatiellia bacterium
TGGAAGGCAACCCGATCATGGAGACCGGTTTGCAGGAAGGCATGAACTTCATTCAGGTCCGGGCATTTCTTCAACGCGACGACGCCGCGCCGATCTACAACACCTTCAAGCAGACGTTCTATCTCGACCTCGAGCGGCCGACCGGTGAAATCAAGTTCCCGACCGAAAACGAAACGCTGCCGTCCCAGGAATACGGCGTGGTGGTGCGCACCGATCCGACCGTGACGGAGGTGTGGTTCAATATCGAGGATAGCGATCCGGGTAACGACAGCGCCACGCACGGCAACGGTACCAACGAACTCGGCGAGGCGCACTGGGCGCAAGCCAGTGAGGTGACCCCGAGTCTCGATGTCGACAGCGATTACGAACGGGAATGGCGGTTTACTTATCGGAACATTCCGTCGGAAGGCCAGGCGACCGTTCGTGTGTTGCTGCGCGAATTGTCGTCTTCAACCAACCTCAATCTGACGGAGGAAGAAGGCCATTACACCATCCTCGAGCGCAACGTGACTACGGACGCCCCGGAACTGCGTTTCTTCTTTGATTGGCCGACGGAAGACGGTCAGGTTCTGGAAGAAGGATGGACCATGCGCGTTCACTTCGAGGAATCCCTGGGTTTTGGTATTGACGACGAAACCCTGCTTGACCGGTTCCTGATACGCATCAACGGTTCGCCGCAACCCAGGGATGCGTATAACATCAACCGCTCGATCGGCGGCGGACTGGGTTCGTTGGAATATGATATGCCGCAGTTATACAACGGCGACTCCGAATTCGATCACCTGGTCGAGGTCACCCACGTAACCGGCGACGACATCACGCTCCAGACGACGCGCAGTGTCCGGGCCGCGCCCGTACCCTTGCCGCCGAATCTCGTCGTCGTCGATCCGGAACAATTCGATTCGAACGGGCGCCAGACGGAAATCTTTCTGCCGGCCATGCCCGAACCCGAGCCGGAAGACCGTCAGTACACGATTCGGGTCGATTCCGATCCGGAAATTAAGGATGTGTGGATTGAATTCGCGAATGACGCGGGCTCGGCTTCGTTGACGTCCGGTCCGGTGACAAACGATAACAATGTGTCGTGGTTCTTCACCTGGTCGAATATGACGGCGCGGACCTATACGTTCACGGCCTATGGAGCGGAAACGCCGGGCGGCGAGCCCGTGAACAGTTCCCTGCGCACCATCCCGGTGCGGATCCGGCAGTTGGTGGAACAAGACGGCAGCGGCGATTCCGATAACGACGGTATACCGGACGACATGGAGGTAACACAGGTGCCCTTGCCGGAACAGGATTCCGAATTCTGGAACACCGGTGATGTGCACATACATCTGATCACCGGGCGCACCGATCCGTTGATGCCGATTTCGGACGGCAGCAAGTTGCCCGACGGGTTGCAGCTTGGCCTGACGGCGCCGCTGGACCCCGGAGCGACGGATTTGGAAGCCGACACCAACGGGGACGGGTTCCCGAACTTCATTCGCAATCTTGATCCGCCACTCTACAATACCTTTGACAACAATTGGCATCCGGACTTCCGCGAATTTGCGGGGCGCATGGACCAGATCACCGGGTCCATGACCGATCCGAGCCGCGCCGATACGTCTGGCTCCGGATTAGAAGATCATGAAGAGGACCTGAACCGGAACGGGCGCGTGGATATCGGTTTGCTGGGAACGAACGGCAAGGTCGAAGCGATCCTGATGCATCCCAACATACCGACCGTGTACAACACCTCGCGCGTGGACCTGAACCGGTTGCCCAGCAACGCGCGGTTGCTGGAAACGGATCCGAATAGTTCGGACACGATCGGCGACGGATTGCTTGACGGTCAGGGCGACGTCAGCCGCAACGGTCGGGTAAACATGTACCTGTTGCACAGCAACGAAACAACGGAAGAGCTGGACTACACCGATTGGAACGGCGACTTCTTCCAGTTCAACCTGATGCCCGATGATTTGGAGATCATCTACTGGGACAACAACAATCCGCCCGACAACCACCTGGAAGGCATGGAATATGCGCCGATCATGTCGCGTGCGGTGGATTATGACGCGCTCTTTGCCGCTTATGACCGGGACGGGACCGGAACCGAACAGAGCGGCGGGTGGCCGAAATTGTTGATCACGGAAACCGATCCGTTGGCTGTGGACACGATCGGCGATGGCCTGCCGGATGGGTGGAAGGTGCGCTACGGCCTCGATCCGCTGGACGACGGCGTGTACAATTGGGCGACCGGCGAGCCCGGTGACCCGGTCAACGGTCCGGACGGCGATATTACGGGTGACGGATTCACGAATATGGATCACTTCCTGAACGGCACAGATCCTCGCCAGCCGATCGAGCCGGTACCCCCGCCGGAAGGCACCATCGTGATCGGGCCGGGCGAAGAAATCGGCGAAGTTGATGGAACGATGCGTTTCCGTGAATTCGTCGACTGGAACTGGGACGATTTGCGGGCCATGGACGCCTATGACGGCGACGGGTCCAATCATCGGGGCGGCGACATCTTCCGGGCCTGGGACGGTTGGGACGATTCCCGCGACATGGTGGCCTTCTATTCGCGTGATGGCGGCGATCCGCTCGAAGGCGGATCGGGGCGCGTCTATTTCCGGGTCGATTTCCATGACCTGCAAGCGTATGCGGAGCAGGGCGAAGTGGATCTGTACGTGGCGATCAACTTCGGCGATACCATCGGCGAACGCGTCCTGCCGGATGAGGTCGATACGCTGACCGAGATGCGTTGGCGCGTGGTGGTGGCCGTTTATGAATCCAGTATCGGACAGGTCTATGTGGATATGGATTCGGAAAACAATTCCAATGTGTTCGGCGACGATATTTTTGTGGATGGCGGCGTGGAGATGCGGCCCGAGTACTATCTCGGCGCGTATTTCAACTCCGAGCTCGACGCCGTGGAATTCGCGATTGACCGACAAGCGTTGATCGACGCGGGCTGGTCCGGCGCCAATCCAGCCGATCTGCGTTTCCAGGTGTATACCACCAAGAGCGGTACCGGCAACGATCCGCAAGGTCCCGGCGACATCGGGGGGCGCAGCGACATTCGCGATTCGATCTTCAATGATTATATCGCGGAAAGTCATCATTCCGCTCAGGCTGGCCTGCAAGGCGCCGGCAGCGTGTTGCATCATTGGATCCCGGGCGATCATCGCGGCGGACGTGCGAAAGTGGCGTTGGTGATTCATGGGAATCAGCAGATCCGGCCGGGCAGCCAGATTCAGGACCTGATCAACAACAACGCAGGCGCCGGCTATTTCCGCCCCATCGACGCGCATGAGGTGTTCGGCGTGCCGCTGAACCTGCATATCACGCCGACGCTGGCAACCGCCATGCAATGGGCGAAAGCGGATCCGGGCGCCGAAGAGCCGTGGCGCGATGGACCATCGTTCAACGCCCGTCTGGGCGCGCTCATGAACGAGGGAATCATATCGCCTTTCGCAACCACCTTCTCGGATCATATCGCGCCGTACTTCACGTCCAATTACACGGAAGACAGCGTGGCGTTGGCCCACGAGTTCCTGAACGCCATATACGGCTACGATATGAGCCAGCAGGCGGTATTCTATCCGCCCGAACGCATCCTGGACAATGCCGCGTTCGATCAGATCAGCCAGATCGGGTATGATTTTACGTTGGTGGACCAGATGATGCATATCTGGCATTGGGTCAGCCGCGAAGCCGCGTTGGGGCAGGACGGGTATCGTATCAATCGTTTCAACGGGGTGAACACCTTTGCGATCAACGACCGCATCTCCACCTTCCGCTTCCAGGCGCACGACGGCGGCGCGCCCATGGCGTTGCGGCGTCAATTGAACCAGATGGCGCGCAGCGGCACGCAGGATCAGGTGCTGATCATTCACAGCTCGTGGGAAGACTTCCTGAATGCCGATAACGCCGCCGCCTACGACGCCCTGGTGCGCTGGCTGGCCAATCGGGCCTGGGTGGAGGTCGTGACGCTTGAAGAGATCGCCGCCGGCGAAGTGGATGTCACCGGAGACGGCGAGGGCGATGACTGGTATCAGATCGATCGCGGCGCATCGGCCGACTCCATGATCGGTCAGGATTGGATCCAATACGCCACGCTCGGCGATTATGGAAACTGGTATGACGGATGGTCTCCTTTGCGCGAGGGCCTGTCCCCGACCGAGTTCGAAGTGCGCCCCGGCGGACCGACGCTGGATGCCTATGGACGCGTCGGTTTCGGCGGCATCGTAGACAATGCATGGAGCGAAGTGGGCTCGGTGAATGACAACGAATTGAGCGCTCTTGCGCGTGGCGTGATGCACGCGTCGACCTTTGTGACGGCGTTCCATGAGCAGGAAGATGTGGATCTCAGCAAGTTCAGCATCGGCACCTACATCAATCCGGATACCGATTTCCGTTCGCTGGCTTCATTTGCCCGGAATGCCGCCGCGCAAACGCGCCGTGCGGCGATTTATGCCCGCGTGGATCAATGGGCGGACACCGCCGATACGCTGACCGAAACGGTGGCGGTGGCGGAGGATATCGATCTGGATGGTGAGGACGAATTCCTCATTTATAACCAGAACGTATTCGCCGTGCTGGAACGGACCGGTGGGCGCATGATCGGAGCCTGGGTGCGCAATCCGGCGGACGGACGCGTATTCCAGACGATGGGCAACTTCCTCAGCTATTCCGGCTCGGACACCGAATACGAGGGCGCGTTCAACGTGCACGGTGACGGACGCATCGAAGCCTTCCGCACGTCGGGCCTCAAGGATTGGTGGGCCGGCACGATTGATTACGTCAATCAGGTTTACAGTGCGGCGCCCGCCGCGAATGGCTGGACGTTGACCTCCGATGACGGGTCGATTGCCAAGACCATTACGCTGGACGACACATCGAACTGGTTCGAAGTCAATTACAGCGTGGATCCTTCATTGCACGACGGGATCTTGTATGTGCGGCACGGTTTTTCGCCGGATCTGCACGGCCTGTTGTTGCACGGACAGGAACATCTGTCCGATGAGCTGCATGAGGGCGGTGTGATGACGCTCGAACATGCGCGGCCGAACGATGTCGTAGTCGCTGCGCGGCTGGCTTATGGCGACGGATACTCCACCGGGTTCAACGTCGGGGCGGGCGACGATGATCCCGGACAGGATGTCACGTTCTCCACGGTGCGCATGCGCAATCAGGCGCAGACCCATCAGGTGGAAGTTGTGGGTACCAACAACTTCTCGTTCGCGATCGGCTTCGAGGTTTCGGGCGCCGAACAGCACACCGACGGGGTGCCGCATACGTGGCTCGAACAATACTATCCGGATCCGGCGACGGTGGATGTCCAAGGCATGGCGTCGAATCAGGTCAACACGATTCGCGAGGCTTACATCGCGGGCATCAGCCCGGTTGATCCGAATGCGTTCTTCCGCCTTGATGAGGTGGAAATGACCAGTGAGGACGGCGTGGTCTTGCGGTGGTCGTCGGTCAGCGATCGGATGTATCACATTCGGCGCAGCGACGATCTGATGTCCGGCACGGAAGGATTTGTGGGCATTGCGACGAACCTGCCGGCTACGCCGCCGCAAAATATTTACGAGGATACGGACGCGGAGGGCTCGCCCACGTACTTCTACCAAATCGGTGTCGAGTATCCCGGCGGCTTGGAGGAGTAACGTGCCGGGCGTGCGCTGACGGTTACGTCCGTTTTCGTAGCCGCGCTGGCATGGCACGCCGTAGTCCCCTTGGGACGAAGGCGGGTTACAGCGTGGCTGCCAAACCCTGTGGTTTATCCGTCCACCGCCTCACGGCGGCGGCTACGATTCCCGTCCACCGCCGTCCCCAGTCCCCCATCTTATGCGCGTGACAAGACGTGGGGCGATCTCTAAGATGGCAATAATCTATACGGAGACTTTTCATGATCCTGGTGGCAGACGACGACAAGGTAATGACGCAGTTGCTTCGCTCGCTTTTGGAAGAGGCGGGGTATGACGTCGAGGTGGTGCATGACGGCGAACACGCTTATGGACACCTGAAGAAACCGGAATGCCGGGGGGCAATCATCGATATTCGCATGCCCGGCTTGAACGGAGCGGAGTTGCTGATGTTGATGGCGTCGGAACAGATCGATGTGCCGGTGATCGTCGTGGCGGGCTTCCCCGATTTCGATGAAGAGGAGATGAAACAATTTCCCAACGTCAAACGTTTCTTTCTGAAACCGCTGTATCCGGAGGAAGTCCTGGCGGCGGTGAAGGAGATGGCCCCGCAATAACGCGACGTGTCGCACCAGAGAGGAGATTGTCTTCGAAGGGCATGAAGAAACCGTCTCCATACGCGTTGTGTCTGCTTGTCGTTCTGGTCAGTCTGGCAGGTTGTGCGCACCCTTACTATCAACGCGATGCGGCGCGTCCGAAAGCCGCTTCGGAGGCACCGATCATTCCACCCGTGGTAGCCGTCACGGATTTTGAAAATCGCGCGAATTTCAGCGGAAAATGGAATCTCGGCGGCGGCATGGCGGAGATCATGATCGAGCGCTTGTTGCATGCCGATGAAGTTACGGTCCTGGAACGGAAACATATAGACGGGGTCGTGGGCGAGATTGTCCGGCAGGGCAGAGACTTGTTCCGGCGCGAAGGTCGGGTGGAACGGGGCCGGCTGATGAACGCGCGCTATCTGATCCGGGGTGTGGTTACGGATTTCACCGTGTCGGGCGATGCGTCCGGCTGGTTCGGCGCAGCGGGCGCGCGCGCACGGATCCGCGGCGCTCGGGCGCGTGTGGGTTTGTATGTGACCGTGTCGGATGTGGAGACGGGCGAGATCATTTCCGCCGTACGCACCGAGGGGTCGGCGTCGCGGGGCGGTTTCGGCGCCGCGGTGGACTATCGCGACCTTTCTTTTGGCGGGGACGCGTATTTCCGCACCCCGCTGGGCCGCGCCACGCAGTCGGCCATGGAGCGGGCCGTACGCCGGATCCTGTCGGATATCCCGCGCGAACGCTGGGAACCGCGCGTGGCGGAGGGCGGCCCCGATACGGTGATCGTGAACGGCGGCGATAACGTCGGCTTGCGTCCGGGACAACGATTTCTTGTGCGCGAAGAGGGGCGCAGCATTACAGACCCGACCACAGGCGATGTCATTGAACAACTGCCCGGCCGGATTGTCGGAGAACTGGAGATCCATACGGTGCACCCGGTGTCCGCTCATGCGACGCTGGTGGAGGGCCGGGCGCAACGCGGCGACTTCCTGCAAGCCGTGCAGTGAGGGAATCGATGACGCGAGGCCGATAGGTTTATGAAAAAAGGGTTTCGAAAATACGTTCCGGCGTTGTTGTTGCTCGTCGCGGTCGTTTTCCTGGTCGAATCCGGGCGTGAGCGCCGTAGCGCTGAGATGGGCGAGGTCGTGGACGTGACCGACGCGACATTCGCAGATGCGGTGGAGGCGGCGCCGTCGTGGGTGGTGGTGGATTTTCAGGCGGCTTGGTGCGGGCGTTGCCGGGCGTTATCGCCCATATTGGCGGAAATGGCGGCGAAGTACGAAGGGCGGATCAAGTTCACAACGGTAGACGTAGACGAGAACCCTGGCTTAGTCGACCGCTTTCATGTACAATCCGTGCCGTTGGTTTATTTGTTCAAAAACGGGGTCGTCGTGGATGATTTCCTGGGGTATCGCAACCGGGAACAGGTCCGGGCATGGCTTGAAGCACACCTCGGATAGGAACACGTTCAGCACTTATGATTACGTATCTGGAAGGCCGGCTGATTGATAAACAGCCCACGCGCATCGTCATCGATGTGGGCGGGGTTGGTTATGAAGTATTCATTCCGCTGTCCAGTTTCGATCGGTTGCGCGCCGAAAACGGCGTGTGCCGTGTGTTGACCTATCATCATGTGCGCGAAGATGCACAGACCCTGTACGGATTCGTCACGGCCGGGGAACGGCAAATGTTCGAGTTGTTGTTGTCGATCACCGGGATCGGACCGAAGATCGCGTTGAGCGCCCTGAGCGGCATGTCCGTGCGCGAGTTGAAAGCGGCGGTGGCGGAGAACGACGTGAAACGCCTGCATTCCATTTCGGGGATCGGCCGGAAAACCGCGGAGCGGATGGTGATCGAGTTGCGCGATCGCCTTTCGGAGGGAGAAGCGCTGGAAGCGGTTTCGGGCGCGGACGAACCGGGTGCGGATGATTTGCGCATGCGCGACGCGATCCTGGCCCTGATCTCGTTGGGCTATAAACAGGCGGACGCCCGGAAAATGGTGCGGCACGTTTTTGCCGGCGACACGGAAGACGTCAGCGTAGAAGAAATCGTGCGCCGCGCTCTGCTTGGCCAATGAGGTCTTAATGATGGAGCACCGAGTTTGAACAGAAGAGATGATTACTTCGTGAGAAGTAAGAAGTAAGAAGTAAGAAGTGAGAAGTAAGACGGAAGACATCGAACATTGAACATCGAACGTCCAACTTCCAACATCGAACATCGAACACCGAACACCGAACACTGAACACTGAACCCCGCCCATGTCAGACCGTTTCATAACCGATACGCTCAATCAGGCCGACACTGAGTTCGAGGTGTCTTTGCGTCCTGCACGTTTTGAGGATTACATCGGTCAGACCAAGGTGAAAGAACGGCTGGAACTGTTCGTCGAGGCGGCGAAAGGGCGGCGCGACGTGCTGGACCATGTGCTGCTCTCCGGTCCGCCCGGCCTCGGGAAGACGACTCTCGCTTATATCCTTGCGAGCGCTATGGGCGTGAATATCAAGGTCACGTCCGGCCCGGTAATCGATAAGCCGGGCGATCTGGCCGGCTTGCTGACCAATATGGAGCGGGGCGACATTCTTTTCATTGATGAAATCCATCGCATGCAACGCGCGGTGGAGGAATACCTTTATTCGGCCATGGAGGATTTCGTGATCGATATCATGATCGATCAGGGGCCCAACGCCCGGTCCGTGCGCTTGAATCTTGAGCCGTTCACCTTGATCGGCGCCACGACGCGCAGCGGGTTGTTGACCGCTCCGTTGCGGTCGCGTTTCGGTTTGACGAATCGGTTGGACTATTATGAGGCCGAAGATTTGCAGGCCATCATCCTGCGTTCGGCGCGTATCCTGAACGTGGACATTACGGAAGACGGTGCGCGGGAAATCGGCGGGCGCGCGCGCGGTACCCCGCGAATCGCAAACAGCTTGTTGCGTTGGGTCCGTGATTATGCCCAGGTCAAGACGGGGAACCGGATTGACCCTGAAGTGGCTGACAAGGCGTTGTCCATGCTGGATATCGACGCCGACGGATTGGACGAAATGGATAAGCGCATGTTGCTGACCATGATAGAAAAGTTTTCCGGCGGCCCGGTTGGGATCGGGTCCCTCGCCGTCTCCGTCGGCGAAGAGGCGGGGACCCTGGAAGAGGTCTATGAGCCGTACCTCATTCAGGAAGGGTACTTGAAACGCACGCCGCAAGGGCGGGTGGTGACGGAACGCGCCTATCGGAAATTCGGGCTGCGCCCCGGCTCCGAGCAGCGGGACCTCCTGTAGGGGGGGCATCGCCGCGTTCGGCGCATTGACACAATCGGGCCGTGACCGGATATTGTCCGGCATTGAGACGGGCGAACGTGATGGGAGGTAGGCTTTAATTGTGGCGGTGAAGAAGTCAGAAGATCCCGAAAAGAAGGAATTACGCTCCCTGGCCGAAGGTATACCTTTTCGGGTCATCGAACTGCCCTCTTTCAAGAAGACGTCCTATATTCCGGAACAGGTCCGGCAACCCCGCGAATTTACGCAGACGGAGAGCGATCTGCAGGCGATCGGTCGTTTCCTCATGGAACGCGGTACGGTGGAGTTGTTGTCCCCGCCGCAGACCGAGGCCTTATTCACGGAAATGCATTGGTGCGGCTATCAGATCGAGAAACTGGCTCGAAAACGGTTCGCGCGTAAAGCCGACGCCCGGAAAGCGCTGGTCCGGGCGCGGAGCCTTATTTCACAGGTCGAAGCGGCCGAGGAAGAACTGTTCATCGCCAATCGCCGTTTGGTCGTGAGCTGCGTTAAACCCTTCTTCTGGATCGGCCAGGTCTGGATCGGTGATTTTCTGCAGGAGGGGTCCCGGGCGCTATCCAACGCCATTCGCAAGTTCGATTTTACCAGGGGCACGCCGTTTTATGCCTATGCGCAACGCGCCATACAGAACCGGCTTCGCAATTATTTCCGCGATCACGTGCGTTCCGGCAGCATCGGGGTGCGGCCCACACGCGAGATGACGGCGATCATGGAGATCGTCGCCCGCTGTCGGGAGAGCGAGCGCCCGGAACCCGACGACGCGGCGCTGGCCAAGCTGACGGGGCTTACCGAACAGCGCGTGGCCAAGCTTCGGCCCTTTGTGCGGCAGTGGGAGAATACCCCGGCGCCGCCGGTGTCGCTGGACGCCATGTTGGGGGAGACGGATGCGAACCTGTACGATTTCCTGGAAGGGATGAGCGGCGATGAGGCGTCGCACGCGGCCGAAAAGACCGAAATCTGGCAGGCGATCGACTTGCTTACGCCGCGCGCGAAGTACATCATGGAACTCCGCTTTATTGAGGGTCATACGCTGGAGGAGACGGGCAGGATGTTGAACTTGACCCGCGCCCGCATCAAACAGATCGAAGACGAATCATTGAAGAAGATCAGGCATTTATTAAAGCGTCCGCGTAAGTAGTGCGGACCGGTTTCGGGACGAGGGATTATCATGGGATTGCGCGCGTGCATTCTGGGAAGCGGCAGTTCGGGGAACTGCACCTATGTGGCGTCGGAAACGACGTCGATCCTGATTGATGCGGGGCTCAGTGCGCGCCGCACGGTGGAACGGCTGGCGCAGGTGGGCGCGAAAGTGGAAACGTTGCGCGGGATTTGTGTGAGCCACGAGCATCACGATCATGTCCGGGGCATACGTGTGTTGCATCAACGGTGCGGCGTCCCGGTTTACGCCAACATGGGGACGCTGGACGCGTTGGCGCGATCGCCGGAGTTGAACGAGCTGCCGTGGACGCTGTTCCATACCGGCCATCCGTTCATGGTCGGGGACTTGCGCATTGAACCGTTTTCCGTTCCGCACGATGCGTATGATCCGGTTGGATTCGTCATTGAACAGGGGGATAGCCGTATCGGCGTCGTCACGGATATGGGCATGGCCACTTCGCTCATTCGCGAGCGCTTGCGCCATTGTCATGCGTTGGTGCTGGAAGCCAATCACGACGAACAACTGTTGCAGGACGCGGAAAGGCCTTGGTCGCTCAAGCAACGGATCCGCGGGCGGCAGGGACATCTGTCCAACCAGGGCGCCGCCGACCTGCTCGCGGAAATCGCAGGGCCGGATCTGTGCCACATCTTTCTCGCCCATCTGAGCGAAGACTGTAATCGACACGAGTTGGCTCTCGCCACCGCGCGCTCGGCGTTGACGCAGGCCGGGCAGGATCATATTCAGGTGAGCCTGACGTTTCCTGATCGGATAAGCGATGTGTGGTCGCGCGCGTAGCATGGCCGTGCATTTCGTTTGACGGGCCGTGGGTTATCTGACAAGGTCCATGCGCGTCAGTCCCAATGACCGGTGTATTGCGCATTGGCCCCGATCCTAAAACCTCAATCGGGCCTTCCGGGCCGACGGGATATCGCGCGCCGTCCTCGCAGGAGAACGTCATCATGGCTAAGGTAGTACTGGAAAATCTCTACAAAATCTATCCCGGCAACGTCGAGGCCGTGCGCGACGCCAACCTGGAAATCGATGATCAGGAATTTGTGGTGTTGGTCGGTCCGTCCGGTTGCGGGAAGTCCACCACGTTGCGCATGGTGGCCGGCTTGGAAGAGATTACCAAAGGCGCGGTATATATTGATGGCAAGAAAGTCAATGACGTGCCCCCGAAAGACCGCGACATCGCCATGGTCTTCCAGAATTATGCGCTGTATCCGCACATGTCCGTGTACAAGAACATGGCCTTCGGCTTGAAACTGAGGAAGTATCCCA
>SLGY01000171.1 GCA_007136425.1 Kiritimatiellia bacterium
GAGGACATGCTTAAAGCCTTGTCGCCGATCGACGATGTGCGTTGCACGAAGGATTACCGCATATTCATGGCCGGGGTGTACTTGAAGCGGTTGGCGCAGGAGGTGGCATGATGAAGGTTACGGTGACGGTCAACGGCGAAGTGTACGAGCGGGAGGTGCCGGAGTCCAAGACTTTGCTGCATTTTCTGCGAGAGGAAATCGGGCTGACGGGTACGAAAGAAGGCTGTGCGGCCGGTGAGTGCGGGGCGTGCACGGTGATCATGAACGGCAAGACCGTGAATTCGTGTCTGGTACTGGCCGTGGAGGCGGAGGGCGCGAACATCGTAACGATCGAAGGCGAGGCGAAGGGCAATGAGTTGTCGGACTTGCAGCAGGCCTTCGAACGGAATCACGCGACACAGTGCGGCTTCTGTACGCCGGGCATGATGATGTCGATCCGCGACCTGCTGGCGCGCAACCCGAAACCGTCCGTCGAGGAAATTAAGCAGGGCATCGAAGGCAATTTCTGTCGCTGCACGGGGTACGTGCAGGTGATTGAAGCGGTGTTGGACGCCACCGGCCAACTCGACAAGAAAGGGGAGCTGAAACATGTTTGAGAATACAGATCCCAAAACCCTGAACCACGTCGGACAAGGCGCCCCCCGCGTCGAGAGTCGCCCGAAACTGACCGGACAAGCCACGTATGTGGCGGACATGACGTTGCCGGGCATGTTGCACGCCCAGGTCAAGAAGAGTCCGCACGCGCGGGCGCGCATTGTGCGTATCGACACCGCAAAAGCCGAAGCGCTTCCGGGCGTTCGCGCCGTGGTGACCGGCGCCGAACTCGATTACCGGGTCGGCCTGTACATGGTGGACAAGTGCGTGCTGGCAAAGGGCGAAGTGCGCCATTACGGAGAGGCCGTGGCCGCGGTGGCGGCGGACACACTGCTGATCGCCAAGAAGGCGGTGGAACTGATCGAGGTCGAATACGAGGTGCTCCAGCCCGTGTTGCATCCGATGGACGCCATCAAGGACGACGCCCCGCTGGTCCATCCCGACCTGGGTACGTACGATTATTTCAAGCCGGCGTTCACTCCGCAGCCCGGCACGAATATTGTGAACCATAACAAGATTCGGAAAGGGGACGTCGAGAAGGCTTTTGAGGAGTCGGAATACATTATCGAACGTTTCTACACGAATCCGTCCGTGCAGCACGTGCCGATCGAGACGCATGTGGCCATAGCGCAATGGGCCTCAGGCGATCAGGTCAGCATTTGGTCCTCCGCGCAATCGCCGCATACGGTCAAGAACCTGTTTGCCGTAGCGTTCAGGATCCCGCATCGCAATGTGCGGGTGATGGTGCCGTACATCGGCGGCGGATTCGGCGGCAAGGCGGGTATCGGGTTGGAGCCGTTGGTCGGCGTATTGTCGCGCAAGGCGGGTGGACGGCCGGTGAAGATGCAAGCCACACGCGAGGAAGAATTCAGTCTGCTCCCGTGTCGCAGCGGGCTGCAACACCGGATCAAAACCGGCGTATCCGCCGACGGGAAGATTCTTGCCCAGCAGATGACGCAATACTGGGACGCGGGGGCCTACGCCGATTATGCCGTGAATGTACAGCGCGCCGCTTCGTATTCGGGTTCCGGCCCGTACGAGATTCCCAATTGTTGGGTGGATTCCTATGCGATCTATACCAACAAACCTTTCAGCACCGCCTATCGCGGTTTCGGTCACGTCGAATTTCATTGGGGCATCGAACGGCACATGGAATTGGTCGCGTCGGCGATCGGTATGGACCCGCTGGAGTTTCGCATGAAGAATCTGCTGCGTCCGGGCGCCCGTACGATTACCGGCGAGGAGATCACGGAGCATACGGGTAATGTCATCAAGTGTGTCGAATCCGTAGCCGAATCGATTCAGTACGGCGCCCTCACGCCGGAGGAAAAAGAGCGCGAGAAGAAGACCGGCCGCAAGATCGGCAAAGGCGTGGCGGCCTTGCAGAAAGCGCCCGCGATGCCCCCCTTCACGGCCGCGTCCGTGATCCTGAAGATGAACCAGGACGGCACGGTGACGGTCAACGTCTCGCTCACCGACATGGGACAGGGGACCTATACTTCCCTGGCGCAAATTGCGGCGGAACGATTGAAGTTCCCGTTGGACAAGATCCATGTGGCGTTCGAATGCGATACCGACCGCGACCCGTACGATTGGCAGACCGTGGCTTCAAAGGGCTTGATGTTGACCGGGAACGCCATGATCCTGGCTTGTGAAGATCTCATGAAGAACGCGTACGAGGTGGCCTCCCAGATTCTGCGCGCGACGCCGCACGACATGGATCACGATGAGGAACGCATCTTCATCAAGCATCATCCGAGCCGCGGCATTGCCTTCACGGATATTGCCGTTGGGTACGCGTATCCGGACGGAAACGGTATCGGCGGTCCGCTGATCGGTGTGGGCAAATACATTGCGCAAGGGCTTGGCCACATCGACAAGGAAACGGGGCAGGGACTGCCGGCGCTCGATTGGACGTACGGCGCGCATGCCCTGGTTGTGGAAGCGGATCCGGAAACGGGCGAATACACGATCCTCAAGATCGCATCCGCGTTCGATGTGGGGAAGGCGATCAATACGAATCTTGTGCGCGGCCAGGCCGTCGGCGGCATGGTACAGGGTCTGGGTACGGCCTTTTGCGAAGGGTACATCTTCGACGACCAGGGGCGTTTGCTGAATCCTTCGTTCACGGACAATAAGATTCCGACGGCGATGGACCTGCCGCTGGAGGTCGAATCGATGGTGGTGGAAACCGCGCAGATCGACGGGCCGTATGGCGCGCGTGGCGTGGGCGAACATTCGATGATTTCGGTGTGTTCCGCGTTGGGGAACGCGTTGCAACAGGCGATCGGCGTGGAACTGACGCACATGCCGATGCGTTTCGAGGACGTCTGGCGTGCGATCAATAACAAAACGCCGATTGATAACTGGATCACCAAATCGCCCGTTGGCTCGTGCCGCTCCGCGCCGGAATTGCGGAAGCATGAGTGAGAAGCGCCCCCTCGTCGGAAGTTGATCGGTGGAGTTTTGGAGTGCGGCGACAAGTCTTCGC
>SLGY01000077.1 GCA_007136425.1 Kiritimatiellia bacterium
GACGAATTGCACGCTTTCAGCGTGCCGAAAAACGGACGGATGTATCATGGCCGCAACCAAAGAAATAAACCACGGATTTCGCGGTGCAACAACGCCGCAACCAAAAACCTCTTTACCACGGAGGGCGCGGAGATCACGGAGGGAAGATGAGATGGAATGATATCCCCTCCGCCTGCTCCGTGTCCTCCAGCGCAGCGGGTGGTGAAAATGGACACTCCGCAAAACGTGCATAAAAAGCAAGAAGGAACCGCGGATGAACACGGATGGACGCGGATTTGGAGAGAGGGAGGAGGGATGAGGGCTGAAACCTGAAGGGGTTACCAATGATTGCCAGCCCGCCGCGCGTCTATCAAAAGCTATAGCTTACACTCACGGCGGCGAAATGCTGGGATTGGCGTTGGGTGGTAAATTCCTTGCTACGCTTGATCATCATATAATCTACAGCGAGCCGCTCGTACAGCCGTGTAGACACGCCCCAAATCAGATCGCTAACCCAATCCTCCCGCTCGATATCCTGACCCTCAACCGGGGTTGATCCCGTCAACAACTGGTTGTGCAAGACAAGCCGTCCCTCGGTGGTCACAAAGACATACGCCCCGAACTTCTGGACGGGGGCTTCCTCCGCCCGCGCGAATACGGTGGGCCTGATGGGCGATACCCCGAAATCGTCGGGGATGTTGTACCCGGCCCGGAACATTGCACCCAAGCGTCCCAAAATGAAAACATTGCCCAGGTTCCCGCCCGCGAAGGGCAACACTTCCGCACCCCATCCATTGTCGAAGTGATGTCCCACCCTCCAATCATGCTGATACATCACGTCGATGGCCGCCTTTTGCGCGATCTGATTGTCCCAGCCTTCCGGCCTTTGTGAGTCCGTCCACTTATGAACCCTTTTCTGTACGTGCTCGGCGCCTGATGCCTTACCAATTACACCCAAACTCAAAGCAAAACGGTCCGCACGGCCATAGCTGAACGCCCCGATGTCGCTGTCGGACTCGGTGAAATTCCGCTGCGCCTGATACCCGACATAAAGCCAGCCTGCGTACGGGCGATCGTCCGAGGGCGGATCCTCAAGGGAGATGTCCTCCGGTGTGTACATGAGTTGGCCCACAAAGAAGCCCAGAGTAAAGTCCCTGCCCCTGAGCGGATAAAGCGGGTTGTCTTGCAACCAAAGCAACTTACTCGGGACATGCAGACGCTCGAAGGTGTAGTCGATCCGTGTGCCGTGGGTGTAATGCCGGTCGGTTCCGGCCAAGAGGTCATTCTCAAGATGAAGCTTTATGGTCCCGGCATGCGACGTTGTGGACAGTCCGATCAAGAGGAAGAGCACCCAAAGCGACCGATATTGGCGATATTCTCTTTGATTTCATCGTGGATGAATTCGGATGTCTTGTCGTCCGCCTTCGCGATTGAATCGTCCGCCTCCTTTGTGGAGTCCTTCTTGAAGATCTGACTCAAATTGACATCCGCCTGCAGCTCGTCCCAGATGAAGTAATCGACCGTCAGCATATTGGCGTCTTTCATGCCGGCCGCCCGCATTTCTTGAGCCAGTTCCGCCACGATATCGCACAGCTTCTTGTACTTTTCGCCGGTGAGCTGGTAGTTGTAGCGGGGCAGGTTATCCACGCCCAAGGCTTCCAAGCCGACATAGGCGCGACGATTCCACAACATGTATTCCTCGGGATAAACATGCGACAGGATCTCGCTGATCATGGCAGGCCCCATGCCCTTGATCTCGCTGCGAAATCGGTCCCAGCGCTGTTCAATGGGCGCTTTGGACCAGATCAGTTCGGCCAGTTCGTTCCGTACCTTTTCCAATCCATGATCTTCGATCAGCTTATCCACCACGTACTGCTTATTGCCCCAAATTCGCATCGCCCACAGCTTGGAGATGAACTCGAAGAGATCTTCGTCCGACATGTTCCGAATTCGATCGGCTGTCCATGACTGGTAGTAAGCAATCCGTTCCTGTCTTGCGTTCAGGTCGTCAAGTGATTGTTCGGATCGGTTCGCAACCTTCTCCGCATATTCCTTTATTCGTTGGTGAAGTGTTTGTTTATCCATGACAACCCTTTCCGTAGGTGAACCCGTGGCGCATGATGGAATTGTAGCAAGAGGTCCTCGTCATGGCGATCTTCTTTGTTTTCTTGAGGAGGAAAGTATTGCCATGCCTCAAAAGGATTGGATTATTGCTTTCCTTTGCGCCTTCTTGCGCCTCTTTGCGGCGATTCTTGTTCCATTATCGTCCAGCACTTCCATTGCCCTTCCGATGATGCCGCGCGTCAATTATTCATGACCTAATCCGTGTCCATCGGTGTTCATCCGTGGTTCCTCTCTTGCGTGATCGGGGGAGCGACTCCCCAAGGCGCGCCGCCGGATGTTACCTGTTGAATTGACTGTCTATGGCGTGGGCGAGGGGGCGTCATCCTCGTTGTCTGAGTGCTCCGCCTCCTTGCGTCGCAAGTCCAATGCTTCAGTGAAGGCCTCCTCGGTTTCCGTGTGCTTGAGCCAGAAGGCCTGCAATTCGGCTGTGGAAGCAGTCAAAATAGGATTAGTCCCATCATATAACTCATGCTCAATGGCGTCCGGGTAGGCTTCAAGATGATCTCCAAGCCAATCCACGTCCGGGAAGCTCATCCTAAGCGTCGGTTCGATTCGTTTTACGTGGGCGAAGCTGTTGAGAGGCAACAGATGCCATTTATAGAATTCGTTTGCCTCAAGTACCGGCTCCTTCGGGAGCAAGTTGAGAAAGAGCGTTCCTTGAACATTGACGAGCGTTACCGTGAATTTGCCCTCCTTACCGTCGCTGTCCGTGTAGACAAGATCATACCTCTGGCTATCGTTGCGTTGTGAGAAGGCCCATGTCTCGTCGTCGTCTTCCCACACGCCGACAAGTGCGGGCTCGAAAACGATATCCTCATCAGCCCAGATCGGGTGCAAGGAGAGTACGCAACCGGCGGTCAGGCTGAGCATGCCGAGGAGTAACAATGATCTTATGAGGCGCATAATTTTGATGACTTGTCACATATACTCTCTTGAAATGAATACATATAAAGTACACCTGCATCGGGATCTTGAAAAGGGTGGAGCGATATATGTTTGGAGCGCCATCCGTGATTCTCGGATAGGGGGTACTGGAATCGCGAAACACAGCAACACATTCTTACTCGTACCGAAAAGGCGACGGTAAGAACGCAAGGACTGCCCCCTTTCTGACTCATCATATTTTCGTCAGTTATGCGTTCGGACAACGACGTTAGTCAGTAAAAGGCGAAACTTATGAAGAGCATGTTGAAGTATCGGATACACATCATCATGTCGGCGATACTCTTAGGGGGAGGGATAGCGATGGAAACAGAGGCTGTGGAAGAAGCCGCATATGCGATTGTGCTCAACGAGGACCGGTTTGAGCTGCGCGATTATGAGCCTCACATCGTGGCGGAGATCCTGGTTGAGGGAACGATGGAGGAAGCGGGAAACCGTGCGTTCAATAGCTTGTACCGTTATATAGCCGGAGACAATCAACCGAGGGAGACGATCGCCATGACGGCTCCTGTGAGTCAGCGGCGGGCCGGCGAGACCATTGCCATGACCGCGCCGGTCGGACAGCGGGCTGTTGGGCGGCAATGGGCCGTCAGCTTCATGATGCCGGCCTCATACACGCTGGAGACATTGCCCGTTCCTGATCATCCGGATATTTCCATACGCGAGCAGCCGGCCCGACGCATGGCTGCGGTGCGTTATTCGGGGCGCTGGACCGAACGGAATTATCTGCGGAACGAAGCCGAACTAAAAGAATGGATCGCGGGCAAAGGCTGGAAGGTGGCGGGCGATCCGGTTTGGGCCCGCTACAATTCACCGTTCGTTCCTTGGTTCATGCGCCGGAACGAGATTTTGATTCCTGTAACAGAGGCGAATCCCGAATTGTGAGGATGCCGGCTCGGTTTTGCATTGCAGCGCTCTAATGTCCGAGGGTCCACAAGTCAAATTGCGTACGGAATGGCTTGCCCGACATTTGACAGGCAAGCGCGCTGATCGGGTGTTTTCGGGGCGTCCGAAACTGCTCGAAGTCGGGAGCGTGTTGTCCGGCCAGCGGATCGAGCAGTGCACCTGCAAAGGAAAGCACATCTTTATAAGTTTCGATAACGGACGCCATCTGCATAACCATCTGCTTATGCGGGGGCAATGGCGTAAAATGAAGGGGCCGTTTCTGTTCGCACCGGATGGTATATGGCTTATGATCGAGGTTGGCTCGCAGGCCATCTGCAACATCAACGGTCAGGTCCTGAATCTGTTGGATGATGAAGGGGTCCGAAAGGTCCGTGACACACTGGGCCCGGACATTCTGGCTGAACCCTATCCGGAGGAAGAGATCGCGATACGGTTGCGTTCATCCCGCCGTCCGGTCTCTGAAGCGATTATGGATCAATCGATCATTTCAGGTATCGGCAATGTCGCCAAGAGTGAGTCTTTGTATCTCGCCGGCATTGATCCTCGACAACCCGCGAATCAATTGGAAGAACCGGCACTACTGCGTCTCATCGGGGCCATGCGCAGCATCATGCTGGAAAGCTATACACAAGGCGGGCGCTGGATCCATCGCGTCTATCATCAAGCCGGAAAGGCTTGTCCTGCCTGCGGCCATAAAATCGCTACCATTCGCATGCCGCCCACCAAAAGAACCACCTTCTTTTGCTCGTATTGCCAGTGCCGTTAGGCGGTGCAAGACAAGAGAAACGGCCCTTCGCCATATGTCGATGAGGCTGCTTTTGCGATTTCTCCTGCAAATGGTGGGATATGGTGTAAACTCAATGGCATGAAATGGTTTTGGCAAAAAAATAGAGCAAGCAAGCTGCAAAAGGCGTACGAGAAGAAGATGCAAGAAGCCATGAATGCGCAGCGGTCGGGCAATATTCAATTGTCTGCTCAATTGAATCAGGAAGCCGAAGAGATACTGGCTCAAATTCAGGAAGAGAAGGCGTAAGGCGCTTGTCTTATGTCGGTGGCGTGCTTATTGATCCGTTCCCGTTCTTAGCGCCCGTCACATCACGCCAAGTATCCAGCCTTCGATCGCGGCTATACGTTTTTCGTTGGGTGCGAGGGGCGGATCGAAGAAGCGGAACAGAGCGTTGCGTTCGTCCATCTCCTTAAGCCACATGGTTGCTGCGTACGCGTCACGCTGATCGCCGGTCAGGCCTTCGCAACGATAGCGGTTTCGGTAGATGGAAGGATAGATCTCAGCAAGGACATGTTTGTCTGCGGGCGGGGTCCAGCCGTCGAATGGCCAGAAGAATACGCGGTCGCCAAGTGTTTCGCGGATGTGAAGCAACCACGGCAAACCCGCGTGCGTGGATTTGGCGACGCTGCCGCTGACATCGAACAGAAACACGCTTTTGGCGGAAGAAGTCCAACGGTCCGTCAGCCGATACTCTATGGGCTCGCCGGTTCGCGGGCTCCCTTTTCTCAGCGTTTCGACCCATTGCTCATGCGTCGGCCAGTGTCGACGGAAATCGGTCAGGAACGCGTCCCATGTTTCCAGTCCGTAACGCTCCATATACGACATCGGAAAAGAGAAAGCGTGATCAAGTCCGGCGATAATTCGTTTCTTCGACTGAAGCTGTTCGATCAACCATTCTGCAATGCCTTTTCGCGTCCAATGTCGATATGGGCCGGGCGTAGTCACTTCCTCCGCAGTTGTTTCGCGTTCCGCCCGGTAAACGCGTAGTCCGGGAAGGCGCGCTTCCGGGTCGCGCGCCCCTGAGTAGTCGATACCGATATAGTGTTCAAATGTGGGCATGTTCATAGCGGTCAGCAATTGTCCGGATTATTCTGCGGTCTCATGCAGGTTGTGAACAGCCCTCTGCGCAGGGAATTGCGCCGATGGAGGGTTGGAAATGGGGCCTATTCCGCTGAGCCGGTCGGGGACGGCCGCGAGCGGTTCTTCCGCGTGGCGGGTGGCGAGTTCTACGCGGCCCAGGTGCGGACGGTCCAAATCGCGGCGATGGCGAATGCGGTAGTCGGGCGGCAACCCGCGCGCCGCGCATAGGGCAGCCGCCAGTTCCGGTCGTTCTGTGGGGCGCACGGCCGTGATATGCCGGATCCCGTTCCCTCCTGATTGCGTCCAATCCAATATCCGTTGCGCCGCGTCTTCGGCCCATACCGCCGTGCGGTATTCGCCTTCCACAATGGTGACGGGCCGCTGTTTGCGCAGCCGGTACGCCAGACTGTCCCAATGCCCCTTGCGCCCCGACGGCGAAGGACCGATACACAGGCCGGGCCGGACAATCAAGGCGTCGGGGCGCGCGCTGAGAATGCGTTGCTCCACCTCGACTCGAAGTCGTCCGTATGTGCTGATCGGGTCGGGCGTATCGGTTTCGACATAAGGCCGATCACGCCCTGCGAATACGTGATCCGAGGAGACGTAGACCAATCGCAGGGTTGCCGGCAGAAGGGGCAACAGGCGCATGACCGCGTCCACATTGATGCGGCGCGCCCAGCGCGGATGCCTTTCGCATTGTTCGACATGGCAGACCCCGGCGCAATAGATCAGGGCATCCGGTTGCGTTTGATCCAGTAACCGGGCCCAGCCGTCCGTGTCCTCCGCATCCACGCGCCGCCAGTCGCGGCAGAAGGCGCCGCGCGCATGCGTGTTACATATCGGGACACGCGTCCACGCGTTCGGCACCCGGGTCAACGCCCATCCGTGCGTTGATGTCGCCCCTGCGATGATTACGCGGCCCGGGCGGGTGTCGGTCGTTACATGAGGGGGGCGCATTACGGCTCAGGCTGTTTGTCGTCGTTTAGCGACGGTTGCTGTTCCTTGTCCAGGTTCGGCAAGTTGAGGGAATCCGCAAAGGGTTGGAAGATGGAAGGGCCGGGGGCGTAGTTGTCCGCCGTGGCCGTGATATAGCCGGCGGTTCCCAGCTTTTCGTGTTCGAAGTCGTGACAGTACAGGCAGAGTAATTCCCAATTGCTGCCGTCCGGCGGATTGTTGTCGTGGTTATGATCCTTGTGGTGCACGGTCAGCTCTTTCAATCGCTGCCCGGAAAATTCGCGTCCGCACCGGGCGCATATATGGGGAAAGATGCGCAACGCCCGTTCGCGATAGCCCCGCATCCGTTGCGCATGGTCCTTGCGCAACTCGGCGATACGCCGTTGCTTCTCCTCGGGTGTTAAGGGGCGTTTCCGTTTCATGCGCCCATCCTATGGGGTTCGGCGCGCCTGTCCAACTCAAAGAGAAACCGTCCCGCCGTCAACCAATAGGAGCCTACCCGCGGGCCTTTTCGTAGGGGCCGCGCTCGCGCGGACCGGGCATGTGGGTAGCGCCCGGTCTTCGCATCCACCCCGTGTCCGCCCCTCGATTTCTCCATGTGCAGGTTTCGGGGGACGTGTTATCTTCTCCGCGAGATGGGAAGTAGTTCGTATATCGATCCGCAATTGCATGTCGGGCTGTTCACGCGTTTGCGGCCGTGGCTGGGAATGCTGATCCTGGCCGTCGCTGCGTTTGCGGTGTGCGCGCCGTCGCTCGACGGGGAGTTTCTCCGGGGCGACGAGACGTACGTGGCGGAGAACGAGTTGTTGCAGGAAGCGGGCGGGTTGGGCCGGATCTGGTTTGAGCCGAGTGCGTTGCCCCAGTATTATCCGGTGCTGCACACGACGTTCTGGATGCAGTATCAACTGCACGAGCTGAATCCGGGCCCGTACCGGGTATTCAATCTGCTGCTGCATGTCGTCAACGCGTTGTTGTTGCTTATGCTGTTGCGCGCATTGAAAGTGCCCGGCGCATGGTTGGCGGCGGCAATTTTTCTGTTGCACCCGATTAATGTGGAGTCGGTGGCCTGGATTGCGCAGCGCAAGAACATGTTGTCGCTGTTCTTTTATCTGCTTGCGATTTGCGCGTTCAGCCGCGCCTACGGCTTGTTTGACTCTATAGCACCGCGCGGGAAATGGGGTTGGTACGGCGTCGGTTGCGTGCTGTTCCTGGGGGCGATGTTCAGCAAGACCGTGGCCTGCACGATGCCTGCGGCGTTGCTGCTGTTGATCTGGTGGAAGCGCGGGACGCTTCCCGTACGGTCGTTGCTGGAAACGCTGCCGCTGTTCGGCGTCGCGGTGATCGTGGGGTTGACGGCTGTCTTGGCCGATGCGCCACAAGCCCATGTCCAGAGCGTGCAGTGGGATCTTACGTTCGTCGAACGGGTCCTGGCGGCGGGCCGCGCGTTCTGGTTCTATGTGGTCCAGTGGCTTGTCCCGGTGCGGCACACGTTCATTTATCCGCAGTGGACGATTGATGCGAGCGCCGGGTGGGCCTACCTGTTCCCCCTGACGGTGTTACTGGTCGTCGTGCTTTTCTGGTTGTTGCGGCGCCGGCTCGGTCGCGGCCCGTTGGTGGCGGTCCTGTTGTATGGGGGACTGCTGCTTCCGGCGTCGGGCCTGTTCGATTTCTATCCTATGCCGCATGCCTTTGTGGCGGATCATTTCCAGTATCATGCGGGCATCGGCGTGATCGTTCTGATTGCGGCGGGCCTCGCGCTCCTGGGCCATCGTAAAGCGGCGGATATGTTCGTTCGGGAACAGGAGTTTACCCGCTGGATTTTCGGTGCGCTGAGTCTGCCGATATTGGGTGTGCTGGGGTTCTGGTCCTGGCAGTATGCGCACGTGTTTCACAATGAAATTGCGCTATGGCGGGACACGATAGAAAAGAACCCGGCGGCGCAGGTGGCGTACACCAATCTGGCCGATGCCTTGGAGCGGGAAAAACGCACGGCGGAGGCGGAACAATTGTTGCAACGCGCGTTGGACCGGCATCCGAATGTCATGGAGGCTCCGTTCAATGTCGGACGGCTCTTGCAGGATGTAGGGCAGTACGAGGAGGCGGCCGATTATTATCGGCGCGCGCTGGAGATTGATCCCGATTATGTGCCCGCTTATAACCGGTTGGGGACGGTGTTGTACCAGACGGGTTCGCGTCAGGAAGCGTTGGCGCAATGGGCCGCTGCGCTGGAACGCGATCCCGATTCGCTGGACGCGCACGAACAGAAGGCGCGCGCATGGGCCGCCATGGGTCGTCTGGAAGAGGCGATCGAGGCGTATCGTCGCGTGTTGGCGTTGTCGCCCGACAACCAGCGCGCGTTGTTCAGAATGGGCGTTCTCTTTTATCGACAGGGCGAGTACGAGGAGGCGGCCGGCGCCTTTCGCGAGACGTTGGCGCGCGAGCCCGACCATGCACATGCCCTGAACAATCTCGGATTGAGTCTCAGCCGTATGGGCCGTCCCGAAGATGCGCTGGTGCAGTATGATCTTGCGTTGGAGGTGCTGCCGGAATTTGCGCAGGCCTGGTACAATCGCGGGGTTGCGCTCGAGCGATTGGGCCGGTACACCGATGCGCGTACATCGTATCAGACTGCGCTTGAAGCCGATCCCGCGTTCGAGCCTGCGCGGCGTAGCCTCGAACAGTTGGACGCGATGGAACCGTTGCTGTAGGCGAGCAGCGCGCGTTGCGCGAAATGGGGTTGCGTTTTTCATCGCGGAATGAATCACAACAAACATTCAGAATCAGACGGGTATGTTGAAATGAAGAAGATCGGATTTATCGGGACAGGCGTAATGGGACGGAGTATGGCCGGGCATTTGCTCCAGGCCGGCCATCCTTTGATCGTATATACGCGTACGCGCGCCAAGGCGGAACCGTTGCTGGAGGCCGGTGCGGAATGGGCGGATACGCCGGCGGCATTGGCGATGCAAGCCGACGTGATCATCACCATGGTCGGTTACCCTGAGGATGTGCGATCGCTCTATCTTGAGCCGGAGGGTTTGATTGCGCATGCGCGATCGGGGACTTTCCTCATCGATATGACGACTTCCGACCCGCGCCTGGCTGTCGAGATTGCCGAAGCCGCGCGGAGCCGTGCGTTACACGCGTTGGACGCGCCGGTCTCCGGCGGCGATATCGGCGCGCGCGAGGCGCGTTTAACCATCATGGCCGGAGGTGAACGGGCCGATTTTGATGCGGTATTGCCGGTGTTGCGGGTTATGGGCGGGAATATCATGTTGCAGGGCGGTGCGGGCAGCGGACAACACACCAAGATGGTGAATCAGATCGCGATTGCGGCCGGCATGGTCGGCATGTGCGAAGCCATTGCCTATGCGAGCCGGGCGGGTTTGAACCCGGAACAGGTGTTGGAATGTATATCCGGCGGAGCGGCGGGCAGTTGGTCGTTGTCGAATTACGGGCCGCGCATCTTGAAAGGCGATTTCGAGCCCGGCTTTTACGTGAAACATTTCATCAAGGATATGCGCATCGCCTTGGAATCCGCGCGGGCGATGCAACTTGAAACGCCGGGTCTGGCCTTGGCCGAAAGACTCTATTCCCAATTGGCCGACGAAGGCGGCGGCGACCTGGGTACGCAGGCGTTGTATCGGATCATCGACACGCAGCGCGAGGGCGGGACATGAACGGCGCGCTATACACAGGGCGCATCGAAGAACTGGGCATTGCCTTTCATTATGCCGTGACGACGGATATGGCGAACGAGGCGGTGTTGCGCCATGAATGCGATCCCGTGGCGGCGCACCTGTTGGTACGCGCCATGACCGCCGCGTTGCTGGTGGCGGCGTCGGGCGATGAAAACGACCGGATCAACGTGCGCTGGGCTTACGAAGGCCGCGTTCGAACAGTGCTGGTCGATGCGGGCGGGGACGGGACCGTGCGCGGTATGATCAGTCCGACCGTACTCGATGACGTTGCGGATGTGGCGGCGTTGTACGGGGAGCAGGGCAGTCTGCAGGTGGTGCGCAGTCGGCGCGGAACGGTTACGGCTTCGGGGACCGTGGACGCCTGTTTCATGGATGTGGTGGATGATTTGGCCGCTTTCCTGTGCATGAGCGACCAGGTGGAGTCCGGTCTTGCCGTGCTGGTAGCGTTTTCGGACAATCCTGAGCGACCGGTTCATGTGGCGCGCGGGCTGTTGTTGCAGGCCTTGCCGGGTTGTGATTTGGAGCGTTTCCAGCGCGTTCGCGAACGCTTGAGCGATGAGGAGGTGCGCGCGCGATTGAGCCGGATCACGGAGCCCGACAATCTGTTCGAGGATATCCTGCGCGGTTTGACGTGCGAGGAAACCGACGCGCCGCAATGGACCATGGGGGAAGCGGGGTCGCCGGTGTTCCGGTGTGCCTGCGGGCCGGACAAGCTTGGGCCGGCGTTGCGCTGTCTTTCGTACGCGGAACGCATGGACATCGTCCAGAAGAAGGAGGACATAGCGATCCGGTGCCATTTTTGCAATGAGCGTTATGTCCTGACCGTGGACGATTGTATCCGGGCATGGAACGAGAAGGGGTGAAGGGGCGGTGGTGATGTGCGGTGGTTGGTGAAGTCATGGGATGTCTCGATCCATTCGACTGCGCTCAGGACAGGCTTCGCTTCCTCCTTCGCCGAAGCGGCTACGGCGGACAGGTCGCTTCGCTCGGCATGACAGTCGTTTCTTTTTCTGTGCATAGTCCGGTCATTTCGAGCGGCGCCCGCGCAGCGGGTGCCGTCGAGAAATCTCATTCTTCGCCGGTACGCGTATTCTTTGAGGAGCTTCTCCCGCCCAGTCGGGTTGTCGCGAAGGTTGGCGGTGGTTGGTGAAGTCATGGGATGTCTCGACTTCGCTCGACATGACGGTCCTTTCTTTTTCTGTGCACAGTCCGGTCATTTCGAGCGGCGCCCGCGCAGCGGGAGCCGTCGAGAAATCTCCTTCTTCGCCGATACGCGTATTCTTTGAGGAGCTTCTCCTGCGCTGTCGGGTTGCCGTGCTTCGCTCTGCGCCCAGTCGGATTGCCGCGAAGGTTGGCGGTGGCTGGTGAAGTCATGGGATGTCTCGACTTCGCTCGACATGACGGTCGTTCCTTTTTCTGTGCACAGTCCGGTCATTTCGAGCGGCGCCC
>SLGY01000027.1 GCA_007136425.1 Kiritimatiellia bacterium
AAGCCCACCGTAAAGGAAGGCGGCGGCGATGACTACGGCGCCAACAATGACGTACAGAATCACAGCCAAATCGTCCGTGGCAATCGAGCCGGTACCCTCGCCGAATCCGGCGAAATGGGCGCGCGGTCCCACCGAGACGCGGGCGGGCACAACGGCGCCGGGCGGGGGAGGCGAACGATGCTCGTCCGCCGCTTCCGAGTCCTTCGATTCGGGCTCGGCCTTCGTTTCTTCCTCAACGCTCGGGTCCGTTCCATTCGCCAGCAGTATAACCGCGTTACCGTTCGCCTTGGCCAGTTGCCGCGCATACTCCGACGGAGAGACTTCAATAAAACGAGCGTCGGGGAATCGGGCTTTCAGCGCGTCCAGACACACGCCATCCTCGTGCGTGGCCGCTTGGGAAGAAGAAAAGGGGAAGGAAGAGCACGTCAAGGCGATCGCCAGGATGCCGGAAAGCACTCTCATGAAGCCAGTATTTACATTCTCGAATATGGTTGCAAACAAATAGTGTCAGGATATATTCATATATCCGAAATAACAGATGGATATGAATGGCTGATTCTTTGACATTGTTGAAGGCGCTTTCGGATCGGGCTCGTTTACGGATTGTGCGGGCCATTTCGCAAGCGGAACTATCGGTGGCCGAGTTGGTCGGTGTGCTGGGCTTGCCTCAATCGACTGTGAGCCGTCATTTGAAACCGTTGCGCGATGCCGGGCTGCTGGACACGCGCCGGGACGGCACGTCCATCTTTTATCGGCGCGGCGCGGCGTTTACGGATCCCGTGTTGGCGCGGTTCGTCGATGAGCAGGTACGCAAGGTGGAATATGTGGCGGAAGACCGTGCTTCGGTGCGGCGCGTATTGGATTTAAGAAAGAAGAAGAGTCGCGAGTTTTTTGATCGCATTGCCGGTAGTTACGGCACATTGACCGAACCGGGCGGCGGATGGCCGGCCTTGGCCGCCGGGCTGGCGGCCGGATTTGCCGGACGCCATGTGGCGGATCTGGGATCGGGCGAAGGGGCGTTATCGCTCTTGCTGGCGCGCTATGCGGCAAAGGTGACCGCTGTGGATGCGTCTCCCGAGATGCTGCGGCTGGTGGCAGAGAAGGCGGCGGAAGCCGATCTGTCGGATCGTGTGACGGTGGCGGAAGGCGATATCGAATCCATCCCGTTACCGGACGCGTCGGTGGACGCGGCGTTTTTGAGTCAGTCGCTGCATCATGCCGCGCGCCCGGCCAAAGCCGTGTTGGAAGCGGCGCGCATTTTGAAGCCGGGCGGCTGGTTGATCTTGCTGGATCTGGCCAAGCATGAACAGGAATGGGTGCGTGAACAGTGGGCGGATCAGTGGTTGGGCTTTGACGAAGCGGAACTGGGACAATGGTTTTCGGAAGCCGGACTGGAGGTTGAGTGCATGGAACAGTTGCCGGGCTCGACCCCGGACTTGGTCGTGCTGACGGCGGTTGGGAGAAAAGAATAGTGGTGCGTTGAATAACCGTGGCGTATGGCGTCCACCGCCTGACGGGAGTGTTGATTTATTCGAAATCGCGTGACGAAATCGGCACGCCGCAAGCGGCGGCCCTACAAAAGGCTTTGTTCGTTGGACTGTAGGGCCGTCGCTTGCGACGCGCCGGGAATAAATCAACACGCCCTGACGGCGGCGGCTACGAAGAATTGCGCCTGTCGTCGCGCCGGAGCGCAGCGTAGGCGGATGCGCGGACCGGGAAAACCGACAGGCCGTCGCATGGTAGGGGCCGCGCTCGCGCGGACCGGAAGCCATGAAGAGACTTGAATAATCAGTAAACCAAAGAGGAGAAGACAATGAGTAAGGCATCGACCGCAAGAAAGCTGAACGGAAAGCCGCGCTTGACCGTGATAAGCAACGTAAAGAAGAAAAAGAAGAAGTTCACGGATTACGCCGTGAAAGACCTGTCCCTTGCCGCCTACGGGCGTAAGGAAATCGAATTGGCCGAAGCGGAAATGCCCGGCCTGATGGCGCTGCGCGAAGAGTACGGACCGCAAAAGCCGTTGAAGGGCGCGCGCATCACCGGTTCGCTGCACATGACGATCCAGACGGCCGTGCTGATTCAGACCCTGGAACAGCTCGGCGCCAAGGTGCGTTGGGCGAGTTGCAACATCTTTTCGACCCAGGACCATGCCGCCGCGGCCATCGCCGCGAACGGGACGCCGGTCTTCGCCTACAAGGGCGAGTCCCTGAAGGAGTACTGGGAATACACGGATCGCATCCTCGATTGGGGGAAAGGCAAAGGGCCGAACATCATCCTCGACGACGGCGGCGATGCGACATTGTTTGTGCACCTCGGCTATCAGGCGGAAAAGGATCCTTCGGTCCTGGACCGCAAACCCGGCAGCGAAGAGGAGCGCGTGCTGCTCGCGCAGGTCAAGAAAGCGGTCAAGCGCGATAAGGGCCGCTTTCATCGCATCGCCAAGGACATCCTCGGCGTCAGCGAAGAAACGACGACCGGCGTGCATCGTCTCTATAAAATGCATGAACAGGGCGAGTTACTGTTCCCCGCGATCAACGTCAACGATTCGGTCACCAAATCGAAGTTCGACAACCTTTATGGTTGTCGCCACTCGTTGGTAGACGCGATCATGCGCGCAACGGACGTGATGCTGTCGGGCAAGGTCGCCGTCGTGGCCGGGTACGGCGATGTCGGCAAAGGTTCCGTTGAATCGCTGCTGGGGCAGGGCGCCCGCGTGATTGTGACCGAAATCGATCCGATCTGCGCGCTCCAAGCCTCCATGGCCGGGCTCGACGTGATGACCATGGACGAGGCCTGCAAGATCGGCGATATCTTCGTCACCACGACCGGTTGCTGCGATGTGATTACCGAGAAGCACATGCGTCAGATGAAAGACTTGGCCATCGTGTGCAATATCGGGCACTTCGACAGCGAGATTCAGATCGACAAGATGAAGAAATACAAGTGGGACGAGATCAAGCCGCAGGTTCACAAGGTAACCTTGCCGAACAAGAAGCGTTTGATCGTCCTCGCCGAGGGGCGTCTGGTCAATCTCGGCTGCGCCACGG
>SLGY01000039.1 GCA_007136425.1 Kiritimatiellia bacterium
CAGGTGAACAAGGACGGTAGCGGCGCCATTTTAATCCGGGAATTTCTTTCGCCCGAGGCTGTTTCCATGATGGGCGGATTTGCGGGTCTGGATACGGAAGACCTGAGCCTGGATGAGGAGTTGGCGGTCGAGGGGTTGTCGGATCTGCCCGTGTTCTTACAAGGAATGGTCATGGAACGGGTCGAAGAGTTCGGCGAGAACGTGCGGCTGACCGCTATTCAGAAGGAGACGAACGACGCGGGTTGGGAAGGGTATATGGCCCGGCTGGCGTTTGATGACGTGAATGAAATCCGCATGACTTCGGGGATGGGCGGCGATGACGAGATGGACGCGGACGAGACCGAGTATCGGGTCGAATTTACGCCCGGCGAGACGGCCGAATTGCGGCTGATCCCGCGGACGCCTGAACCCGGCGCGGCGGCGACCGAGCCGGAGATGCAGATGACCATGACGGATGAGGACGGCACGGAAATCGAGATGGAAGACATGGATATCGATATGGACTTCGATATGGATCTTGGTGAGGCGATGGACGGCATGGACGATGCCATGGGCGCGATGTTCGCCAATATGTTTAAAGGCATGCGAATGCGCATGTTAATTGAAGTCGAAGGCGAGATCGTGGAAACCGACGCCAGCCATCGGTCCACGTCCCGTCCGAATCGTATCGCCCTGGTGGATGTGGATATGGACAAGTTGATGGAGCATCCGGACGCCTTACAACGTTTGATGGGCGAAGATCAGCAAGCCATGTACGAATTGCAAAAGGAAGGCGCGCCAGGCCTGTTGATGGAGGACCCGGAAAAGCCGATCATGATTCGGTTCCGCTAGTGGCAAGGAGGTTGAGCCTATGTTTGATACGTTGAGACCACGTCATTTTTTTGTTATTGGTCTGCCGCTGTTCGTCTTGTGCGTAACGGCGGGGCTGTTGCTGGCCGGTGATAGCGAGCCGGCCGACCAGGCCGAGACCTTGCCTGATGCCGTGGAATCGGGAGACGCGGAGGGGCGGGTCCCGCTCGATAGCCGCGCGGAGATTATCGCGATGTCCTGCGCGGCGTGTCACGGAACGGACGGCCGCAAGGCCACCGCCATACCGGCCCTGGCCGGTAAACCGGCGCCGGTACTGGAGGCCTTGCTTCTGGCCTACAAGCGGGATCAGATGCCGGATGCGACGGTGATGCCCCGTTTGGCGAAGGGATATACCGATGAAGAATTGGCGTCCGTGGCGGAGTATTTCTCGGCGCTGAGCCCGGAGTGAGGAGGTATGGGAACGCGATGAAGTTGAGCAAATCCATAAGTCGCAGAGAATCGTTGAAGTGGATCGGCGTGGCCGGTTTGAGCGCCGCGTTCGGGGCCTATGTGCGCCCCGCGTGGGCGGGGTCGGCGAACGGACGCGTGGTGGTTGTCGGCGGCGGTTTTGGCGGCGCCACGGCGGCGAAGTATTTGAAGCGGCTTGCGCCGTCGTTGGACGTGACGCTGATCGAACCGCAAACACGCTATATTACCTGTCCGTTCACGAACCTGTATCTGGGTGGCGTCCGCGCGTTCGAAACGTTATGGCACGATTATACCGAGTTACGCGAAGTGTATGGCGTCCGTGTTGTGCATCAGCTGGCGGAGGACGTGGACGCGGATCGGCGCGTAGTCAAGCTGGCCGATGGCGAGGTGCTGACCTGGGATCGCTTAATCCTGTCGCCGGGCATTGACTTGCGCTGGGACGCGCTCGAAGGGTACGACGAATCTGCGTCCGAACGGGCGCCGCACGCTTGGAAGCCGGGCGCGCAATCGCGCTTGTTACGGCAACAGTTGGAGGCGATGGAAGACGGCGGTACCTTTATTCTGGTTGCACCGGATAACCCTTATCGTTGCCCGCCCGGCCCGTACGAACGCGTCAGCATGGTGGCCCACTACTGCAAGACCCATAAACCGCGCTCGAAAATTCTTTTGCTGGATTCAAAAGACGCTTTCTCGAAGCAGGACCTGTTCACGGAAGGATGGAAAGCCAATTACGGTGACATGATCGAATGGGTCGGTCGTTCGCAAGACGGCCGTGTCTTACGGGTGGATGCCGATCGCCTGGAAGTGGAAACGGAGTTCGGGACGGTGCACAAGGCGGATGTCCTCAACGTCGTGCCGCCGCAGAAAGCGGGAATCATCGCCGACCGTGCCGGGGTGTCCGATGCGTCCGGCTGGGCGCCCATCAAGGCGCGCACCTTCGAGTCCCGGCAGGTGCCGGGCGTCTACGTCATTGGCGATGCGACGGAAGCGGCGCCGATGCCTAAATCCGGTTTTCTGGCCAATGTGCAGGCGAAGATGACGGTTCAGGCTGTTATGGCCGATCTGGCCGGCCAACCTGCGCCGGAGCCCAGTTGGGCGAACACCTGTTACAGCCTGATTACACCGGAATGGGGCATCACGGTGGCGGGTGTGTATGAGGTATATGACGATGTGCTCCGCGAAGTGCCGGGTTCCGGCGGGGTCAGTCCGCTGGACGCGAGCGCCGTGTTCCGTCGCCAGGAAGCGGACTTTGCGCGGGGCTGGTATGCGGGCATCGCTCAGGATGTCTGGGGCACCCGTTCATCTTCCTGACCGTTCCATGACCCATATACAACAAGTGCTCTGGTCGGGATTCGTTATCGGACTGCTGTTCGGAGCGGTTGCGGAACGCTCTCGATACTGCACGGCCGGCGGCTTGCGCGAATGGTGGCGTGACCGTAATCCAAGGCGCGCCGCCGCCTTGCTGGTGGCGCTTGCCGTTGCCGTGTCCGGGACGCAATTGCTGGATGCGTTCGGGTGGGTGGATCTTCGTTCGTCCCTGTATCTGCAATCCGCATTTTCCTGGTTGTTGATGCCGTTAGGCGGGGTGCTGTTCGGGTACGGCATGATGTTGGCGCGCGGATGCGGTTCCCGGACGCTGGTCCTGCTTGCCTCGGGCAATCTGCGTGCGCTGATCGTGTTGCCGGCGCTCGGTATCGGCGCCGCCGTCACGCTGACAGGGCCGCTGGCGCCATGGCGCCTCGCGCTCATGGAGGCGACGTCCGTCACCCCGCCGGCGCCCGGCGTGCCGGATCTGTTGCGTCTATCCGCGCCGGGCCACGTCGCCGCGGTGACGATCCTTGTGCTCGGTCTGTTGTTGATCGCGTTGATTCGATTGCGTTTGTACCGGTATCCGTGGGACATCGCCGGCGCGGTTCTGATCGGTCTATTGATCCCCGCAGGATGGCTGGTGACCGGGCATATCGGTGCGGACGATTTCGAGCCGGTTCCCGTTGAAAGCCTGACATTTGTCGCGCCCATCGCGGATTCGATACATTATCTGATGCTCTCCACGGGGATCCGCGCCGGATTCGGCGTCACGGTTGTCGCGGGAGTGCTCGTCGGCGCGCTGCTTGCGGCCTTGGCGGGGCGCCGTTTTCATTGGCGGAGTTTCGATTCGCCGGGCCATATGTTGCGATCGCTCGGAGGCGGGGTTATGATGGGTGTCGGCGGAGCCTTGGCGTTGGGCTGCACCATTGGGCAGGGGTTGACTGGGCTGTCAACGCTATCGATGCCGTCGGGATTGGCGGTTATCGGCATTTTGTTGGGCGCCCGGTTGGCCGTGATCATGCATGAAGCGGTTGTCCCGGGGCAACCTGCGGCGTGAGCAAGGGCCCGTACTGAAGCAGGTTGGTTATTAGAGAGATGAGATCGAACACTCCATTCCATGACGAAACCAAATATTCCCTGCGGCAACAGGGAATGACAGGGAACAGATCGCGCCGGCGCGACCGGGTTCCGGGCGCGCGTCTGTCTTTCGGCCGCGTTGTGGTCGCCACGATGGTGAGCGTTTTGTTGCTCGGCGCCGGGAACGCGACAGCCGCCCGGGCCCCATGGGAGCGGGTGGAGGTGATACAAGAGTTATTGAACGGCGCGGAGCCGCAACGAGACGCGATCCAACTTGATCTGCCTGCCGTGACGCAGGACGGCAGTTCCGTTGCGGTGACCGTGGATATTGAGAGTCCAATGACGCAGGACGATCATGTGGAACGGTTATATCTGTTTGCGCTCGGCAACCCGTCGCCCGAATTGTTGGAAGTCCGGTTCACGCCGTTGTCGGGCCGGGCGGGTATTTCCACTCGGATACGGCTGGATAGCTCGCAAACCGTGGTGGCCCTCGCGCGCACGAGTGACGGCGACTGGCTGGCGGATGTCCGCGATGTGAGGGTGACCGTCAGCGGGTGTTTATCGCGCGACGACACCTATGCTTCCGAAGACCTCATGCAGACGCGCGTGCGTGTGCCGCCCAACTTCGAGCGGGGCGAGTCCGCAGAGGTGCGCACACTCATTCAGCATCCCATGGAGACCGGACTGCGTACGGACGCGTCCGACCGGCCTATCCCGGAGAACATCGTCCGGTCGTTTGAAGCGCACCTGGACGGAGCACCGGTTGTCACGGCGCGTCTGCATCGGGCTATCGCCGCCAATCCGTTTCTGCTCTTCCATGTCGCCCCGGAACGGTCCGGGGAATTGTCCCTGTCGTGGGAAGAGGATACGGGTGACAAGGCGCAGGTCACCGCCGCCGTCCGCGTCGATTGATCGGCACATTGCTGCCCATCCGCCGATTCGGCGCCGCTGGCCTCTTGCCAGTCCGATAGCCGCGTGGTAGTGTCCGCCACATGAACACTACATCCTGGTACCTCAAGAAGTCCGATGGCGCCGTGTACGGGCCCGTGCGCCTCGCCGATCTCAAGCAATGGGTGCGCGACAGCCGTGTGGCGCCCGAAGACCTGCTCTCGCCGGATCAAAAGGAGTGGATGCCCGCGCCGGAACTGGCCGCACTAGAGATGAAGTATCTGGTTTGTTATCGGCACGGCGCCACGTACGGGCCGGTACATCTGCGTGCGTTGTGCGAATTGATTCTGGAAGGCGACGTGCCGTTGGACGAACCGGTGCAGGACCAGTCCGACACGAGAAAATTGCCCGCCTGCGTGGTGGCGCTTCGGGGCCTGATGACCGAGGAACCGGATGCCGGCCAGCAAACGGCGTCGCCCGCTGATACGGATACGGAACAGTTACGCGCCGAGCAGCAGGCCGCCTTGGACCAAGTCAACAAGCAGCTCCAACAGGCGCAGGCGGAAAACGAACAGCTTCGCCGGGAGCTGAACGAACGGGAAGCTGGGCAAACCGATGTGCAGGGGCTGAAAGATCAGCTTGCGGAACGGGAAGAGCAGCTCGGCGCGCAGGCGAAAGAGATCGATCGTTTGAAGGGCGAAGTGGAAACCGCTCGCTCGGCGCTGGAAGAGGAATCGAGTCGAGCGCGGACAGAAGCCGAAGCCGGACGAGACGAGCTGGTGGCGGAACGAGACCGGCTCCGGCAGGAACTTGATGCCGTCAGGGAAGAGCAGTCCCGTAAGGCGGCCGAAGCAGATGAAAAGCAGGAGGATGAGGGTTCCGAGCTCGTGCGACTGAAAGAAGAAGGACAAAAGGCGAGCGAACGCATCGCCGAATTGGAAGAGCAGTTGGCGGCCGCGGAACGGAACAACGAGACGCTGAAAAAGGAAGCGGACGCATTACGGGAGCAAACCGACAAGTCATCGCAGCAGGTTGATCAGACGATTGAAGAACGCACCGCGGCATTGAAGAAGCAGGTAGAGGAAGCGGAGGCCCGTCGAGCGGAGGCCGAGGAGGCTGCCAAGGCCTCGATGGATGAGCAGATTCAATCGAAAGTCTCCGAACTGAAGAAACAACTGGAAAACGAACGTGAACGACACCGCAAACGCGAGGCGAATTTGACGCAGCGCATGGCGCAGTTCGAAGGGGACCTGAAAAGGCAACTGGAAGACGTATTACGCGCCAAACAGGAGGCGGAATCCGCTCGTCAGGCGGCCTTGGCCGGTGCAACCGGAGCACGAACGAATCCCGTGGTTCGCGCGGCCTTGTCCGGGGCCAAGGCACGCGCTTTGGGTCGCGGTGCGGATACCCATTCGCCTCGCTCCCCGGCTCGCAGGGCTTTGGTGATGGGCCGGGTCGATTCGCAGAAGAAGCCTAGCCCAAATCGGTTCATCACCAGTCGAAGAAAGGCTTGATATGAAGGTGGCTGTACTGGGAGCGTCGCCCAAGCCGGACCGGTATTCGAATCAGGCTGTGCGCCTGTTGATTGAGCATGGCCATGAGCCGGTACCGGTCAATCCCGGTTACGATGAGATCGAAGGACTGCCCACGGTGCGCGCCCTTGGAGAATTGACGCCCGGCAGCATTGATACGCTTACCCTCTATGTCGGTCCGGACCGGTCCGCCGCCTTGGCGGACGACATCGTACAGCTGAAACCGCGTCGTGTGATCTTCAATCCCGGCGCGGAAAACCGGACGTTGGCCGAGCAATTGAGGGAACACGACCTGAAGACGGTCGAGGCCTGCACGCTGGTGATGCTGCGTACGGGCCAATTCGGAGATCCGTAGAATGGCCCGGTCTCGTCGCTATTGGCTGATGAAGAGCGAGCCGGACGTCTTTTCCATCGATGATCTTCGGAAGCAGAAACGGACTTCCTGGGACGGCGTACGCAACTATCAGGCGCGCAATTTCATGCGCGACGACATGCAGGTCGGCGACATGGTCCTGTTCTATCATTCCAATGCCAAGCCGCCCGGCGTAGCGGGTATCGCGCGGGTATGCAAGGCGGCGCATCCCGACCACACGGCGTTGGACCCGAAGAGTCCGTACTACGATCCGCGCGCGACGCGCGACAACCCGATCTGGATGATGGTGGACGTGGAATTCGTCGAACAGTTTCCGGGTGTGGTCGCCCTCGACCGATTGAAGCGGGAACGGGCGCTGAAGGACATGCTCGTTGTGCAACGGGGTATGCGCCTTTCCGTGCAACCGGTCGAACGCGCACATTTCGAACGTGTCGCGGCGATCGGGAAACAGGAGACGGGGTGATTGACTTCTTCGCACGGCCTGTGCAGAATTAGTCCTCAGCGATTCACGAAAGTGTGGCGGGAAGGACCTTGACGAAAGGACGGACTCATGGCCGAGATAAATTTTGATTGCCCTCATTGCGGACAGAACCTGGATGCGGAAGAAGACATGGCCGGGTGGTCCATTGATTGTCCGGCCTGCAGCAAGAAGATCAAAGTCCCCATTCCCGAAGGTCGGGAGGCCCCTGAACCGGTAGACACCACGAAGAACGACGAAAAGGCGACGACCGGGCTGATCGAAGATTCTTCAGCGGAAGAAATGAAAAAGGGGTCCACCGTGCGTATTGATGTGCCGGAAGAGTATCGTCTGCCGCCCCGCCAACAGCGTATTGTAAAGATCAAGCGACTCGGCAAGTGACGGTCCCCGTCGCACTCTGAGCTCTCCGCACCGAGTCCGACTCATCGTTCTGCAATGAATCGCAGATGCGTCCGGATGTTTATCCCGCTCAACATAATAGCGCTTGGCGCATTATCGCGCTTGTGATAGGTTCCGCGTCATTTCAGTGACCGATTGACGAGCGGGGATTGCGTTGATGCGAAACAGGTTCCGATTTGTAGTACTCCAGTTATGCGTTTGGATATGGGTGGGCTTCTCGTTGCCGGTTGACGCGCAATTTTCGCGCATATTCACTGCCGACGAAGCGGATGAGGAAGAGACGGTCGAGGAGGCAGAGCCGGAACGTCGTCCACCGCCCGCCGAGGGCAGTGTCGAGATGGATGCCGATCGGCTGGAATATGACGCCGACCGCGAGGTATTGATCGGGATCGGCAATGTGGTGGTACGCCAGCACGGAGACACCCTTCGCGCGGATTATCTCGAGGTACATACGCAGACGCAGGAAGCCTTCGCGCGCGGCAACGTCTTCTTTGACCGCGACGGGCGGACTTGGGAAGGCGAGGAATTCTCCTACAATCTGGAGACGCGTGAGGGGGATTTCGGCGAATTCCATGCCTACAACGATCCCTATCACATCCGGGCGCGGGATTCCCGCCAGGTTGCGCGTAACAAGATCGAGATGGATAGTCCCCGGATCACGACGTGCGACACGGATGATCGGCAGGAGTTTGTCATTCGCGCCCGGCGGGCATCCATCGAAGACGAGTCCATTTTGCGGGCGCACCATGTGGTGACCTTCCTGTACGGGGTGCCGATCTTTTATACGCCCTATTACAAAAAGGATTTTTCCAAGAAGAGCAATATTGACATCATGCCGGGGTATCGAAGTCGTTTCGGCGCCTTCCTGTTGACGGCCTATAGTTATTATCCCATCCCCGAAATCAAGGCCACAACCCATCTGGATTATCGGGATAAACGCGGCTTCGGCTACGGACAGCAGGTTCGCTGGCGGATGCCCGAGCGCAATGCGCGCGGCCTGGTGCGCGGCTATTATACGTCGGACGACCGACCGATTCGTTCGGAAGGACAACGCGAGATCCGTGAAGGGTTGATTGATTCCGATCGTTACTGGTTAAGCCTCAGTAATGTGCAGGGGTTCGGGGCGCGAAACGCTCTGTTCACCGAACTCAATTATGTGAGCGACCCATTTGTGCTGGAGGACTTTTTCGACGACGAATTCCGGCGCGGCGTGCAGCCGGAAAATCGTGTGACCTTTACCCATCGCGGCGACAATTTCACCGCTGCACTGCTTTTGAATGCGCGTTTGAATGATTTCTATGGGAACGTGAATCGTTTGCCCGAAGCCTCTCTGGACGTGAGTCGCCAGCAAATCCTTACCTCGCCGCTTTACTATGAGAGCGAGCACAGCGCCGCGTATCTGGAACGCGTGTTTCCCAAGCAGCGGCCGGACCAAGTCGATTTCGATGCCTTCCGTGTCGATTCCTCGCATACGGTGTTGTATCCGATGCGTCATTTCGGGTTCCTCTCCGTCATTCCCAGCATCGGGTACCGGGGCACGTGGTATTCCGAAACGCCCGGCTTCCGTACCTCGACGAATCTCGTGCCGCGCACGGACGCCGCGGGCGAATTCGAGCGCGATGAAGAAGGCAACGTGCTCTTCGATGAAGTGTCGGAGGTGGTTCCTTTTGCGGGACCGGCGGAATTGCGGAACCTGATGACCTATAAGGTCGAGACGTCGTTCAAGGCCTTCAGGGTCTTTAATGAAAGGCCTAATTATCTCGGCGAGGGGCTGCGTCACCTGGCGGAGCCCTACGCGGAATACACCTTCGTGCCCGAACCCAATCAGCGCCCCGACGACCTGTACCAGTTCGACGCCATCGACGCCCTGGACGAACGGCACGACATCACGCTTGGCATTCGCAATAAGCTGCAGACACGTCGCCCGCTCCGCGCCGGCCGGTCGTTCAGAGAGGAACTAAACGGAAGGGTGAATGACCTGGAAGAAGAGGAAGATGAGCTTCCTGAAGGGACCCGGGTGCATGACTTCATCGACCTGAACGTGTTCACCGTATATTTCCTCGACCCCGAGCCGGAGCAAAATTCCTTTTCCGACGTCTTTTTCGATGCGCGTCTGCGTTTGACGGACTGGATGCGCATTGATTTCGACGGCGCCTACGATTGGGACGAGAACGAAATTCGCCGGTTCAATACCCAGTGGGCTTTCATTGGAAGGGATCGAAGCACCTTGTCGCTGGAATACCGTTACGACCGTGATCGGCGCCAAACCCTGCAGAGCGAGGTGGTGTTGTTTCCCCGCGCGCGCTGGTCCTATTCGGCGTATTGGCGGTACGACCTCGAGAATAACGATTTGGAAGAACACAGCTACCTGGTGCAACGCCGATTCGATTGCACCATGCTCGGCGTTGGTGTGCGCGGGCGGCTGGACGAAGATGATGAAACGGAATGGCGCGCATGGGCGCAGATATCCTTGCTCGCTTTCCCGGATACGGAATTGCGGTTGGGCCGGTAACGAAGACGAATGCAAGGAGGGATGCGGACGTGGCGGATTGTTTGGTAACGGGCGGAGCGGGATTCATCGGTTCCAATCTCGTGCGTGGATTGTTGAGTCGAGGCCGGTCGGTTAAGGTGTTGGACAACTTCTCCACCGGCCGCCGCGAAAACCTGGAGGAGATCAAGGACCGGGTCGACGTGCAGGTGGGAGATCTGCGCGATGACGATGCGCTGTTCAACGCGATGCTCGGGGTGCGGTACGTGTTTCATGTCGGCGCGCTCCCCTCGGTCGTGCGCTCCGTTGAAGACCCGCAAACCACGCACGACGTGAACGTGACGGGCACACTGAAACTGTTGCTGGCCGCGCGCGAGGCGGGTGTGGAACGCGTCGTCCTCAGTTCCTCGTCCTCCGTTTATGGCGATACGCCTGAACTGCCGAAGCGGGAGGACATGTTGCCGAATCCCTTGTCGCCCTATGCGCTGTCCAAGTTGACCGGAGAGCATTACCTGCGCATCTTTCACGACTTGTACGGGTTGCGCACCTATTCACTGCGCTATTTCAATGTGTTCGGTCCGCGCCAGGATCCCGCCTCGCATTACGCCGCGGTGATCCCGCTGTTCGTGGCCGCGCTGAAACGCGACGCGGCGCCCGTGATCTACGGTGATGGAGAACAGACGCGCGACTTTACCTATGTGGACGACGTGGTGGCCGGCAATCTCTGTTGCATGGATGCGCCGGACGAGGCGGCAGGCGGTGTATTCAATCTTGCATGGGGTTATCGAACGTCGGTCAATGAGTTGGCGGCGAAGATCGCCGCATTAATGGGCAAAGATATACGGCCTGTTCATCAGGACCCGCGACCCGGCGATGTGCGCGATTCGCAGGCCGATTCGACGCGCGCACGAGAGCAACTGGGTTGGGCGGCGAACGTTCCGTTCGAGGACGGGTTGCGCCGCACCGTGGAATGGTTTCTCGACCAACCGGCGCCCTGAACCGGGAAGACGAACCCGGTACGGCGCCGATCTTCTGTTTCCATTCGTACTCCAATAGCGGTACGCTGTGGCCATGAAGGAAATAGATGCTTTGGTTTTCGGCCATGATCCCACCGAGCGTATTGTGGCCTGCGAACGGGTGGCGGACGGCGAGGACGGGACGGATGCGATGCGGGTCTTTGTCCGGACGCCGGAAGGCTTGCGGCAGGAAGACGTCCCGTTTCGCCCGTTCCTGTGGTCCGCTTCGCCCGAACTGCTCGCCGACGCCGGGCTCAATTTGGAGATCGTCGAACTGGCGGGCCGGGCGCCGTTGCAGTATCGGATCGGATTCGCAACATGGGCCGATCTGCAAACGGCCGTGCGGCATCTCAAGAAAAAGACCGGCCAGAATCCTTCCGCGCCCGACGCCCCGTACCTTTTCCTGAACGATCCCGTACAACAATATCTGATGCAATCCGGCCGCACGCTCTTCAAGGGCATGGGTTTTGATGAAGTGCATCGTATGCAGGTTGATATAGAAACCTACAGCGCGCCCGGTTTTGATTTCTCGAATCCCGAGCGTGCGGAGGACCGGATCATTGCCATAGCCCTGGCGGATCAAAGCGGTTGGGTGGAGGTCCTGTCCGGTGCGGAGCTGGACGAGAAGGCCCTGCTCGAACAACTCGTTGAACGGATCCGCGATCGCGATCCGGACGTGATTGAAGGGCATAACCTATTCAAGTTCGACCTGCCGTTTATCGCGGCGCGTGCCAAGCGGCATCGGGTGAGCTTGAAGCTCGGCCGTGACGGGAGCCGGATGCGTCTGACGTCGGGCCGGTTCACGGCGGGAGAGCGGGCCATCCCATATCCGAAAGCCGAGATCTTCGGGCGGCACGTGGTGGATACGTTTTTCATGGCGCAGAGTTATGATGTCACGCACCGCTCTCTTGAAGGGTTCGGTTTGAAGGAAGTCGCCGTGCATTTCG
>SLGY01000145.1 GCA_007136425.1 Kiritimatiellia bacterium
CAACATGTAATCCAGCGCAATCGTCGCGTCCGGCAGGATGACGCGTTCGGCGGAGGAATGTGAAATATCGCGCTCGTGCCATAGCGGCACGTTTTCCATTGCGGCCAGTGCGTAGCCGCGCACGAGCCGCGCCATGCCGCAGAGTCGTTCCCCGATGATCGGGTTCTTCTTGTGCGGCATGGCGGACGAGCCTTTCTGGCCCTTGCCGAAGAATTCCTCCACCTCATGCACTTCCGTTCGTTGCAAATGCCGGAATTCCTGCGCCCAGCGTTCCACGGACGTGGCGACCAGCGCAAGGGCGGTCACATATTCCGCGTGCCGGTCGCGTTGCAGGACCTGGGTGGACAGCGTTGCGGGTTTCAGCCTGAGTTTGCGGCAGACGTAGGTTTCGACCGATGGATCCTGATGCGCGTGTGTGCCGACCGCGCCGGAAAGCTGTCCGACGCGGACGCCCTCGCGCGCGCGTTCCAGGCGCTCCAATGCGCGGCCGAACTCGTCGTACAGCAGCGCCATCTTCAAGCCGAACGTCAAGGGTTCGGCGTGAATGCCGTGTGTGCGCCCGATCATCGGGGTGTGCTTGTGTTTGCGCGCCTGGGCGGCGGCGGCCTTGCGCACCTTTTTTACGTCGGCGATCAGGATGTCCGCCGCCCGCACCATCTGCACCGCCAGGGCGGTATCGAGCACGTCGGAGCTGGTAAGCCCCTTATGAATGAAACGCGCCGAAGGGCCCACATGTTCGGCGACGTTGGTAAGAAAGGCGATCACGTCGTGATCGACTTCCGCCTCGATTTCCGCGATGCGTTGGACCGAGAAGTCGGCGCGTTTCTGAATACGCTTGAGGTCCGCGTCCGGAACCGCGCCACGGCGGTTCATCGCCTCGCAGGCGAGGATTTCGACCTGCAACCAAGTGCGATACTTGTTCTCGTCCGACCAAATGTCGCCCATTTCAGGGCGGGTATAACGCGGGACCATGACCCTTCTCCATCGTCGTGGAATCGATTCAGCAGCGTTTCGCGGGCAGACTAGCAGGCTGACCGAAGGATGGAAGATAAAAAGCATTTGAGGATTGAAGTCGGGGCCTTTTCCCCTCTAAACTTAACGCAGACCGTGTGGCTTAATCCTGCCACAACGTGTGGCTGGGAGCGTGATAATGAAGCTTCTATTTCAGTTGGTCTTATTGGGAGCACTCGGTTACGCCGGGTACTACTATTATGAGAATTTCATCCAAGCGGAACCCGAACCACCGCCCCCTCGGGGCCCTTTAACTATCACCTGTCCCACGTGCGCAGGTGAGGGTCGGCTTACCTATGTGGATTTACGCGGGCGGAATCATCGTTACCCCTGCAAGGTGTGCGGTTTCATGGGGTCACGAACGTTCGACCTGCCCGAGGGAGCGCACGCCTGCCCAGACTGCAAAGGGATGGGGCGTTACGAAGTGCGCCAAGCCCGGCGAGATGTGAGAGGCGGATACATTCTCGACGCGTCGCGCTGCCAACGCTGTGCGGCAGCCGGATTCATCCAGCCGCGCTCGCCTCCCGGACGACGGACGCCTACGCTTTAATAGCCCTGGCCCATAAATAACAGGCAAGATGCCTGTTCCACCCTGCTCCACTCGCAGCGGTCTGTGTCTTTCAACGGCCTGCTAAAAATCCACGAACGCGCGCACGAAACCGCCGCCGAACCGTGTTCGGTCCACGTTGGCGGCCATACCCGCCTCGATATTGTAGGCATCTCCAACGAACACCAGCCCGCCGGCGACCCGACCATGCAGGCGGGTCGACGACATACTGCGTTCTCTTCTGGTCCTTCGCATGTCCGCGAGGTTGACTATCGCGAGTGAATTCAAATGAACCCGCTCGCGGAGCGGCCATGCACGCCCCGCATACACCATGCCATCGTGCCGATCGTTGAGGAAGGTGGCTTCCGGTGCGTTGGGAAACACGTTATCCTCGTCGAACCGGATATATATCGCTCCCGCCCGCAGGTGGGTATCGAATTCCAGGCGCCGCAGATATTCCAGGGTGAACATGACGTAATCGCGGTCCGTGGTGAATTCATTCGGATCGTTCGCGTTCAGCCCTGTCCGCTCCTGCCGCGAATACTCGCCTTCCAGCGTCGCCCGGATCTGTGCATCTTCGGACACATACCGCCGCGCCTCCAATTCCGCCTGATACTTCCTGAACCGGAACTGAAACGATTCGTTCGGATTCACCAGCCGCCGCGCCGGATCAAAATCCGTCTTCAACCGGAACGCCCATTCCGGTGCGGGTTGGTATAACGCCGTCACTTGGATATTGGGCACGCTGCGTTTCATGCGCGCGTCGTCCGGGTTCTTGCTGTCGAAGACAAAATCAGGGAACAACCATTGAACCCGCCAGTCCACCCGTTCACCGCGCCGGGAGAGGGCGCCCCCGATATCCGCCAGCTCCTTGTCCGGCAAAGGTTCCCCGACCAGTTCCACGGCCCATTCGCGCGATAGCCGGTATTCCAGACCCATCGTGAAGCGTTGATACTTTCCGTCAAAGTCGCGGTCGCGCAGATAATCGGCGTGAAGCGTGTAAGCACCGCCGAGATGATGGCGGACCTTGAGTTGTTGGTGCAGGTACAGGTCCGTGCTGCTCAACGAGCCCGCCGACCCTATCAACGCGTTTGTGGCCCCATCATATCGGTCCCACGTTTCCGTCAGTTGAGGGAACAGCTGGCGATTGACAAAGTACGTGTTGCCCACGTTGAAATCCCGCATCTCGAATTCATCACCGCGATACAGGGCACGCGCGCTTTCCGCCGTGAACAGGAACAGCGCGCCAAACAAAATTATTGTTCGAGCAGGATGCATGGCTCTTGTCCATCTCTACCACATTCCAGTGCGCGCCGTCATCGGGGAAATGGGAGCTTGGGAAAAGGGCGTTTTATACCAAACTCTATTACTTCTCGGTACATTCTCTTCGGACGCGACGGAGCGCGTCCCTCCAAAGTGATGCTGCAACGCATTGTGTTGTGACACATTAACTGGAGGGGCAACCTCCCGAAGC
>SLGY01000139.1 GCA_007136425.1 Kiritimatiellia bacterium
CCACACATCGACGATCGGCTTGGAGATATCGAGGCCTTGATATTCTTTGTGCGGCGTACACAAGACAAAGCCTTCCGCCTGCGTCAGTACCTCGTCCAGCGAGGGGCCGTCACGGAAAAACGGATCATGGCACAGGACCCGGGCGCCGGCGAAATCCAGATCCTTGCGGACACGAAAACTCAATGAATTGCGTGTATCGTCGTCTCCGGTTTTGAAGGTCATTCCCAAAATGCCGATGGTGCGGCCTTGCAGGCCATGATCCATCTTTTCCGACAGTCTTTTTACGGCAAACGAGGCCAGCCCTTCATTTACCAGCATCGCCGTATGTCCGAGATGAAACTGTTGCTCATCGAAACTGGCCAGTTGCATGGTGTCCTTGAACAGGCACGGTCCGCCGGCGAATCCGGGCGCCTTGTACCCCTGCGCGCGCGGGTACTCGTAACGCAACGCCTGATATACGCGCTGGAAATCCACCCCGTTGCTTTCCGCAATGACGTAAAATTGGTTGGCGATGGCGAACTCGATGTAGCGCCATGCGTTGGCCATGACCTTGGTCAACTCCGCCTCCATTGGCGTCAACCGGATAATCGACGGCGCGAGCGCGGCAAACAGTTCATACGCTTCCTGAAAGGCATCGTCGTCAAACGCCGATACGATCTGCGGCAAGGACGCAATCTCCTTCAACGCCTTGCCTTGCGCCACCCGTTCCGGACAAAACGCCAGTCGGAGGTCCGGACGCGTCCGCTTTATGCGCTCGCGCAGATAGGTCATGGTGCCCGGAAACAGCGTGGAGCGCATGACCAGCAACGCGTCCGCGCCCACGTGCGGGACATACTGGTCCAGCACGTCGTTCAACGCCGACAGTTTCGGCTTTAAGTGTTCGTCGATCGGAGTGCCGGTAACGAACACACACACCGCCGCCGTCGCGCACGGAGTCCGGTCCGTTGTGGCGTTGAGCCCTCGATCCAGGGCTTCGCGCAACTGGTTCTCGCCGCCCTCCTCCACAAAGGGCATTTGCCCGGCATTGACAGAGCGAACGGTGTCGTCGTTGATATCGATCAACGTCACCTCAGCGCCGGCCAGCGCCAGTTTAATGCCCAAAGGCAAACCGACATGGCCGCATCCGCCAATGACCACAACCGATATCGCATTCAATGGGTCCTTCATTCTTCCTCGCTCTTCGGCAATACGAATTCCTTGCGAAACGCCGCGAGCACATTGCGATCATGCCAGTCGCCGCGATGACGGATCCCGACGGCGACGGATTGCATATCCACATAAGGATGAGGCGTTACCCAGACATGCGGCACTTCCGGCGGTCCCTTGACTCCTGTGCCCCCGACCCGGTTCCAATCGGAATCATCATAGCCCCGGCTGGTCCAGGGCCCCCGCGCCGCAAAGCGCCAGCGCCAGTCCGGCGTGGTATACACATCGCCGTAATGCGTTCGCAAATAGGTCTGCACCCAATTAGGATAGGGATGAAACCGTGTCTGTATCGCCAACACGTTGGGCCCGGGCTCAACCGACACCCGAAAGATCGACATGGTATCCGGCGACTCCACCCGCGCAATCGGGCTTCCATTCAGAAAGACGGCGCTTGCCGCATTGCAATAGGCGCTGAGCAGGGCATGCGACGGGTCCTCATGAAACCAAAGCAGATTATCCGCATGCGCCGCCGCCTCGGGATCGTCCGTGTTTTCCCGGAACGCCTCGTACAGAGGGCGCGCCGCTTCGATGCCATCCCGCTTCTCGATGTACGCGATTTGCCGCAATCGCAAGGTTTCGGCATGCGGAAAATCCGGGAAACGCTCCAGAAAATAGTCGATAAAATCATGTGCACCGCGATAATCGCCGATCCGCTCCATATTATTGATTTCGGTCATCGCCGTATGTCGACTCATTCCCTCGTCCGGCGGAGCCCGCTCCGCCACGGTCAGCAAACGCGACCCCGCAGCCATCGGCCGGTCCATGTAATAATAGGCGACGCTCTCCATCCAACCGCGCGAATCGTTTCCCGTTCCCCGTTCAAACTCTACATCGATGGAATCCGAGAAATGCACGGGATCCATCAGATGAAAGCGATACTGCAAGACCCGAAAAGGCATCTTGAACGGAATCCCCGCCAACAGGCGAACGATGGCGTTCTGATAGTACCACCCCCCGTTGAAATAGTCTTCCAAGCCGGTCCCTTCCCAGCCCGGCGTGGTTTCATCGTCTACCCGAATCGTTTCATCGGCCTCCAGAATCCACCAGCTCTGATCCGCACTGACTACCGCCAACATCGTCCCGACAAACTTGCCCGCCCCTTCCCTGGACAGGGCCACATGCGGATGCCCCTCGTCGGCCGGTGTTGTGCGCTGCCAATCGGCATGGAAATAGCCCCACTCTTCGGACAGCTCGGCAACCGGTTCCACTTCCAACGCAACGCGCACGGGTATGTCGTGCGACGATTCGTTGACCAACTCAAGGCGCGCCGACCGGGCATACGGTTTCGGCAACCGGCTGAAGAAGCGGTCTTCCTGCGACCCGACATATAAGGTTTCATAACGATTTCTTCGCCAAAACGCCCCGAAAAAGTCGCCGAAGGGCACGGACACACTCGGCTGATCCGTGTCGTCCCAATAGATGTTCAACACCATTTGACGCAGCAAAGCCTCGCGCGCCATGGCCGAGTCCAACGCATCGAAATCCGGCTCAAGCGTTAGTCCGCGCAAAATAGCCGGACCAGCGGGAAGCTCCACGGACGCCGCACGGCCCGCATCGATCGTAACGGTTTCCTCCAACGTTTCGGCGTCTTCCGGTTTCGGATGGAGATCGCCGCGCTTCCACGCCTCCCGCACCTCGGCGATCACGGCGCCGTCTTCATCGGTGAGCTCCTCGGGGAAACTGGCCACGCGCCGGTTCTCGGGCAGGTCATGATAGTTGATCTGATAGAATATGCGCGGCCACCCACCCTCTCTGAAACCGCCCTCCTCAACCATTACGACGACGCTTTCTTCGTAAGGAATCGGAATCA
>SLGY01000152.1 GCA_007136425.1 Kiritimatiellia bacterium
CCGAGCAACGCGCCCTGTTTCCCGGCGGCGCGCGCCGTATCGGCAGCCCGCGCCTGTTGCAAGGCGTTCTCCGCGTCAATTGACACATAGGCGTTCAGGCGGTCCCGGCTTGATTCCATGCGGGCGAGGAGATCGCTGACCACTTCCTCGGAGGAACACGCGCGCCGACCCAGTTGGCGCATGAGCTCGGACAGGGAGGCTTGGAACAGGTCGGACATCACGTTCCCCTATTCCAGGATTCTCGGCACGATGAACAAGCCTTGACGCGCAACGGGCGCGTTATCCATGACCTGGCCATGGTCCAGCGTGCGGCTCGTCTCATCTTCGCGGAACACATTATGGACCGGCACGGCATGCGCCGTGGGCTCCACGCCGTCCACATCCAATCCGCTCAAGGACCGGACATGTTCGAGGACATGATCCAGTTGTTCCTGAAAGACCGTCGCTTCGTCATCCGAAAGATGCATGCGGGCCAGATGCGCCACATACTTCACATCAATGGATTCCGCCTTGTTTTGTTCGCTCATACGTTGACCGTTCGTCCTGTTGAGATGGCAGGTCGCAGTATAGGTTGGCAACGATGCGGGATCAAGACATTGAGTGCAGCGGCGTTATCAGATAATCTGGATGACGACGTCATCGTCGTCTTCCTCTTCTTCCTCGGGTTCCTCGACGACGGCAAAGGTTGGAAGAATCCGGTAATACACTTGCAGTGTGAGCGCGGCCATGGCCGTGCTGAAAGCCGGGCCGAAACGATCCTCGTATCCGAAAGGAATGTCGACATTGGCGTCGCGTTGGGCAGGAGAATCCCAACTCCCGTCATCGTTTTGACTCCGCACGAATTCGGGGGCAAAGCGATTATTCCAGTCTTCCCACGTCGATCCCCCCTGCTGGAACTTGACCTGGGTCACGTAATACCAGCGGCTCATCGGCCATTGTTCCGGTCGGTTCCATTCCACCCTTGCATCGCGCAAGACGTTCATCCCTGTCCGCGCCTGCGAGGTATTCGCCAGGCCGTACAGCTGAAAGGTCAACACCGCCGCCGCCGTCAATCCGTGATCGGGCCTTCTGACATCCTGGACTCTTTCCACCCCGCGATAAAAGAATTCGCCGTCTTCGGCTTGTCGGCCGAGCAACACTTCCAGGGCTTCCTCCGTGACGCTCTGTAAATCCGGATTCGCGGCGCCCGCAAGTTCCGCCGCCTTGAGGGCTTGTAATTGCCAAACGGACACGGAGGTATTGATCGGTTCGTTCGAGATGCTGTCATAGCCGTAGCCCCACATCCCCGGGCTGTTGCGTCCCTGGAGAATCGCCTCAACCCCCCGCTCCATGGGATCCCGTAAGCGGGGGATTCGCGAGAGGGCAAACGCCTCGGCGATCGCATAGGTCGCAATGGCATGAGAATAGGCCCCTTCCGGCTTGATCCCCGGATCAATGAACTCGCCCTCGTCATTCTGGTTCTCCACCAGGTAACGGATCGCGGCCTCTACCGTCCGCCCGTATTCCTCGGATCCCGGCGTTTCGCCATGGGCCAGGAACGCCAGCAAACCCAAGCCCGTGATGCCGATACGATGATTGAGATCCGACTGCCCCGTCATGGCGGTCCGCCATGAGCCGTCTTCCTGCTGATTGTCTTTCAGCCATTGCAGCGCCTTCACCACGGCCGCCGCCGTGGCCTCGCCCCAGCGCCCGCCGTAACGGTTCAGGAGTTCCGCGCGCCCGGCCGAGTCGCGCCCCGAAAACAGACCCTGCATCGTCAACGGGCTGTCCACCTGCATCACGTCCAGCGCGGCGAAATCCACATCCGGCTGGTCCTGTGCAAAATCCTGCGGGTCGGGCTCCATATCCACGTCCACGTCCATGTCCGGCATCTCGATATCCACATCGACATCCGGCGGCTCGAATTCCGGCTCGATCTCCTCCAGAATCTCGTCCAAATCCACTTCCTGGATTTCCATGATCTCCGCTTCAACTTCCGACGTCGTCTCGCGCGTATCAAACACGATAAAATGGACGGCGGCGTAGATAATCAGAATATGCAGAATAATCGAACCCGTCGGCCCGATCAGGTGCTCTAATACCTTCCTCTTCAGATATTCTTTTCTCGTCACGGCGCCATCTCCCTTCGCTTATACTTGACGATGACTCAAAACTCTCATCTTTACAATGCAATATTGCCATCTTCATTTCAACCGATTTAGAGCCGTTCCAGAAAAGGTGTGGCCGCGCCGTAGTCCCCTTTGGGACGAAAGACGGGTAACAGCGTGGAGGCGATGTCCGGAGGTAAAGCTGTCCACCGTCTCACGACGGCGGCTACCAGAAATGGAGCCACGCGCCGATAATAGATCAGCAACGCCTTAACGACGGGGAATGGCGTCAGATGATCTGGATGACGACCTCGTCCTCGTCATCTTCCTCTTCCTCGGGCGTATCCTCGACAACCTCGAAGGTGGGGAGAATGCGGTAATAGACCTGAAGAGACAGGGCGGCCAGGGTCGTGGCATACACCGGACCATAGTTGACCTCACGATGCGCGGTGCCGCGAGGCAAGCGTCCGCTGGGCGATGTCCAACTGCCGTCGGAATTCTGGTTTCGGACAAACGCCGGCGCGAAGGTGTTGTTCCAGGTTTCCCATGTCCCGCCGCCGGTCTGGAATTTCGCCTGTGTAACATAGTACCAGGTGTACATCGCGCCGGCGGGCGCGCTGTCCCAGTTAACGCGCATATCGCTAATGGCGCGTACGCCGTCCCGAACCGGCCTCGCTCGCGGTTGACCCGCCAATTGAAAAAGCAGACACGCCAGCGCGGTCATGCTCTCGTTGCGTGTCTCCATGCGGGAATACCCGAAATGATGGGTTTCAGGATTGTATACCGTCAGCAGATCCTCCAACGCCTTCTCCATGGATTCCTCGAGACCGCGCGCGCCGGTACCGGCCAGCTGCGCGGCTTTCATGCCTTGAATGTTGAATCCGGAAATGGAGGTGTCGCGACGCGATCCCTGCTCATAGTCATAATCCCAACCGCCGTTCGGTTGCTGTCCGTCAATAACAACCTGAATGCTCTTGTCCATGACGTCGCGCAGTCGAGGAATGCGCGTCATGGCATAGGCCTCCGAAACGGCATACGCGGCTATCGCCTGCGCATAGACCGGGGCGTTCCCGCTGCCCACCCCCTGGAAATTACCGTCCTCGTCCATGTCGTTTATCAGCCAGCGAATAGCGCGACGCACCGTATTACCGTACTGTTCGGAACTTCCGGTTTCCCCGTGCGCGAGATAGGTCAACAAGCCCAGCCCCGTCATGGCGGCGGGCGCCCGGGAACCGTGATCCCATGACCCGTCATCGTTTTGATTGATCCGCAGCCATTCCAACGCGCGCCGAACGGCGGCTTCTGTTTGCTCATTCCCGCCGAAACGCCGCAACATTTCCGCGCGCCCTCCCTGGTTGCGCCCGGCGAACAGGTTCTGCATCGTCAACGGGCTGTCCACCTGCATCACATCCAGCGCGGCGAAATCGACGTCCGGCTGGTCCTGGGCAAAGTCCTGAGGATCGGGCTCGACATCCACGTCCACGTCCATGTCCGGCATATCGATATCCACATCGATATCTATCGGCTCGAAATCCGGCTCGATTTCTTCGAGGATCTCGTCCAGATCCACTTCCTGGACTTCCATGATCTTCGCTTCGACCTCCGATGATGTCTCGCGCGTATCAAACACAATGAAATGGACGGCGGCGTAGATAATCCCTATATGCAAAATGATCGAGCCGGTCGGCCCGATCAGATGTTCCAACAACTTCTTCTTGAGATATTCTTTTCTTGTCATGGGGCGCACCCCCCTCGCGGGTTCATCAGTTCATGCTAACGACCGAAAGGTTTGTTAACCCTACTTTCGCGCATAAATCGAGGATTTCAACCAGGTTCTCGTGACGGGAATGCGCCGTGGCCATGATCAACACCGTCTGATTCGGGTCAAACGATGCCAAGCGTTCCATCGTACGCTCAATGGCCGGCAGGCGCATCTGGCGATCATTAACGGTGAACCCGTCCTCATAGATCACAATCTGCAGGACATTGGGCGTCTCCATTTCATCGCGCTGTTCCGCGTCGGGCGCCGGACGGAACACGTCCAGATGGGCGATATCATCAAGCACCTCGAAAGTCAGAATGAAGTAGATCAGCAACTGAAAGACGATATCGATCATCGGCGTCATCGACAGTTCCGCATCGACGAGTGACACCCTTGTTCGAGTTCGTTTATGTGCCATGGACTGACTCCTCGAAACGCTAATTCAATTGCTTAATGGCCGCAAACGAAATGCGGTACAATCCGGCTTGCGTGCAGATATCCATCACGCTATTGACGTGCTGGTGCAACGTGTCCTGATCTCCCCGGATCACCACCGGCAGGGACTGACCATAGATCGCAACCGTATTCCTCATGATGGCGCGAAGCTGGCCCGGCGATAGCGGCACCCGGGCAATGGATAATTCGCCGCGCTCGTTGATGTCTATCGTGACGGTCCGCGGATCGCGTTCCTCCACCAAGGGGCCGTGCGGTGCCATGGCCATACGGACTCGCTCATCGATAGCGTCCCGCTCCATTTCCACCGTCAACACGAAGAAGATGATCATCTGAAACACAATATCGATCATCGGCGTCATATTGACGGGCGCCGTTGTGCTTGTCCTCTTCTGTTTTCGCGTTTTTGCCATGTGGCTATCCTTATTCTAACGAGGCGAAAAACCCGTTCACCTCGCAACGGCTCAATCCTCCACGACCTCAACGTTACGGAACACCTTGATCAGGTCCATCGTTGCCCCTTCCATGTTGAGGATGATGGTCGTCGCCTTGTTGCGGAACACAAAGAAGAAGGCCACCGCGGGAACGGCAATGGCCAGCCCGGCCGCCGTGGTGAACAGGGCCTGGGAGATGTTGAGCGCCAACATGGCCTGCTGCGCGCCGCCCGCTTCCGTCGCCAACGTGGCGAAGGCATAGATCATACCTTGTACCGTACCCAGCAGACCGAGCATGGGCGCCAGGTTGCCGACCACGTTCAGGTAATTGACCCGCTGCATCAGCTTCTCGCCTTCCAGGTCGGCGGCCACCGCAACGGCGTCCTGGATGGCCTCGAAGCCCTCCTCAACGTTCGTGAATCCGGCGGAAAGAATGTTGGACAACGGTACCGGGTTTTCCTCGCAATGCTTGAGGGCTTTCATCACGTCGCCCTGCTCCATGGCGGTGCGCACTTCGGCGACCAGCGATTCCGGGGCGATCTTCGGCGCGCGAATGGTAATGAAGGAGTCCACAATCAACGCAATCCCCGCCACGGACGCCGCAAAAATGGCCAACCACAGAATGATTCCGAGGAGCCCGGCGCCCGTCACGATCTGGATGAAACCCGGCGCGGCCATCTCGGCCTCCTCGACCTCTTCATCCAATTCCATGCCCGGAGCCACTTCTTGTGCGGCAGGTTCCGGAGCGGCCTCTTCCTCTTGCGCGAACGTGGTTTGGGCGACCACCACCCCCATCAAAAGAGCCATCAAAAGCATCAAGCTAAATAACCGATTCCGCATGGTACGTCTCCTTCCGAACGAATACCTTTATTTATTAACCAATTACCGGCTCAGTATACCCCCACGCCCTGGCAATGGGAATAATTAAATTGTACCGGGCACTTACAATTTCTCGCGCGCCTGCCGCGCGTATCGCGAATCGCCGTGTTCTTCCACCACCTTGCGAAACATCTCGCGGGCCCGCTGATCACGCATTTCCTCAAGGGCTTCCCCCGCCTTGAAGGTGGCTTCGGCCTGGACGCCGGATTCGGCCTTGAACAGCACTACGGTGCGCAAATAATCCAATAATCCGGCTTCCGTCATACCACGCGCACGCTTCAAGTCGCCCCGCATCACCTGCGCGCGCGCCGCCTCGGAACGCGGCCCGTCGGAAATAATGTCATTCAAGTAGTCCTCCAGACGATCAAAATTCTCGGCGCCCAATAAGGCCTCATAATAACCCCACCGGACATCCGGATCGTCGCGCCGGGCCGGAGCGCTCTGGAACAAACGCTCGAAAGAAGACAGGGCGGCCGAATGATCGCCCTTGGCATTATTGGCTTGGCCGATCATGGCCAGCGCCTCAAGATCCCAAGAGAGATGCCGATACCGTCGCACAACGTCTTCCAGCGTCGATATGACCTCGTCGTAGCGACGGGCCTGCATATGCTGCCGAGCCTGATCGAGCTCCCGCGGCCGGTCCGCCCAAGCCTCCTGGATCTGATCCTGCGTAAACGTCAGGTCGCCGCGCTCGGTCGTGAGAATCACATCGCCCCGCGCACGGGCGCGGATATCGGTGCCGTCGATACGTCGCCCGTCATTCAGGATGACATGCGCCGCGTCGGAGACGACCGGCCAGACAAGCAGGACGGGCATGATCAACGCAATCCACTTTACCTTCTCATACATTGTGTTTTTCTTTTTCATCGCACACCTTCCGGTTTGCCGCTTTTCCGTGTTTATTGAACCGCTCTGCGCCGCGCCTCTGCACGCAAGTTCCTCACATCCTCAACGCGCTCACTTCCCTGGAAATCGTCGAGAAACTGCGCGGCCGCGTCATCCACATCCGCATACAATTCAAGTTCCATCATAAGGTCCAAGCTTTCCAGTAAACTGCTTTCAATAATCGGGCGCAACTGCCGATCCTCAGGATCCTGTAACAGAGCGATCCGCTGAAACGTGCCCAGCGCCTCTTGTTTCCGGTCTTGCAGCAATTGGACCTCACCGAGCTTGAACTGGGCGCGTTGCCGGACCAGGTTCTCCTGCGACAACCGAAGAATATCGTTCAGCGCCGTTATGGCCCGTTCATATTGTTCAAGCTCCCGGTGCGAATCGGACAACAGGAAACGCGCTTCATAGAAGAACGGCGTATTCGGGAAACGCTCCAGCAGATCGTTGAGAACCTCAACGGCTTCCTCGTGATTACCCTGATGATTGTACGCGTATCCCAAACCGTGCAGGGCCAATTCGAGCATGCGACGTTGATCGGTCGTCTCCACCACGCGCTCATACGCGGGAATGACGTCTTCGTACAGACCGTTATCCAGCATGAGCTGTCCGATACGGGTGAATTCCTCCGGGGAATAGTCGTCGGGCGATTCGATCATACGACGGAACGCATCGCGCGCGATATCGGGCTTCCCGATCTCAAACGCGGAATCGACCAGATTAAACAGGGCACTGCGCCCTTCGGGCGAATCCGGATAATTCACGGCCAGCTGCTCAAACACGTCGGCGGCCTCCGAGGAACGCCCCAGGGCCATCAACGTCGCCCCCTTATCGCGCATGGCCGGCGGCGCCAGAGAGGATTCGGGATAGCGCCCCAGAAACCGTTCGTACGACGTAACCGCGCGTTCGCGGAATGTGTCGACCTGTTCTTCGGGCTCGGTCATTCGCGCGAAACAATACCCCACGAAAAACAGGGCGCGTTCAAGCAGTTGCGCGTTCCGTTCTTCGTCTTCCGGGCGCGCGTTGTCGGGCGGATTGCTGACGTTCAACCAACGCACAATCTGCCCGTACGAGCGGATGGCCCGGCTGTATTCGCGCTGTTTCTGCTGCGTATCGGCAAGCAGGAATTGAGCGCGCACACGATTGTGTCCGGGCCGGGAAGCCTCCACATATTGCTGGAAAATTTCCTCGGCGCGATCAAATTCCTCGGCCCGATACGCGTTGTGGGCCATCGCAAACAGGGCGCGCAGGAAATAACGGTCCCCCGGATAATTATCAACGATACGCTGGTAAAACTCGTTGGCCTCCTCCTGTTCCCCGGCCGCTTCGCGGCGTCGGGCCATATCAAACAACAAGGCCGGGGCGCGCTCGTGTTCGGGGAAGCCGTCGAAATAATAGTCGAACAGGGAGCTGTACATCTCCTCGTCGTCCTTTTGGACGTAGATGCGCCCGGTCACAAGCAGGGCGTTGGCGGCCACGTCGTTATTGGGAAAGCGTTCGGCCAGATACGCGGCCATCATCAAGACGTGCAAATCGTCTCCGAGATGCGCGTAGCTCATCAGCAGATTGGCCAGGGCCCGAATGGAGGGATCGCCTTCGGGGAAGGCGTTGAGAATACGCAGATACTCTTCGACGGCCCGTTCGTAGTTCCGTTGACGAAACAGGTCATCCGCCCGTGTGAACTGAGCGGTGGCCGCCTCGCCGACATGTTCGCCGAAATCAATATTGACGCTTCGCCCGTATTCGTTTTCAAGGAACGCGATCAGTTCCCGGCCCTTCATGGCGGCTTCCCCGCCCCATTCGCTGGTCCCGTACTGGCCGAAGACGTTATAGAACTCCGTGAGGGCGCGCTGGACCACCTGCAACACCTCGCTTTCGGATGCGCCCTGCTCGTGCAGTTCCATCGCTTGTTTTTCGTAGAGCTCGCCCAGAAGAAAGCGCGCTCCCGCTACGGGGCTCAGCGCGCGGGGAAAATTCTGTTCGCGCAGCAGCTTGTCGATCTTGTTCAGATCGGACATATACCGACGCAGCAATTCGCGCGCGCCCGATTCGTTGCCGCGGATCAGCTCCACATGCGCCATGACACTGATCGAACGACCGAACCAGAGGTCGTAGCCGCCCCATTGAATTTCCTCGCAGACTTCGTACGCCTGGTCCAGGTATTGCTCGCGCTCCTCGCCGCTCGCCTCCCGGCCCAATTGCAGAAAAAGGCGGGCAAGATCCATTTGCAAACGGCGCTCGGCGTTTCGATCGTCCAAGCCGGCATCCAGCAGCCGCCGATAGGCCTGCGCGGCGCCCGCCTTATCGCCCATGCGCTCCAGCATTTGACCGTATTGATACGCGGCGTCCTGGTAGAAACGCAACAGATCAGGGTCGGTCGGCGTCCGGTCCTCGTACTGTGCGAAAAACGCTTCGTAAATTTCTTGCGCCTTTTCTGATTCGCCGATACCAAAATAGCCCTGCGCAATCTGCAGTCGGAGGGCGTGCCGCTGGGGATGGTCTTCCGGCATCGTCTCCACCAATTCCTCGGCGTCGGCGAATCGACGCTGAGCAAGGAGAATCTCGCCCTGAATACGGGTCGCCCGATCCCTTTCGTCCGGGTGCAGGCGCAGGATATCGTCCACTACGCGATTCGCCAGATCCGAAAAACCGAGCTCAATGAGGCCGGACGCAAACTCAAACTCAGCGTCCACATCCATGGTCGCCAATGCCGAGGGCGCAATAAGCGGGGACAACAACAACATCAACACGGTCACAGCCACGGCAATGCGATTAGGATCTTTCACATTCTGCACCTTTCCCGTCATAACGTCTTACTACAGAACAAGCGCCGCGCTTAAGCCATCCAGCTTGACGATGCGCTCATCGCATATATACAAAGTAATTGATCATGATCAACCCGTCAACCGCAACTTAATGCGGCACGGCATCCCGCTACGCGAGCGCCCGCAGGAATCGCGGAAAGGGCCCACCCATGGCTGTGGCTTGTTCCGCGCACAACCAGGAAGCTTCCCAGCCGAGCTTCACCGAACCCCAAACCCTCACCCGCATCGGCCAGTTCGGTGAGTTTATGGACAAACTGAAACCCCGTCGTTTCATCCCGAATAATCTTGTGTTTTGTAACGGGACATTTCACTCTGTAAACAAACAGGGATGTCGTGAAAACACTCACATTATATGGGGCGCTGGCGGTGCTGGTCGTCTCGTTCAGCGCTCAGGCTGATGACTCCGTAACGGTTGTCATCCCGGATGACGACGACCGCCTCGCACTTGTGACGTATCCCTTCACCGACGCCAATGGGCAGCTCGTTGACATCAACGTCGCCGTGGGCACATCGCTGGCCCATCAGACCCTGATGTTCACATGGGATTCCGAAGAGCTTGTCTACACGTCCTACTTTTTCGATGCCAACGGGCCATTTTGGCGGGAAACATGGGACGGCCCGCCCGCTACAATACAACTAGCCCCCGGCCAGGGCTTCTGGCTACGGAACCCAATCGGGAACCCTCCGCAAACCTTGGTGTTCACAGGCACGGCCATCACGGCCGATACGTATGCGGTTGAAGTTAAAGTCCCCCACGCGGGCGGTTCTCTGGCATTGCTCGGATTTCCCTACCCTGCCGCTGTGGACTTCAACGAAATGGGCTTCACGAATATGGTCAACGTCGGGCCGTTCGGCGATCTACTATACCGATACGATCCCAATCACGAGGATGATTACGAACCTTATTTCTATGACGCGATCGGAGACTTCGGCGGCGGTTGGCGCTTGCTCGAAGATCCGGAAGCGGACGGGCCCCATATCCTAAACGCGGGAGAAGGGTTCTGGTACGGGACCAAACACGGCAATGGCTTCATATGGCAGGCGATTAGACCATGAGACGCATAGCCCATTCTTTGCCACTCATAATGGCGTTGTACATGTGCAGCGCATGGTCGGCATTCGCTCAATCAGGAATAGCCGTGCGCTGGGGACAGGCTACCGGTCCGATGATAGCCCATACCGGAGCCCCGCTGTCCACCGGAGTGGTGGTCCAGTTGCTCGTCACCACATCCTCCGTCACACCTCCACCACCCCCGCCGCCACAATTGGGCCGGGCGGACGGCACGGCGGACGGATGGACGGTTGTTGATTCCGCTCGCGTCTATTCCAGCGGTACGACCTTTTCGCTGCGCCGCGGCACATGGGATGTGGGCGACACCTACTTCTTTGCGCGCATCTTCAATGCGCCAAGCAGCGGCGGATATGGCTCCCCGCTGATCCCGAATCCCACCGCGTCCGGCGGCCTCTGGTATGCCGACATGCCCGTTCAACGGTTGGCCGATTTCGAATCCGGTTTCACGCGCGACTACAAGTTTACCGTCGCCACGTCGGACTGGGCGTACGTGGCGCTGGACCCCATGCAGGACAGCAATGGGAACGGGTTACCGGATTACTGGAACTGGAAGTACTTCAACAATCCCACGAACGCGTTACCTGACGCGGACGATGACGGCGACGGCTACAAGAACTGGCAGGAGTACGTCGCAATGACGGACCCGACCGACAGCAATTCCTTCCTGCGTGTGGACGTGCCCGGGCGGGATAACGGATCGATCCAATTACAATGGTTTGCGTATAGCAACCGCATCTACCGCATCGAACGCGCAGACCTGATCGGACCGAATCATCCGATGTACCTGCCGCTATGGACAAACATCGCGGTTGGAAACAATGGGCTCTTCACGACCAACGCGCCGCTGACCGCCATGCCCGGCGCCTACCGGTTGGTGGTGGAATATCCGCCATCGGATTGACCCGCATCTTCTGAAGAGCCCCGCGCGTGAGCGCGGTGCCTTCTCTACAAATCGATATGAAACGCCGTGTGCGCCTCGATTTCGTCCGCAATGCGGCGAACCAATTCCGGCGCAGCCGGTTGATTGATCTTCACCAACGCCAACGACCGGGTGCCTTTCGCGTTGTGCGGGTTGCGCACATCGTCGATGTTGATCCCGGCGGCGGCCAGCGCGGCGGCGATATGTCCCAACACCCCCGGTCGATCCGCATAGGTAAAGATCGCCGTATGCCCTTTGGGCTCGAAATAGAGTTTATCGAAATCGTTGATCCGCGAGATCATCAGGTTCCCCTCCGTCACGGTGCCCCGCACACTGGCGGTCACGAGCTGCTCATCGGTCTTGTGCGCCGTGAAATCGA
>SLGY01000079.1 GCA_007136425.1 Kiritimatiellia bacterium
CCTCGTCGTCTTCGCGCTCGACATAGTCCCGCAGTTCCGACCCGGCGCGTTCGACGTTTTCCTGTCGCACCTGTTCGGCGGCGAACAGGAATTGTGCGAAGTCGCCGAACCAGTCGGGCCATTCCTCCGCCACGCTCTTCACCTGTTGTTCATCGATGCGGCCGAGCATGTACCGGGCCAGGGCTTGCGGCATGGCGCCGGGATGCGGTTGATCGTCTTCCAGTTCGCGCAATTGCGCGTCGTGAATGCCGCGCAAAAACCGAATCACGTCGCGTTCCCGATGATCAATCCAGGCGGGCACCGCCTGCAGCACGCCTACCCAAGCGCGTTCCACGCCGACACGCGGCATGGCGCGAAACAGGTCGCCGAAGACTCGCTCGTAGTCGCGTACGGCGTCCTCGTTCCATGCCGCTACAGCCTCGGCAATTTGTTCCTGCGCCTCATCGGGAAACGGTTGTACGGCGTACACGATATCCTCTTCCGGCTCGACGTCCGGATCTTCCACCTCGGCCACCGGCGGGGTCGGCCGCATATGTGGCGGCGGCTCTTCCAGGGGCGGGGGGTCCCCGTCGCGGAGCAACCAGAACGCACCACCCACCATGGCCGCCACGGCCAGGGCGCCGACCACGAGCGGCTTGCGCGACGCGCCTTTCTTCGGCTTCGCGGGCATGCCATGTCGTTGTCGCGCGACGCGCACGGCCTCTTCCAGATCGGCCAGCAGGGACTTGTACGTCGGATAGCGCAAGGACGGGTCCTGTTCGAGCGTGCGCGCGATGACATCGGCTGTTTCGGGTTGGAGCGAGGGCCGCACGGACAACAGACTGATGGCCGGATTCTTGAGCCGGGCAAGGACCACTTCCTTGGCCGTCTCCCCTTCGAAAGGCGGATGTCCCGCCAACACATGGAACAGAGTGGCGCCAAGACTGTAGATGTCGGACCGCTCATCTTCCTGCCGCGTACGCACTTTTTCCGGGGCGATATAGTACGGCGTCCCCCATATCTCGCCGGGCTCCATATGCTGTTGCGCCTGGAAACGGGCCAGCCCGAAATCAACCACCTTGGCGTGCCGCTGCTTATCAAAAAGGACATTGGCGGGCTTGATGTCGCCGTGGATCAAACCGATCTGATTGGCCGCCTCCAATCCCTGAGCCACCTGCGTCCCGACCTCGAGGGTGAAGACTTCGTCCAGTGCTTTGCCGCCCTCGATCATCTCATCGAGCCGACCGCCGTCAACGAGTTCCATGACGATATAGAGCTGGCCGCGCATTTCCCCGCAGGAATAGATCTGCACCACGTGCGGATGATTCAACGCCGCCGCCGCGCGCGCTTCGCGCAGGAAGTTTTCGGCGAACTTCTTGTCTTCCGCCAGATGACTTTGCATCACCTTGATGGCCACGTAACGGCCGAGCGTCTGATCAAAGGCGCGATAGACGGACCCCATTCCCCCCTTCCCCATTTCCTTGATCAGAAGGAAGGAGCCCAACCGCATGGGGGCCACCTGTTTGGTGTTGCACTTGGGACACACGATCTCGCTGAACGGTTCGACCTCGCTCAGGTCCATGTGATGTCCGCACTTGGAACACGCCAAGCGATCGACCCGATCGGCTATAATATCATTGGATTTATTGTCCGCCAAAATGCACCTCACGGCCTGCGCGACAGCCTACATAAATCGCAGACCTGTAGACAACTATGAACATACATCAAATTCGTCTGCTTGACACGAAAAGAATACTGGCCCGCCTCGGCGCCATTCGTTATGGTCGCCCCTGTTTAATGAGCGGCCGGTCCTGTGCCGTTGTTGAGGAATCGTTTTTGTGCAACCCGTTTTGATAGAGATTGGTCCCGTCACGGTGTACTGGTACGGGGTTCTTTTTTCCACCGGTTTTCTGGCGGCGGCCATACATTGGGCGTGCCTCAGCCGGCGCGTCGGCATGCCGCCCATGTTCGGTGTGGAACTGTGCATCTGGGTAATGATCTCCAGCGTGGTGGGCGCGCGTTTGGCTTTTGTGGCGGCCAACGCGTCGCTGTTTCTGGATGACCCGGCGCGCATCCTCCGTATTGATCGCGGCGGCCTGATCTTTTATGGCGGCCTGGTCGGTGCGACCCTCGCGGGCGTCGTCCTGGCCCGGCGCCGCGCCATACCGCTCTGGCGCATGGCGGATTATGCCATCAGCGCCGTGCCGTTAGGTCATGCCATCGGCCGGGTCGGTTGCCTGCTGAACGGCTGCTGCTATGGCGCGGCGAGCGAACGCTGGTGGGCGATTCCGCTGAACAGCGTGATGCGGCATCCGGTACAGGTGGCGGAAGCCACCTTTAATCTCGTCGTCTACATCCTGCTGCTGCAACTCTACAAACACAAGCATCGCGAAGGCCGGGTCTTTGCCGCCTACCTGATCTTGTATCCGATCGGCCGATTCGCCTTGGAATTCCTGCGGGGCGACGAGCGGCTGGAAGGGCTATGGCTGAACGCCGCCCAGGAATTGAGCGTGTTGTTCATCCTGGCGGGCGTGCTTTTATGGTTTACCCTGCCGCGCAAACGGCATCATACTTCACGTCGTCATGCCGACGTATAAGGTGCCTGCTACGGATACGGGCGCGCGGCTCGATCGCTGGTTGAGCCGGGCGGATACCGGGCTGTCGCGCGCCCGCATTCAACAACTGATCAAATCGGGTCACGTCCTCCTCAACGGCGCGCCGACCAAGGCGCATCAGGCCGTGTCCGAAGAGGACGAGATCGCGCTGGAAATCCCCGAGCCCGTCTCGCGCGTACCGGCGGCCGAGGATATCCCGATTGCCGTCCTCTATGAAGACGAAGCGATCCTGGCAGTGAACAAGCCCGCGGGGCTCGTGGTCCATCCGGCGGCCGGCAACGAGACCGGCACGCTGGTCAATGCGTTGCTCCATCATTGCCCGTCGCTGGCGGACGTCGGCGGCCCGTTACGGCCCGGCATCGTGCATCGACTGGATAAGGATACCAGCGGCGTGCTGGTCGTTGCCAAGA
>SLGY01000061.1 GCA_007136425.1 Kiritimatiellia bacterium
GCGGCCATGGCGCAGAACGACCAATGTTTCCCCGTGTTCGACTCGGGTAAGCATGCCCGACGCGTGGCTCCTGAACTCGGTCAATGTTACGGCTGTCATGATGGGTCTCCAATCTGTACAGTAACGTACAGAATACTGGTCAGTCCGTCAAGACTCTCCCGGCCGTTAAAACTGAGGCGGCGCGTGATACGCGTGACATGGCCCGGCATTCACCAAGAGGCCGCGACGCGTATCACGCGTCGCCTAAATGCCGTTGTTGGAATGAGTTTGATCGGCTCTCGCGAACGGCATTAATAATGTCACACGTCGTGGCCTTGGTTGTAACCCCGGGAATGTCGAACGGGGACCCAGCCCTCGGTTTCGGGTGACCATGAATGTTTCCCTCGCGCGCTCAGGGCGCTTCCGGCACCTCAATCTTATGTCCGCACGACGGGCAGGAGATCTTTCGCCCGGTCATGGAAGGAGATGCGGACAGCTTCTGGCCGCAGTACACGCAAAAGAACTTGAAGGCGGCTTCTTCCTTCTTCTCGGCGGGCGCCGCTTCCTCTTTCGGCTCCTCCTGCTGAGCAGCGGGCGCCTCTTCCTTCGGGGCGGCCGGCGCTTCCTCCTTCGGAGCGGCTTCCGGTTTCGCTTCCGCCTGATCCGCGGGCTCGGCCTGCTTTTCAGCGTCTTTCGGCACTTCTTCGGTTGGCGGTACCGTCTCTTCCGCTTCGTCCGGCGCGGGGCCCTTGTTCAATTTAATGACTGGCTTCTTTCCCTTGGTTCCCCCGCTTCCCTTCTTCTTTATCACCATTTTTTTCTTTTTCGGCGCTTCACTCATATTGTCACCTTCTTTCCTGTTACCTGATTATGAAAAGTCGTTTGGTGTTGGCCTCGACAGCCCGCACCTTCTATACACTGTTCGGTGGTTTGGGAATGGTCAACCCGCGATTACAGGAAGGGCATACCGTAGGTTGCCCGACCATGTTCAACGTAGCGGACAGTTTCTGGCCGCAAAATACACAAAAGAATTTAAGACGCTGATTGGTCATGGCCGCCCCGCCCAGGTGCGCCGGTACGGGCCGGGTCGGCGGCGGGGGGATCAGGATGCCGTTACCGCACGCCACACATTGGAGTTCCGTGCCCGACACGTATCCCCGGCTCTGATTGACCTGCCCGCAATAGGTACAATGGAAATCAAAGAACTGAGGGGAGCCTTGAAGAATCCGGCGGCCACCACATTGATCGCAATACGTCGCCGACGCCCGATCATTGGGGGCGCCCGTGGCGGGCGGCGTTCCCGCCGGCATCGGCTTCTCCTTCTCTTTCTTCTTCATGAGAAGGGTGGGCTTCTTGATTACAATTTGCTTAGGCTGCGCGCACATACACCCGTCCAATTCCGGCCACCATACACTCCACTACTCATTCCAGTCTAACCTCGCCACGCAACGCATCAAGAAGTATTTTCCTAAGGGAATATGCCCCGCAGATTGTAGACCTTGTTGATGTATTCCAGCGCGGCACAATAGGCCGCCGTTCGCAGGTCACACTTCAATTGACGCGCGGTCTCGTTCACCCGTCGAGCCGCCGCGACCATCAACTTGCGTAACTGTTCGTCCACGGTCTCCGGGTCCCATACTTCCGCCTGCCGATTCTGCTTCCATTCGAAGTAGCTGACGGTGACACCGCCGGCGCTGCACAGGATGGCCGGCAGGATTGTCACGCCGCGTTCCAACAAGTAACGTTCGCCCGCCGGCGTGACCGGCGCATTGGCCGCCTCAGCCAGGACGCGGCATCTTAGCAGGCGGGCGTTGGATTCCGTAATCATCTGTTCCAGCGCGGCGGGGATGAACACGTCCACTTCCGTCGCATAGAACTCCTCTTCCGAAAGCGGGTCGGCTTCCGGAAACCCCGCCACGCCGCCCGTCTCGGACACGTACGTATTCAAGGTCGGCGCGGCAATCCCGCCTTCGTTGATGATGGCGCCCGTATGATCCATGACCGCCTTCAAGCGCGCACCATGATCATGCAACAAGCGAGCGGTCCACGAACCCACGTTGCCGAACCCGATCAAACTATACGTCATTCGATTGATATCAATGCCGATCCCCGGCAAGAGTTCTTCCAGGACATCCACCACGCCCTGCCCCGTCGCCTTTTCGCGCCCGTGCGACCCGCCATATTCGATCGGCTTGCCGGTGACCACGCCGGAGCCGCCGAGTCGCTTGCCCGGCTCAGAGATATTGACGTAGGTATCCGCCATCCAGGCCATGATTTGCGCATTGGTCCCGACGTCGGGCGCTGGAATGTCGTAGTCGGGACCGATATTGGTGCCGAGTGCACTGATGAAGCGGCGGGTCAAACGCATCAGTTCTTCAGGCGAAATGCTGCGCGGATCGAGCTTGACCCCGCCTTTGCCACCGCCGAACGGGAGACGTACCAGCGCGGTCTTCATCGTCATCAGGGCCGAGAGCGCCTTGACATGATCGAGGGTAATGCCCTGATGATACCGAATGCCGCCCTTGTATGGGCCGAGGACGTTGTTGTGTTGCACGCGATAGCCCTTGAACAGGGCAAAGCTGTCATCGTCCATGCGCACGGGGAAGTGAACGATAATCTCGTTCTTCGGCTGGGCCATCATCAATTTGAGACGATGCGGCAGATCGAGACGTTCCGCGGATTCGAGCACCGCCGAAATGATCTGGAAGTAAATGTTGTCGTCCGGATAGTGGAGATCCAGCTCATCAAATACGGATTTCGTGATACTCATGCCACATTGCCTCCATCCCGTTTCGTGATACGCAACTCCTTTGCAGTCTACCCACAAACAGGCCCCTTGTCGATTGAACTGATCGTCTCCATCACTGTTCTGAGCCGGCAGCGCTTGCACGCGGGCGTGCGACCTTGTACGTATAGGGCATGAGTCTACGCTCGCTCATATGGCTGATCCTGCTGGCCGCTTTCCTGACGTGGGCCTATTGGAGCATGATTCGCATGCCGGGCGCGAGCTACGAGGGGCCCTTCCCGCCCCTGTCGGAAGAGGAAGAAGCATTGCGCACCATTCTGAAAGAACATGTACACGTGCTGGCCGGGGAAATCGGCGAGCGGAACGTGTTTCGTGAAGGAAGCCTCGATCGTGCGGTTGACTATATAGAGGCCGAATTGGCGGAGTACGGATATACCGTGGAACGGCAGGGATACGAAGTACGGGATCAAACCTGTTATAACCTGATCGCCGAATTGCCCGGACACTCGCGCCCGGACGAAATCGTGGTGGTTGGCGCGCATTATGACTCGGTGCGCGGCAGTCCGGGCGCCAACGATAACGCCACGGGCGTAGCGGGCGTCCTTGCCCTTGCCACCCGTTTCGCGGATCAACCCCAAGCCCGCACCATTCGCTTCATCGCCTTTGTCAATGAGGAACCTCCCTTCTTTCAAACCGCCCGGATGGGCAGTGTGGTCTATGCGCGCATGGCCCGGGAACGCGGCGATAATATCGTTGCGATGATGAGCTTGGAAACCATCGGCTACTACTCCGACGAACCCCGGTCTCAGCGCTACCCGCCCCTGTTCAACCTGCTCTATCCTTCCACGGGCAATTTTATCGGGATCATCGGAAACGTGCGTTCGCGGGACCTTGTTCGAAAGGCCACTCGCGTATTCCGCGAAACAACGGACTTCCCCAGCGAGGGCGCGGCCGTGCCCGGCATCGTGCCCGGCGTCGGCTGGTCCGATCACTGGGCCTTCTGGCGTCAAGGCTGGCCCGCTATCATGTTTACCGATACCGCGCCATTCCGTTATCCGCACTACCATCGCCCCACGGATCTACCGGACCAAGTCGAGTATGATCCTTTCACGCGTGTCGTGGCAGGCATTGAACAGGTGATTCAAAAGCTGGCACAGCCATGATAAGTCTGTGTACACATTCTCTGTCCCTCTCGATTCCCTTGACGAATTGCACGCCTTCAGCGTGCTGGAAACGGACGAACGCGTTACGGTCTCAATCAAGAGTCCACATTCTCTATCCCTCTCGATTTCCTTTCGATTTCTTACTCTCCGCCGACACGGGAATCGTCCCGCGCCACGAGCAACAGCGTCAGATCATCGGCCTGCGGGGCGTCACCAATGAAACGCTCCATACTCTCGAGCAACCCATCCATAAGCATGGCCGGTGATACCGTCGCATGCGCGCGCATATATTCTTCCAATCGTTTCATGCCGAACTGGCCGCCGTCGGCGTCCTCCGCATCCAGCACGCCATCCGTAAAGACCAGCAGACGGTCGCCGGGCACAAAGGCTATCGCTTCTTTTGTCCAGCGATACGACGCATCAATCCCGATCGGTAAATGCCCGTAGGATAACGGTTCCATGGATGCGTCGCGATGGATGAGCATGGGGGGATGATGCCCGGCATTGATGTAGTCGAGTCGATGCGACTCAGGATCCAGCAAGCCGAGAAATACCGTGGCAAACTGTACGTCGGGGGTCGACGCCAGAAGATGCCGCGAAACGCGTTCCATTGCCTGTTCGATGTCGATATCCTCCGCATCGTTAAGGATACGAAAGGCCGACAGAATATTCGCCGCCATCAACGCCGCGCCGACGCCCTTCCCCGCCACATCCGCTTCGAGAAAAAGGACGCGTCCATCGCGGCGCACGGCCACATCGTAAACGTCACCGCCGACCATACGAGTCTGTTCCTGAAATGCGCGAAAGGAATAATCGCCCACGTCCGGAACGGTATCCGGCATCAACCCCTGCTGAATATCGGAGGCCACTCTTAATTCGGATTGGAGCGCTTCTCTTTCCAGTCGTTCGCGAACGTATTGTTGTTGCACGATCTTGGCCGCCAATAGATGGCCGAAAGCCACCGCAATACTCAGCGCATTCTCATCATAACGGTGCACGGGCGACCGCGAATCGATGTACAAAATCCCCACCACACGGGCCTGCTCAATCAGCGGCACGACCATGGCGGAATGCAGGCCCTGCAAGACAACGGAATCCTTGCCGGCCAGACGCCGGTCCGCCGGTACATCGCTGAAACACAAGGCCTTACGCTCTTTCAATGTCTGTTTGAGAATGGTGCGGGACAATTCGAACCGTGCGCCGGCGTCCTGTGCCCCGCTCCGCCACGCGAACAACTTGAGCGCCTCTTCTTCGCCCTGCCCCAGAAAGACCGCATAGCGATCGGCCGGTAGCGTCTGGCGCAAACGATCCAGCGTTTCGGAGACCATCGTATCGAGCGTCTGATCGGCCACCAACAGGCCCACTACCTCGAAAAGCGAACGATACGCTTTGCCCATCGCATCGTCTTTCCCTTTCCATTCCGCCAGCACATCGTCGTAAGACACGGCATTGACGGAAACATACGTCGGCGGCTTCTCGGAAATCGTCATCTCCGCATCCGGCAGACACGGCAAGGGCACATCCTCCGAAATCAGGCTCAGACAAACGTCTCCGAGCTGCAAGCGATCCCCGGGTTTCATGATGGTCCCGGCCTGTGTCACCGGTCGCTTGTTCACGCGCGTCCCGTTCTTGCTCCCAAGATCGCTCACTCGCACGGTCCCGTCGATCAGTACCTCCATGCGCGCGTGGCGTCGTGAAATGGCGGCATTATCGATGCGGATATCGCAACCGACCCGACGACCGATGATCCACGTGCCCGGGCTCAGGGGTGTCGGCGGGTGACCCGCAGCATCACAGCGAATTATCTTCAGCTCATTCATGGCACAGTCGGCCCCCGGCCGATCCGTTCTGCAATCGCGGCCTACGTCTTGCCCGTTATCGGTCCGAGTTCATGCACCAACAGTCCTGATTTCAGTTTCGGCTCAAACCAAGTGCTTTTCGGTGGCATGATCCGCCCAGCATCCGCCACGGCCATCAGCTGATCAACGCGGACAGGATACATCGAGAAGGCTACCGCGGCGCGACCTTCGCGCACGCGCCGTTCCAGCTCCTTCGTTCCCCGGACGCCGCCCACAAATTCGATGCGCGGATTGTTACGGGGATCCTCGATGCCCAGCACGGGCGCCAACAAACGGTCCTGCAACACGCTAACATCCAGCCCGGCCACCGGATCATCGGACGCGTCGGCGTCCCAGCGCAGGGAATACCAGTTCCCATCGAGAAACATGCAGACAACGCCCGGCTCGGCGGGTTCAGGCGTATCGGTCGCCTGTACATCGAACCGATCGCGCACAGCGCTCAGAAAGGCGTCCGGATCCTTCCCGTTCAGATCCTTTACACAGCGGTTGTACGGCAAAATGCGCAATTGGCCCGCCGGGAAGAAAACCGTAAGAAACCAATTATAGTCCTCCGCACCCGTGGAATGCGGATCGGCATCGCGCCGCAGGCGCGCCACACGGGCCGCACTGGCGGCGCGATGATGCCCGTCGGCCACGTAGGACTCAGTGATTCCGTCAAACGCGGTCACCCACGCGTCCGTATCGGACACCTCCCACACGGTATGCCGAACCCCGTCCGGCGCGTCAAAATCGTAGAGCGGCTCGCGCGTCTGCACATCCGCAACGAGCCGGTCCACCGTCGGTTGATCGCGATAGGTCAGAAAGACCGGTCCCGTATTGGCGTTGACCGTGTCCACATGACGCGTGCGATCGTCTTCCGTCGGTTTGCGCGTCCGTTCATGACGCTTGATGCGGCCCTCATCATAATCTTCGATATGGCAGACGGTCACCACACCGCACTGCTGATGTTCGCCCTGCTGGAGCCGGTACACATACAATGCGGGTCTCTCGGCGGACTGGAGCCAGCCCGTTTTCTTGAATTGCTCGAAATTCTCCGCCGCGCGTCGATAGACGGCCTCATCATAGGCGTCCTGTTCCGGAGGGAACTCAATCTCGGAACGAACAATGCGCAGAAATGATAGCGGATTACCTTCCGCAAGGGCGGCCGCTTCTTCCCTGTCCACCACATCATACGGCGGACTGGCAATTTGAGCGGCCTTCTCTTTGGGTGGCCGTACGGCCACAAACGGTTTGATCTTCATAACGGGGGATCTTTCTCCTTGATATCGATTTAAAGTCCAAGATTAACATGATCGAAGAAATGACGGAAGGCTTCCACAGTCCCTTCCGGACCGTCCGTGCCGGCCACGTAGCCGCCCGCCCGGCGCACGGCCTCGAGTACGGCCGGATACGCGTTTCCGGGACAGGCCACATGCGGCGTCACGGTACCGTCCAGCATACTCAAATCATTGCCGTGATCTCCGACGGCCAGTACACAATCGGCGTCCACCTGCGCGTGCATCAACCAAGCGCGCAAGGCGTTGCCTTTGCCCAATCGCTTATGAATGACCACCACCCACTCGCCATTATTGATCAAATCCGCATGCGGCACGGATTCAAGAAGCCGCTGCAGATCAAGGATGAATGCTTCGCGCTCTTCCGGAACGCCGTTGACCTTGAACACCGTTCCGTCCTCCCGCAGGTACACGCCCTCGGGCGCGTGGCGGTCAATCAACGCCTCGAGATCCTCCCTGCGCGACTGTTGTAGTTCCCGATTGACCGCCCGGGCCCATTCTGTCGCCTGCCCGTTCCATTCGGACCACGGCTTGTAGTCGTCCCCGTTCCGCAAATGGATATAGCTCTCGTTGCTTATGATAGCGGCGGGCCAATGGCGCAATCCCCGTTCTTCAACGCAATGCCGGATAATTTCCGCCTGCCCCTCGAATGAGCGCCCGCTGTTGGCGATCCAGCGGACGCCATGCTCGCGCAGATCGTTCAATACGGCGATCACCGCCGGATGAAAATGCTCCGGCGGATCTTCGTACCGCATGATCGTCCCATCGAAGTCCAGACAAAGGATGTTCGGTCTCCGCACCATACTTCCCTGTTCCTTTATGTTTTCCATAGTGATCTCAATTCTAAGCCCGAAGGCGAGTAGGATCAAAGACGCGCAGGCCGGATGATCTCAATCGGGCAGCGCAACGCTTCGGACCACCCGGAATCCGAGGCTGTTCCACGGAGCCGCGGGATCGCGTTGGCCGCGGTTTGCGCTGCGCGTTTCCCATGTCTTGCTGTACCAGCCGCCCCCGCGAATGACGCGTTTATCGCCGCGCGCGGGTCCGGCCGGCGGCGGATCGATATCGCGCGGGTAAGGGCCGTACCAGTCCCAGCACCATTCCCATACATTGCCGTGCATGTCGTACAGGCCCCATCGGTTCGGTTCCCGCAAGCCGACCGGTTGGGTGCGGCCCCGGGCGTTATGCCGATGCCAAGCGGCACGCCATACATTATCGCGGCCAAGCACGGCCGGGCTCGACCGGCCCGTATAAAATGAGGTACGCGTGCCCGCGCGACAAGCGAATTCCCATTCGCCCTCGGTCGGCAAACGATAACCGTTGCGATCAAGGTGAACCACCCATTCGCCGTTTTCCTGCTCGTACACCTCCTGCAGCCCGGCCCGCCGGCTCAAGCGATTACAAAACTCGATCGCTTCCGCCCAGCTCACGAACTCTACGGGCAACCCGCTGCGATCGTTGAAGAAACTGGGATTATATCCCATGACTTCCTCAAACTGTTCCTGGGTGACCGGCGTCGACCCCATATAAAAGGGCGTGCTGATACGCATCGGATGGGCATATTCGTCGGATCGCCGGCCCCGCTCATCCTTCGGACTGCCCCGTTCATAAATCCCGGTTGGGATCAGGCGAAGCGTCATGCCGATCGTATTCGTCACGGACAACGCCAGCCCCGCCGCCTCAGCGTAGGCGACTTGCGCAGGGTCCTGGTCGAACGGCTGAATGCGGGGATACGTCCAGATATAGTACACCGTCACGAGGAATAAGATCAGCAGTACCGCATAAAGGCCTCCGCTCTGGTTGATCGTCTTCATACCGCTCCCCCTCGCGCGCGTGCACCTCAGAGCCCTGAACCTACCCGTCTGAACAGGAAAAGGCAATGCATCCCGCCACAACTGACAGTTTATGCTGGCATATCGGGGACTGGCTCCTATCATGGCCGACGTGCGGGGCTGCCCCCCCGGATTCGATAGATCAAGGAATGACGAAAACGGCCGTCGCGCGCATGCCCGCGGCGGCCAGGTCAACAGGAAGGCAGAATGGCAAAATATATTTTTATTACCGGCGGCGTTGTTTCATCCCTCGGCAAAGGCCTCACGGCGGCCTCTATCGGCCGCTTGCTGATCAGCCGCGGACTATCGATTCGCATGCAGAAACTGGACCCCTACCTCAACGTCGATCCGGGCACGATGAGTCCGTTTCAGCACGGCGAGGTCTTTGTGACCGATGACGGCGCGGAAACCGATCTGGATCTGGGCCATTACGAACGCTTCACGGGCTGCGAAACCACGCGCAAAAGTAATTTTACCGCCGGCCGCATTTACTGGGAGGTGCTGAAGAAGGAGCGGCGGGGCGACTATCTCGGCGGCACCGTCCAGATGATCCCGCATATCACCGACGAGATCAAAGCCTGCGTCCGCGCCCTGGACGAAGACGACGTGGACGTGATCCTCTGCGAGATCGGCGGCACGGTCGGCGATATTGAGGGGCTCACCTTTCTCGAAGCCATCCGGCAGATCGGCCTGGAAGACGGACGCGAAAACGTCATGTACATCCATTTGACCTACGTGCCGTATATCAAGGCCGCCGGCGAAGTCAAAACCAAGCCCTCCCAGCAAAGCGTCGCCAAACTGCGGGAAATCGGGATCCTGCCCGATGCATTGATCTGCCGGACGGAAGTCGAACTGCACGAAGATGTCCGCCGCAAATTGTCGCTGTTCTGTAACGTGCCGCAACATGCCGTCATCGTCGAAAAGGACGTTACGCACACGATCTACGAATTGCCCGTGGTATTGTCGGAACAGGGATTGGACGATCTCATCATGGTACACCTGCGGCTTGCGCGCCCCCCGGCACGACTGGACGCCTGGCGAGAGATGCTTGACCGCCTGATCCAACCCGACGCGCGTGTACGTATCGGCGTGGTAGGCAAATATTCGGAACTCCAGGACGCTTACAAGTCCATCTTCGAAGCCATCTCCCACGGCGGCCTGGCTCACGCCCATGCCGTGGACGTGGTAAAGATTCCTGCGGAAGAGTTGGAAGACGGGACCGATCCGGACCGGTTACTTTCCGTGGACGGGCTGCTCGTGCCCGGCGGTTTCGGGGGACGGGGCGTGGAAGGGAAAATCGAGGCCATCCGAATGGCCCGCGAACAGCAAATTCCCTTTCTGGGTATCTGCCTCGGCATGCAGTGCGCGGTAATCGAATTCGCGCGAAATGTATGCGGGCTTGCCGACGCACAGTCGACCGAACTCGATAAAAACACACCTCATCCGGTCATCTGCCTGATGGAAGAACAGGAACAGGTTCAGAATCTCGGCGGCAGCATGCGGCTCGGCGCCGAACCCGCCCATATCAAACCCGACACGCGCGCGGCGACGGCCTACGGAAAGCGTGTCGTATCCGAACGGCACCGGCATCGTTACGAGTTGAACCCGGCGTATCACAAGCCCTTGCAAGACGCGGGATTGATATTCTCGGCCACCAACAAGGATGGCACACTTGTCGAAGCCGTCGAGGTCGAGGACCATCCCTGGTTCGTTGCCACGCAGTTTCATCCGGAGTTCAAGTCGCAGCCGCTGGCCCCGCACCCCCTATTCAAAGCGTTCATTGGCGCGGCCATCAAACACGCGAAGATCACGTCCTCGTGAGGACCCGGATTTCGGCGCAGCCCGTTCCGTGAAGCCTTCCCGGCGCGGTCGATCACTTCAAACCCGACAAACACCCAAGGAGCAATACGACGATGCAGGAAAACGAAAGCAATCTGGCAAAGAAATTATGGGAAAATAACGAGGATCTGGCGCAAAAGATACTCGCCCACCCCTTCGTGCAGGGTCTTGGCGAGGGGAACCTGCCGGAAGACGCGTTTCGCGGGTATGTGGCGCAGGACGCCTATTTCCTCGAAGCCTTCGCCCGCGCTTATGCGCGCGCATTGGCGGACAGTCCCGATCGGTACGGACTTTACACCTTCGCGGAACTGATTGATGGCTGTCTGGGCGAATTAAAACTCCACGCGCGCTATGCGGAGCGATGGAACGTGGACCTGACCGACGTGCAACCGGGCGCGGCCACCCTCGCCTACACCGAATTCCTCGATCGCACGGCCCGTTCCGGACAGCCGGGCTTGACCTGTGCGGCCATGACGCCGTGCATGCGCTTGTACGCCTTTCTCGGCCAATCGTTGAAATCCGCCTTTCCGAACGCAGCGCATCGCTATGCGGAATGGATAGAAACCTATGCCGATCCCGGTTTTGACGCGCTGGCCTCACAGCTCGAAACACTCCTGAACCGATACGCCACGCCCTCGAGCGAAGTCGAAACCGCGTATCGCACCGCCATGGAACTGGAATGGGGCTTCTTCGACGCACACGTGGGGGAGAATGGTTGAGGGTTAGAGCAGTTTAAGAAATTCTGTAGCCGCGCTGGTAACAGCGTGGAAGCGGTATCCGGTGGTCAATCTATCCACCGTCTTACGACGGCGGCTACACTTTTCTTTAAAGTGCTCTAAGGGTTAATGGGTGATGGGGTTTTCCAACGATTGGAAAAAGTGAGCGGAAATCTTCCAATGATTGGAAA
>SLGY01000160.1 GCA_007136425.1 Kiritimatiellia bacterium
GTGTTGATTTATTCCCGGCGCGTCGCAAGCGACGGCCCTACAGCCCTACGACCAAAGCATTTCGTAGGGCCGCCGCTTGCGGCGTGCCGATTTCGCCACGCGATTTCGAATAAATCAACACACCCTCACGGCGGCGGCTACGAAGAAAACTGCAATGTAGCCGCGCCCGTAAGGGCGTGGACTATGTGGCTATGAGTTTTTCAACGGGCTGCTAAACCACTTCCATGCGAGCCTTGTGTCCGCGCGTAGCGGCGAGGCGCCGGTCACGAGTGAGGAGTGGCGCCTGAAGGGCCTCGGCCAGCGCCACGTACGCCGCGTCGTAGGCGGTGAGATTGTCTCGCAACGCCCAAATGCGCGCGAGCAGCAGATCATGCGGATATCGTGTTAACGGCAAGTCAATGAGGTCTTGCAGTATGAGCGCGCCCCGATCAGCGGTGATCTCGCGGCCACGATGATACCTCCGTATGACCTGCGCCACTTCCAGGTCCAACAGATGAGGCGCGTGGAGCGATTCGCCCTCCGCAAAAAGGCGTTCCGCCAATTGAAGGCCGGCTCGCGTGGGCAACAACAGTTCCACTATTACCGACGCATCGACGACAATCACCGCCGGTCCCTCTCCCTGCGGATCAAACGCGCGGGCTTCTCCCGCACGATCACCGGCGTACGGACGGCAAGGCGCTCCTGAAGTTCGTACAGCGATGGTCGCTGGGCCACCCGCTGCGCCTCCCGCAGCAGAAAGTCCGACAACGTCATCCCATCCTCCGCCGCGCGCGCCTTAAGCTTGCGATGAAGCGGTTCGGGCACATTTCGTATCTGTATCATCTTGGACATGCTTATAACATATTCACATGTGTGCCACATGTCAAAGATCGATCATGCTTCACCGAAGCGCGTCGGATGCAATAATTTAAGTTGAACAGAACCCGAAATGCGGCATAGTGGGGCACGCAACAGCGCAGTGAGGTAATTTCTTTATGAGTTCGAATCGTATCTGGCAATCAACGGTGGGCAAGAAGGTGGTGATGGCGATTACGGGCATCGGGTTGATGCTCTTTCTGGTCGTGCACTTGGCCGGGAACCTGTTGCTCTTCGTGCCGGACGGCGGCGTGGCCTTCAATAAGTACGGTGCGGCGTTGAAAGACATGGGGGCGCTGCTCTACGTCATACGCGGCGGCTTGCTGGCGTTTTTCCTGTTTCATATCGTCGCGGCGATTCAGGTCTATACGAGCAAGAAGCGGGCGCGCGCGGGACGGTATGCGTTGGAGACCTCCAAAGGCGGTCCCAGCAAGTTGAGCGTGTCGTCCAAGTCCATGATCGTGACGGGCGTCGTGCTGCTGATATTTGTCCCGCTTCATGTCTGGATGTTCGGCATGAACAAAGGCGCTCCGCCGCCCATGGTGATGATTGACGGCTCCGAGGTGAAAGACATTTACACAATGGTGGCCACGTCGTTCAATCAACTGGGTATTGTTGTCTTTTATGTCGGCACGATGCTGTTCCTCGGTTTCCACTTGCGACACGGTTTCTGGAGCGCGCTGCAGTCGCTGGGAGCGATGAACCCCAAATGGACGCCGGCCATCTATGCGGCGGGTTTCGTCTTTGCCCTGTTGTTGGCGGGCGGGTTTCTGTTGTTGCCCCTGTACTTTTTCTTCTTTGTTGATGTTCCCGTTGCGGGAACGGGAGGTGATATGTGATTGCGAAGAGTCCTCTGCTGGACGCCAAGATCCCCGATGGCCCCATACAGGAGAAATGGGCCAATCACAAGGCGTCGATCGGTCTGGTGAATCCGGCGAATAAGCGTAAGTACACGATTATCGTGGTGGGCACCGGTCTGGCGGGCGGCGCGGCCGCTGCGACCATGGGCGAGCTGGGGTATAACGTGCTCAATTTCTGTATTCAGGACTCGCCGCGTCGCGCGCACAGCGTGGCGGCGCAGGGCGGTATCAACGCCGCCAAGAATTATCAGAACGACGGTGACAGCGTCTGGCGCCTGTTTTATGACACGGTCAAGGGTGGGGATTACCGGGCGCGCGAGGCGAATGTCTATCGGTTGGCGGAATTGAGCGCCAACATCATCGATCAAAGCGTGGCCGCCGGGGTCCCGTTCGCGCGCGAATACGGCGGAACGCTCGCCAACCGCTCCTTCGGTGGCGCCCAGGTCTCGCGCACGTTTTATGCGCGGGGACAAACCGGACAACAGTTATTGCTCGGCGCCTACAGTGCCCTGATGCGGCAGGTGGACGCGGGCCGGGTGAAGCTCTTCGCGCGGCGCGAGATGCTCGACGTCGTGCTGGTCGAGGGCCGCGCGCGCGGGATTGTGTGCCGCAACCTCGCGACCGGCGAGATCGAAACCTACGCCGCTGACGCGGTGTGTATCGCTACCGGCGGCTATTCCACCGTCTATTTCCTGTCGACCAACGCCGTGAACTGTAACGCCACGGCGGCGTGGCGCTGTTATAAGAAGGGCGCGCTTTTTGCCAATCCGTGTTTCACGCAGATCCATCCCACCTGCCTCCCGCAAGCGGGCGAAGGCCAGTCCAAGCTCACTCTCATGAGCGAAAGTCTGCGGAACGACGGGCGGGTATGGGTACCGAAGAAGAAGGGCGACAAACGCCCGCCTCAAGAGATCCCGGAAGACGAGCGCGACTATTTTCTGGAACGCAAATACCCCGCGTTCGGCAATCTGGCGCCGCGCGATATATCGTCCCGCGCGGCGAAAGAGGCGTGCGACGCCGGGTACGGGGTCGGGCCGACCGGGTTTTCCGTTTATCTGGACTTCGCGGAAGCGATCGGCCGGTTGGGCGAGAGCGTGATCCGCGAACGGTACGGCAACCTGTTTGCCATGTACCATGAGATCACCGACGAGAACCCGTTCAAGCAGCCGATGCGGATTTACCCCGCGCCGCATTATACCATGGGCGGCATCTGGGTGGACTATAACTTGATGACCACCATCCCGGGCCTGTACGCGTTGGGCGAAGCCAATTTCTCCGATCACGGTGCGAACCGGCTCGGCGCCAGCGCGCTCATGCAGGGGTTGGCGGACGGTTATTTCGTGATCCCCGCCACGATCAGCGATTTTCTCGCCGAGCATCGCCCGGACGGATTGACGACGAATCACGACGCCTTTACCGAAAGCGTGAAAGCCGTGCAGGAACAGGTTAAACAACTGCTTGGCGTAAACGGGTCAAAGACGGTGCGCGAATTCCATGTGGAACTCGGCCGCATCATGTGGGAGAAGGTGGGCATGGCCCGGAACGAGCCAGGGCTCAAGGAAGCGATTTCCGACATACAGGCCCTGCGCGACGAGTACTGGAAAAACGTCCGGGTCGGCGGCGTGAACGAGGACATGAACAAGAGCCTCGAATTTGCGGGGCGCATGGCGGATTTCCTCGATCTGGGCGAACTCATGGCGCAGGACGCGTTGGAGCGGGCGGAATCCTGCGGCGGCCATTTCCGCGAGGAATATCAGACGGAGGACGGCGAAGCCTTGCGAGAGGACGACAAGTTCTGTCATGTAACCGCCTGGGAATACAAAGGCGAGGGGCAGGCCCCGGAGGCCCACCTCGAGCCGCTTGAATTTGAAAACGTGAAGCTGACTCAGCGGAGTTATAAATAGTGAAAGTACAAGTCAAAGTCTGGCGCCAGAAAAACGCGGACGATCCGGGCCGCTTCGAGACGTACCCCGTCGAGGGGATCATCCCCGAGATGTCGTTTCTTGAGATGCTCGATCTCATGAACGAGCAGTTACTGAAACGGGGCGAAAGTCCGGTGGAATTCGACAGCGATTGTCGCGAGGGAATCTGCGGAACGTGCGGGTTGGTCATCAATGGTATGGCGCATGGTCCGAAATGTGCCTGTACGACCTGCGAGTTGCGCATGCGCGATTATCAGGACGGGGAGACCATCACGGTCGAACCTTTTCGGGCGCAGGGTTTCCCGGTGATCAAGGATTTGGTGGTGGACCGCAGCGCTTTCGACCGGATCATTTCGGCCGGCGGTTATACGTCCGTGAATACCGGATCGGCGCCCGACGCCAATGTGTTGCTGATACCCAAAGACACGGCCGAGAAAGCGATGGATGCCGCCGTGTGCATCGGTTGTGGCGCCTGTGTGGCGGCCTGTCCCAATGCGTCCGCGTCGCTCTTTGTCGGCGCCAAGATTTCGCAATTCTCGTTATTGCCGCAAGGCGAGGCGGAACGCAAGCGCCGGGCGGTGCGGATGGTTGAACAGATGGACCGGGAAGGGTTCGGCAATTGCTCCAATCATGCCGAATGCGAGGCGGCCTGTCCGAAGAGCATTTCCATTGAAAACATTGCGCGTATGCGTCGTGAATATATGAAGGGCGCCCTGACGGAAGCCTGATCCTGAAAAAAGGAGCGTAAGCCGTGTGGCGTGGTTGCATTATTATGCTTGTCGTTGTGCCGCTGTTGTTCTGCGGCACGCCGCTGCCGGCGGACGAGCCGGACGGGCCGGCGGCTGAACCCGCCTTTCGGATCGGCCTGGAGACCTGGCTCAGTTCGGGCGATAGCAGTTGGGAGATTTCCTTCCGGGAACTGTTCCCCGAAATCGGCGTCCTCGACGGACGCTCTCTGCTCGAATGGGAAGATCTCGACAGCCTCATCTATCGGCTTCATGTCGAGTATCGTTTTACGGAATGGTTCCGTCTTTCCGCCGCGTACGGTTTCGGCCGCATCGATGACGGGGTAAACACCGACACGGATTGGTTCGCGCAGGAGCGAAGCGAGATCATGTTCGCTAAATCCGTGGCCGAGACGTCGGGGGACGTGACGCTGTTGGACCTCAACGCCGCCTTCCGTTTGAACGAGCTGTTAGACTTCTTTACCATTCCGGGCGACTGGGATGCCGTGGTGGGTTTCCGTTATTATGAGGAAGATCTGCGGGATCGGAACGGACGTATGACGGTGTTTTTGAACGAGCCCGCAGCCATTCCGCTCGACGGTCTGGACTCAACCTATAAGTTTGAGTGGAGCGCCGTTCGGCTCGGGCTGCGCGGGCAAATCCCGGTAACCGACCGGATACGCGCGCATGGGGAGGCGATGGCGCTGCTCGGTATTCGTTTTGAGGGAGAAGGCTTTTGGAATCTGCGCGAAGACTTTCGTGACGAATCGCCGAACTTCGAGCAGGAAGCCTCTTCCGGTACGGGCGCCGAATTGAAAGCGTCCCTGGTGTATGACTTCACGCCGCGTTTCCATGGAGAAATCGGTTATTGGTGGTTTCGTATGCGCGCAAAGAACGGTTCGGACACCATCTTCTTCGCCGACGGCTCGCTGGGCGTCTCGCAGTTGGACGAGGTGAAGACCGAGCGACACGGTTTCTTTATCGGACTCGGCGGCCGGTTCTGATTTACGGCATTATGCTTCACCCCCTGAGTCGTCGGGAATTCATACAAAAAACATCCGTGCAATCGGCGCAATCTGCGGTTTCCTTTCTTGGTTTCGGCGATGACGAGTCCGTCTGTTTCCCGGCACGCTGAAGGCGTGCAATTCGTGAGCCCGGGGCGAGAAGCCCCGGGGTTCGGTCATGGCTCTGCTCAACGTGCACCCTGAAGGGGTGCAACAAACCAGAAAAAGAAACGACTGTCATGTCGAACGAAGTCGAGACATCCCATGACTTCACCAACCACCGCCAACCTTCGCGACAACCCGACTGGGCGCAGAGCGAAGCACGGCAATCCGACAGGGCGGGAAGAGCTCCTCAAAGAATACGCGTACCGGCGAAGAAGGAGATTTCTCGACGGCCCCCGCTGCGCGGGAGCCGCTCGAAATGACGGGACTGTGCACAGAAAAAGGAACGACCGTCATGTCGAGCGTAGCGACCTGTCCGCCGTAGCCGCTTCGGAGTCGAGAGGGACAGAGAATCCGTACTTCATCGGATTCGGCGGCCGGTTCTGATTTACGGCATTACCGGCAAAAAAGAAAACCTCCCCGCGAAGGCGGGGAGGTTTTCTGTATCTTGACAGTGCCTTCGGCTCAGAAGAAGAACCGCATACCCAACTGGATGCTGTGGTCCGTATCATCCCGGTCGCCGTTATCCGCGAAAACGTCCTCATCCGCCCAGAGAAACTGGTAGGAGAGGGAGACCGCAATATTTTCGGCGATGAAGTACTTCGCACCGGCTTCCGCGCCGAGGAAGAGGGTGTCTTCCGAGCTGCCGACATCGGGGTCCGTGCGCACCAAACCGACCGAAGCGCCTACAAACGGAACGATCGGCTCGCCCAGATCCACGTTGTATTCGGCAAACGCGCCGATGCGCCAGTCGGTTGTGAAGTCGTTGTCCGACACACCGACCAAGCCACCCACTTGAATGCCGTCCATCACGAAGTAGCCCACCTTGGCGTCCAGCGCCAATGCGCTGCCCGCCACGCTCTGGAAGTCATAAGCGCCTTCCAGTACGAGCTCTTTCGTGCCTTCCTGGATCATGACGCCGTAGCTCGACGCCGCGATCAGGGTTATACCCGTTATTGTTGCCATTAATTTCTTCATATATTCATCCACTCCTGCTTTTGATTCCTCACACCGCAAACACAGTATTCCAACTAGTCTCATTCATCGAACGGCTCGGCGCCGTTCACGCCGTCATTGTTGTTATGTTGTTCCCCAGCCAATCACCCCCTCTTGTAAAAAAGAGCTTCATTTGCTGGTCCAGCCGATGCCGGCCACCAACCGGAGGTAACGCCCTCCATGAAGAGCCTGTTAATAACTCCGCATTCGGCCAGAGTCCATATGTTTACGTATCCAACGCGTCAGGATATATAACGTGTATGATTAGTCAAGTGTTAAATTTCGTGAAAGTGCGTTCGCAATAGGTCGTTGGAACGGATATCGTCGGCCAGCAGCGGGGCAAGTTGCGTGTAGAGGCTGCCCGGCGTTCCGTCGCCCACGGCGGTTTCCTCCACGCGGGTGACGGCGACAAGGTCATGCGAGGTGCCGCAAATCCAAACTTCCCGCGCGCCCATGAGTTCCGCGCGCGCGATGCGGCGTCGTTCAATCCGGTTCAGCGCGCCCTCCAGCATGAGCGGGTCGAGCAGAGTGATGATTCTGTCGAGCGTGGTGCCGGGCAGGACGTCGGGCGCATCGGGGGATACCAGGCGTTTATCATGCGTGATGGCGAGGATGTTCTCCGTCGGACCCTCGAGAATATAGTCATCCGGTGCGAGTCCGACCATGAAATCGTATCCCTGTTCCGTCCCTTCGGCGGCCATCAAGGCGTTGGGAAGATAGTTGCAGGTTTTCAAGGCGGCGAAGGGTGGCGGTTTTGGCAGCAGGCGCGATAGCCCGATGCGCGCGCCCTGCGGCCGCTGTTCCATGAAGGGCCGGACCGGTTCCCCGATTACGACGTAGAGTTGCGGTTCAGCGCAATCGTTCGGGTTCACGCCGAGACTGCCCGGACCGCGGGTGAGCAGCACGCGAATCTGTGCGTCCGGCCGACCGCCCGCTTTGGCGGTCGCTACGATAATCCTTTCCAATTCGTCCAGGTTACAGGGCGTCCGAAGGCGGATTCCTTCCGCCGAGCGCAGCAGCCGTTCAAGATGGCCGCGAAGATTGTAGATGCCGCCGGCGACGCACTTCAACGTTTCGAACACGCCGTCGCCGCGATGGACGACATGGTCGTCTACCGGCACCATCATGAGGGCGGGATCGGTGACGATGCCGTCCGCGTAACTGGAATACATGGCGTAATACGCCGCCCGACCCCGGACCGTACGCGTACGGATCCGTTTCAGCCATGTTTCATGACCGATAAGGGGAATGGGTTTCATGGCCCCTATGGCGTTTCGCCCTCCATGACGGTCGCCCACACGCGCACTTCGCCGGGCTGCAACGTGAGTTCGATTACGCCCGCTTCATGCGGGGTTTCAGCGATGACATCCCGCCATGCGGCGTCGTTGTGCAGGTGGACGGAGGCCTCGACGGGGTCCCGCCCGACGTTGGCGGCCACTTGAACCACATGCGGACTGGAATCCCGTTCGTAGATAAGGAGTCCCGTTTCCCGTTCGGAAACCAGAATGCGCAGGTTTTCTTCCCGCAGGGCGGGGTGGGTGGTCCGCATATGGACCAGCGCCCGGGTTGCGGCGTGCAGGCGCCGATTATCGTCCCGCGCAAGCAGATGCCAGTTCAAGTGATTCCAGCCCACATATTTCTCTGTGAACTCCCCGAATTCCTGACCCGCATAGATCATTGGAACGCCGGGCGTAGTCAACGGCAGGGCGATCGCCATCGTGGCTCGTCGAAATACCTCGTCCTCATCGTAGCCGGCTTCGCGCAACTCGCGTACCACGCGTTCCTCGTCGTGGCTTTCCGTGTAGGGCATGCGCTGGAATGAGTTTTCAAAGCCCACATTGCGTCCGTCCATCATCTCCGCAAAGACGTTCGGGTCGAGGTTCGCGTGGGTGATCATCTCGCGAATACGCCAGCGATAACCCGCATGCCAGCCGGTATCCATTTCCGTGTCCGTGATCAACGGCGGCTCGATCGGAAGATGTTCGGCGATCTGTATGTTGTCCGGATCGGCGTTGCGCGCCACGTACGCATACCAGCTCGCGCCCCAATCGTTATATCCCTGCCAACCGGTCCAGCGGGTGGCGTCATAACGGAACCCGTCAATGCGGTATTCCTCGATCCAGAAGCGGATGACGTCCGCCGCATAGCGTTGAACGGCGGGGGATTCCTGATCGATTTTCGGGAAACCCCAGTTATGGCCGTGATATTCCCGGAAATAGGGGCTGGCCTCATAGTCTTTGCCGTACAATTGGTAGATCGGCGAGACCCATTCGGCGTGGTTGAGTACCATGTCAATGATCACGGCCATGCCGCGCTTATGCGCTTCATCGATCAAGCGCTTGAGATCCTCGGGCGGGCCGTACAATTGTTCAACGGCAAAATGAAAGGTCGGATTGTAGCCCCAACTTTCCTGACCCGGCCAGGGGTGCCACGGCAGCGGCTCGATGGCGTTGAAGCCGAGATCGGCAATGTAATCCAGCCGCTCAATAACCCCCTCGAACCCTTCCCGGGGGGCCAGATCTTCGATATACAGCTCGTAAATGACCAGCTCTTCCAGAGAGGGGCGTTGATAATCCTCGGCCGTCCAACGAAAGGGGGCGGCGCCCACGTGCAACACGGTGCGTGCGTCTTCCGGTTTCCAGCCTTTCTGACCCAGTTCGTTGGTCCAGTCCACCTTCCGCGCATACGGATCCCCAATCAACAGATGACCGTCGACTTCGTATTGGTACAGGTGCCTGCCGTCTTCCATGTCCAGTGTGATCCACCACGAGCCGTCCGGGGAGCGAATCATGCGGTTCTCGTCGGGATCCCAATCGTTGAAGTCGCCGACAAGGGAAACGAACCGCTTGCCGGGCGCGTACAAGGCGAACGTCACCGACCCGTCGCCATGATCCGTGGCCCCGTATTGAACGCCATCGGGCATGGACGCCTCCTGCGTAACGGGCACATGCCAGAAAGTGACCTTGTCGAGCCGGGCTTCGCCATCATCAACCGTGCGCGCAATGAGGTCATAGGGCCCATAATCCCGTTCGGCCATGGAAATCCGGTACTCGAAGGGCGGGTCCTGGAGGGTGATCAGCAACTCTTCTTCCATCCACAGTTCCACGTTTTCCGCGGCGGGCGCTTCAACGACGGCCTGCACTTCATCGGTGAAGGTGTCGTTGGCCGCGGGATGCACGAGGCGTATCCCGTGCGGATCGTCCGGATCGCGCCATTGAATGGCAAAGGAATAATTGCGTCCGCCGTCCGTATCCCATTCCTCGTCCCAATGGGCCGCCATATGGAGCGATGTGACCACCTGTTCCCCGCGATTGAACGGCCCCACTTGGATTATTGAGCGACCTTCTTCATCCGGCTCGCCGAGCGGGGAATCCAAACCGGTCTTGTCGTCGGCCAGTTCCGAGCCCGGAGGCCGGTGCACGGGATGAACGGGGGTCCAAACCTCAAGATGTTCGTTCACGCCCCAGCGAATGTGGCCGTCGGGCCGGCTGTCGTGAACGATGACGTTGATGACATCATTGAGGGTTGGCTGTTCAGGTTCAATGGTAATGCGTCCGGCGGTGATGGGGATCATGTAATCGTCGCCCTTATTGTTGTCCCAGCTCCCGTCGGCCCGGGACACGGCAAACACCACTTCGCTCGGTACCTGGTTGGTGTCGTTGAACGGGCCCAGCACGACCTGACCGTAATCCGGATCTTCTTCGTGCGGAACAAAAGGCGTCCTTACGGCGTCGCCGTATCGATAGGACCCTTCCGGCAGGTACGCCTCGATGGGGCGCACCCAGGAGCGATCATCGATATTAACGCTCCAATGCAGCAGGTCGCCCGGCGTGAAGTCTTCGAGGGCGATCGTTATGGGTTCATGGCGCGCAGGTTGTTCAGGCGACCAGTTCAAGGGAGATGCAAACGATGAGGCGCAGGTCATCAGGCTCATCAAGAGGGTGCAAACGGATTTTTTCATGGGTTTTCTCCGGTCTCTGTGTGTAGGATGGACAGACTTAATCATACGCAATCTGATGACGCAAGACGAAGAGCGCAATAATGACCGTCGAGAACTGACGGAAGAAGAGTGGGCGGAACGGGAAGAGATCCGGCAGGCGACCTGGGGGCATGTCGCGCCGTTTGTCTTCTGGATCGCCTGCATTTTTCTGGTTGGCCAATTCGCCATTGACGACGATGCCGTGGTGCGGGCTTGGGTGTATGCCTTGCAGACGGTCGTTGGTCTGGGCCTGTTTCTGTATTTCCGGCCATGGCGCTGGTATCGCCCGCTTCAATGGCGGAACGTGCCGCTGGCGTTGTTCGTCGGGGTGGCCGTGTTCGTCGTGTGGATCTTCCCGGAAACGCGTTGGGTGGAAGATCGCGCGCCGGCCTTTCGCGAGTTTTATCTTACTTACTTTATCTTTCCGCCCTGGAGCGTGGCGGAGGCGCCGGACCGCTCTCCGTTTGATCCCGCCTTGTCCGGCTGGGTGCTGACCTTGTTCCGCCTGGCGGGTTCGGCGTTTGTTATTGCCATCATTGAAGAGTTCTTCTGGCGCGGCTGGTTGTACCGTTGGCTGTTGGGCCGCAACTTTCTCAAGGTGGACCTGGGCACTTGGAACACGGGCATGTTCCTGGCGGTCAGCGCCGTCTTCGCCGTCGAACATATGCAGTGGGCGGTGGGCTTTCTGGCCGGCGTAGCGTATCTCTGGATGATGATTCGTACGCGCGACCTCTGGGCGGTGGCCCTCGCGCATGTGCTCACGAATTTCCTGCTTGGCGTGTACGTCCTGGCCTATGGCCGCTACGAGTTCTGGTGAAAATATCCGCCCCGGTTCGGCGGCGGATCGAACAGTAGAAAGGTCAGCCCTCGATCCCCAGATACCAGGTGGCCAGCGAAAAATAGATCAATACGCCGCTGATATCCGCAATGGACGTGATCAACGGCGCGCTGGCCGTGGCCGGATCAAGTTTCAGCCGGCTCAGGATGAAAGGCATCGACAGCCCGATCAGGCTGCCGACAATGACCACCAGAAGCATGGTCATGGACACCACCACCGCCACGTCCATGCCGCCGCGGTACACGCCCATGACGGACACGCCCGCCGCCATGGTCAGCCCCAGCAGGACGGATACGCCCAGTTCTTTCCCCAGCATCGCGAACCAATGCCGCATCTGTACGTCGCCCGTGGCCAACGCGCGCACAATAAGGGTGGACGCCTGCGAGCCGGCATTTCCGGCACTGTCGATCAGCAGCGGCAGAAAAAATACCAGGGCGACCGTCGCAGCGATGGTGTCCTCAAAGTACGCAATCCCCGCACCCGAAAAGATGTTAACGACCACCAATGCCAGCAGCCAGATGATGCGTCGCCGGTACAGGAACGTCGTGGACGCTTCGCGCAAGCTGATATTGATCGGCCCCACGGACGCGGTCTTGTGAAAGTCCTCCGTCGTCTCCGTCTGTGCCACGTCCAGAATATCGTCCACCGTCACGATGCCGAGCAGCACGTCGTCCTCGTCCACGACCGGCAATACGAATACATCGTAGCGGTCAAAGGCCGATACGGCCACTTCCTGATCCTCCATGGCGCGTAGCCGGGCCACGGCCGGACTCATGAGGTCGGCCACGCGCTGGTTCGGTTCGGCAATCACCAATTGGCGTAACAGGACGCGTCCAAGTAATACCTCTTCCGGACTGACAACGTAGATCGCGTTCAATGTTTCCGTGTCCCGGCCGTGGGCCCGCACGAAGGTCAGCGCCTCCTCCACCGTCCATTCACGGGAAATGGACAGGTAATCGGGCGTCATCAGCCGGCCCACACTTTCAGCCGGGTAACCGAGCAGATCGCGCGCCTCCTGCAAATCGTCGGGGGGCAAGATGCTGACCAGACGTTGCGTGACCTTGCCCGGCAATTCCTCAAGCAGGTGCGTGCGATCATCGGGCGACATGTGTTCGAGCAGGTGACGCGTTTCATCGTCCGTCAGCTCTTTCAGCAGGGAGTTCTGCTGTTCGGGCGTCAGATAGGAGAAGACAATCGCCGACGGTTTCTTGGCCAGTGCGCGAAAGGTCAGTACGCGCTCCTGCTTGTCGAGGGCGAACAACAAGTCGGCAATTTCGGGAGCGGGCCATGAGGTGAGTGCTTCGCGTATCCCGTTCCAGTCGCGGGCCGCGATCAGGTCGAGGATGTCCGGTTTCAGGACAGTGCTCAACTGCATCAGGTCGTTGTCTGTGCCGGTCATGGGAAATTCCTCCTTGTCTAACGGTATCTTATACGTCTTGTTCGCGGCTCTTGAGCTGATTCGCCGCATGTTCAAGGGTATCCTTTCGAAGCGGTGAAAGGCAAATCCTGAACTCGATCGCGGGGTAAGAGAAGGCGCTTCCCGTCCTTGCGCGGTTGTGGCATCGTGAGGATATGGAACAAAGCGCGTCAGAGTCGGAAGCCCGCAACGCCGATCTGGTGCCGGGCTTGTATGTCGTCGGCACGCCGATCGGGAACCTGGACGATATCAGCGCGCGTGCGCTGGATACCTTGCGCCGTGCCGACGCCATCCTGGCCGAGGACACCCGGCACACGCGCAAGCTGTTGACCCGCTTTGATATTCATACGCCGCTGATCAGTTGTCACCAATTCAACGAAGCCCGGCGTTCGTCCGATATCTTGCGCCGCCTGACCGCCGGGGCGGCGTTGGCGCTCGTCTCCGATTCGGGGATGCCCGGGATTTCCGATCCGGGCTCTCGCGTGGTGGCGGCCTGTCGCGAGGGCGGGCATCCGGTCTATGTGGTCCCCGGCCCGGCGGCTGTTACGGCGGCGGTTTCCTTGAGCGGATTCGGCGGTGCGGGGTTCCTCTTCGACGGATTCCTGCCTGTCAAGTCCGGTGCGCGCCGCCGTCGTTTGACGGCATTACTCGCGCATGACCGGCCCGTGGTCCTGTACGAATCGCCGCATCGTGCGCTGAAGTTGCTGAACGAATTGCAGGACCTTGCGCCGGACCGCCGCGTCTTCATCGGTCGGGAACTGACAAAACGTTTTGAGGAATCCGTCCTCGGTACGCCCGCCGAAGTGGCGGCCGCCTTCGCGCAACGCGCGGCGAAAGGCGAATGGGTCGTCGTCATCGAGCCCGCATCCGCCAGGAAGTAGGGACACAGCACCATGACCCTGGGCGGAATGGCCGCAGACGTGCGGCCGCATACGTGAGGAGGAATTGACACCCTGAGAGTGCGGTGCTAGTTTCGATGGTTAGTAGAGCGCTGCAATTTTTCCGGTAATGGTTGTCCATGTCGTATCGCCACATACTATTCGGTTCGTTGTGCATGTTGGCGATGGCGGCGCCGGCGTCGGTAGCCGAAGCGCAATCGATTATTCGCGTGGAGATTCGCGAAGAGGGCGGCGAGCTGCCGCCCTTGGCGCGAGGCGCGCGCGAGCGGCGGATGGTCAAGTTCATGGACGAATTGGAACGGCCGGGCGAGATCGTGTATGACGTGCATTGGGAACCGCCCGCAGGCGGGCTTCGTGAGCCGATTACCGCTTTCTTGGCCTATCGCCAAGCCGGCAGCCGGCGGCCGCGCGGGTTGATGGTATCCTATCCGGCGGGCACGAGCGGGCGGCAGGTCGCCCGGTTCCGGGTCAGCGAAGAACAGGTATTACGCTGGGGCGAAGTGACCAGTTGGCATATTCAGTTGCGCCGCGATGATACCGTGTTCGATGAGCGGAGAGAAAGTCGAGAAGAGTAGGGCATGAGCATGCAGAACGGAGATAGATCGGCCGATCAACTCAAGGTGGCCATTCATGACGACGTGGCCTACGTGCGCCTGCTCAACCGGGGCTCGTTCAAGGTCAGCAAGGCGATGAAACAGTTCGGGTTGTCCGCGATCGAGCGCGGTCTCGATACGATCGTCGTAGATCTGTCCGATTGCGTGGGCATGGACAGCACTTTCATGGGCGTCATGGCGGGGCTCGCCTTTCGAATGAATAAGGAGAATCAGGGGCGCCTGTACATGGTCAATCTTTCTCCCCGCACACGGGGTTTGTTGTCCACGCTGGGATTGGACCAGTTGGTCGACACCCATATGGCCGGATCCACCCCGCCTCAGTTCGAAGCGGTACTTGCGGTCGGCGATAAGCTGCAGGAACTGAACGCCGAGGAAAGCAGCCGCCGCGAAACCGCGGAAATGATGTTGGAAGCGCACGAGGATCTTGTGGACGTGACTCCGGAGAACCTGCCCCGGTTCAAGGATGTGCTCACCTTTCTGCGCGAGGACATCAAGAAGGCGGACGCCGACCCGGACGGCCAAGCGGGTGACTGATGATGGAGCAACCCGCCAGCGGGGCTTTTCTCGCCACCTTTCTATTCTTTCTTTTGGCGCTCACGTCCGGCGCCCTGTTCTTCGCCGTTAATGTCATTCGACGTCTGCGCCGTGAGCGCGACGAATTGAATCATCAGAAAGAGGTGATCTTCGGGTTCATTCACGATGTCGGCGATGTCTTCGTGCACAGCGAGGACGTGGACCTTGACCGCATGCTGAGTCGCGTGCTGTTCTATGCGGAGCGCACGACCCACGCCGGCGCCGGGGCCGTCTATCTCTACGACAAGACCGAAGACGCTTTCCGCGCGCGCGCCGTTTCGGGCATCTTCCCGCCGCTTACCGGAGAGCCGGATGCCCGGCTCGAAAAGGCCGTCAGCAAATCCCAGCACATCGAGCGGCTTATTCGCGCCCGGCCGATTCGGCGCGGCGAGGGGTTGGTCGGCGAGGCCGCCGATTTCGGCGTGCCGATTCTCATCGAAGACGCCGAACGCGATCCGCGTGTGCCGCAGTACGATCACGAATTCCTGCGGATTCGTTCCATCCTGCTGGTGCCCATGCGATTTCTGCAACGTATCCTCGGCGTGCTCGTGGTGGTCAACCGGGTCGACGGGCGCCCCTTTATCCAGGCCGATCTCAGTCTATTACAGGCGCTGGCCGATCAGGCGTCCGTCTCGATCCATTACGCCGGGTTGCGCGACAGCCTCGACGAAAAACAACGGATCGATCACGACCTGCATGTGGCGCGCCAGATTCAAACCGCGCTGTTGCCCAAGGCCATTCCGCGGGTCGAAGGCGTCGAGTTGGCCGCGTTCAATCATCCCGCGCAGGAAATCGGCGGCGACTACTACGATTTCATTCGCATCGACGAAGAGCATCTCGGCATCGCCATCGCCGACGTCTCGGGCAAGGGCATCGTGGGCGCCATCATGATGGCTATCAGCCGGAGCGTATTGCGCGCGCAGGCCGCCGTTAATCGAAACCCGTCCGAGGTGTTGATGGCCGTAAACCGGGTCATGTTTGAAGACATCGCAGAGGACATGTTTGTCAGCATGTTGTATATGGTCTTGAACGTGCGGACCCGCGAACTGGTGGTGGCCCGGGCCGGACACGAACGGCCCGCCTGGAGTCGCGCGCACGAAAAAAGCTTTACCATCATCGATTCGCCCGGCCTCGCGCTGGGCATTGCGGATAAGGAAACGTTCGAAGGCGCCCTGCGCGAGGAAACCGTGCGTCTCAAGCCGGGCGATGTCGTGGTCGCCTACACCGACGGGGTCACCGAGGCCATGGACGAAGGCGGGGAGGAATGGGGTGTGGACCGTTTTCTGGGCGCCGTCAGCAACGCCGCGCCCGACGGCGCCAACGCCGTGTTGAACAATGTGCAACAGCGGCTGATGCGGTTTGTGGGCGGCGTGGAGCAGTACGACGACATGACATTGCTAGCCTTGCGCATTTTGGAGTAACGTGCTAGAAGGTACAGAATCAAAAGGAGCTGAACTTATGCGGGAATGCATTATCAAAAAGGAAGAGGCCGACGAGTTGGATATCGTGCGTCTGGACGGCGCGCTGGATTCCTACTCGTTCCCGCGACTCGAAACGACCCTCAACGGTCTGCGCGACAGCCAGCGTAACCGGGTCATCCTGGATTGCGGCGGGCTTGATTACATCAGTAGCGCCGCGCTGGGCGCTCTGATCGGTTTCGCGCGCCGCGCGCGAGAAAACGGCGGCGACTTGAAGTTGGTCCGGTTATCGCCGAAGATATATAATATCGTTGAATTGCTGGGTTTTCATAAGATTCTCGAAATCCACTCCGAATTGGACGAGGCGGCCGCAAAATTCAGAAACGGATAAGCGCATGACACACACGGAAAATAACAACGACGTTCAGGGGTTTGTGACGCTGCATATTCCGTCCCGATACGGATACCTGCGCGTATTGCGACAATCGGTGCTCGACACCTGTGTCCGCGCCGGGTTGTCGGAATTCGACGCCGCCCAGTTGGAAATGGCGGTGGACGAGTCCTGTGCCAACATTATCGAACACAGTTACGGCGGGGAAACAAAAGACGGGCCGGGCGGACAGGACGCCGGAATTCACATCAATTTGATTCAACAAAACGACCGGGTCGTAGTCGAAATCTATGATCACGGCAAGGGATTTGACTTCGATGAGCAGCAGCAGTTCATGAAGCCGGAGGAATACCTGGACGGCGAACATGAACGGGGGTTGGGGATGTATATCATCCATAAGTTCGTAGATGAATTGAACTACGAGCGCGGAACCCCGTCGGGGAATTATCTCAAGCTTACAAAGCTCCTCTGACTAGATCGACGCTGCGAAGTCGTTCCTGGTGACCGGTTCGTTATCTCCCCTGCATACGGGTAAGGTTTTGGTATGGAAAAATCGAAAAAGAAAAAACGCAAGAAAGAGGCGGCCGAGCGCGGTAGTGCGGCGGCGGACGACGTCGTGGACGCGGCGCCGGGACAGGAGGACCGTCCTGATCATGAAGAGCCCTCTGCGCAGGAGCAAACGGGACGCCCCGAAGAGTCCGCTGCGCCGGCATCGAAACAGGAAGACGAGGCGCTGGAAATGCGGTTATTGCGTCTGCAGGCCGATTTCGATAACTACCGGAAGCGCATGCAACGCGAACGCGGCGAATGGCAGCGGCAAGCCAAAGAGGCTTTGCTAAAGGATATTCTGCCGGTGCTGGACCATTACGAGCTCGGCCTGAACACCGCCGTCAGTCAGCACGTGGAACAGTCCGTCATTGACGGGTTCCGCATGGTATATAACCAGTTCGACGAGGCGCTGCGCAAGAACCAGGTCACCCCCATCGAAGCCGAAGGGGAAACGTTCGATCATAACCTGCACGAGGCGATCACCTTCGTGCCTTCCGACGAGCATCCGGCTCAGACCGTGATCGCTCAGACGCGACGGGGCTATCTGTACGGGGACACGTTGTTGCGACCCGCGCAAGTGGTCGTGTCGAGTGGCCCGGCGGAATCCGAAGCGGCCGAAAGCGGCGCGCCAATGAACGAGGAGGAGCAGGAACGCTGATGCCCACGACGAAACGAGATTATTATGAAGTGCTCGGTGTGGGGCGCCAGGCGGATGCGGACGAGATCAAGAAGGCGTACCGCAAGCTGGCCGTCAAGTATCACCCCGACAAGAACGCCGGTAACGTGGAGGCGGAGGAGAAGTTCAAGGAGATCTCCGAAGCCTACGAAGTCCTCAGCGATCCGCAAAAACGGCAGAAATACGATCAGTTCGGCCATCAGGCCTTCGCCCCCGGTTCGGGCGGCGGCGCGGGGTTCGGCGGCGGTTTCGAGGGCATCGATCTGGAAGAGGCCTTGCGCACGTTTATGGGGGCTTTCGGCGGTGGCGGCGGTGCCCGCGGCGGAAGCATCTTCGACGATTTCTTCGGCGGCGGCCGGGCCGAACGCGGCGCCGGGAATCGCGGGTCCGACCTGCGTTTCGATCTGGAAATCGACTTCGAGGAAGCCGTGTTCGGGTCGGAACGCGATATCACGTTCCCCGTCATGGACGCATGTGGCGATTGTAAAGGGACCGGCTCGAAATCGGGAACGAAACGGCAGTCCTGTCCCCGGTGTAAAGGGGCCGGCCAGACGGTGTCGTCCAACGGCTTCTTTCATGTCCGGCAGGCCTGCGAGATGTGCGGCGGGGCGGGCGAAGTCGTTCGTGATCCCTGCCGTTCCTGTCGCGGTACGGGCCGCGCGCGGTCCCGGCGCACCATTACCCTCAAGATCCCGGCGGGCGTTGAGACCGGCTCGCGCTTGCGCGTGGCCGGCAAAGGCGAACAGGGCGTCCGCGGCGGATCGCCCGGCGATCTTTACGTCGTGCTGCACGTCAAGGAACACGAGATCTTCAAGCGCCGCGATGAAGACATCTTCATTCAAGTGCCGGTGCCGTATCCCACCGCGGCGCTCGGCGGCGAGATCGAGGTGCCGACCATCCACGGATACGCCAAACTCAAGATCCCGCCCGGCACCGAAAGCGGCAAACGATTTCGCCTGCGCGGGCGCGGGCTGAAAGGCGTCGGCAGTTTCGGCAACGGCGACCAGCACGTCGTCGTCATGGTCGAGACCCCCGAACGGCTCAGCGGGAAACAGAAGAAGGCGCTGAACGAATTCGCCGCGTTGCTCGATGAATCGAATCATCCCGCGTCCGCTAAACTGCGGAAGAAAGCCGGCGAATTCTATCGGCGCCGCGACACGTTGCAGGACGCGCAATGAGCACGCGGTGCCATGTCGTCGACGGTTGGCGCGACGGCGAAAGCATCACCTTGGATCGCGACACCTCCCGCCATCTCGCGCGCGTATTGCGCGTGCGACCCGGTGACGGCGTCGAACTCTTCGACGGTCTCGGCGGTGTGGCGGATGCCGAGGTGTGCGAGGTGACCAAAGACGCCGTGCGCGTGAACCCGGCGCGGCGGCGCGAAACGGCGCGACCGAAACCGTTCACGACGCTGGTCCAAGCGTTGATCCGACCGCAACCGATGGATTATCTACTGCGCAAGGCGACGGAGCTGGGGGTGTCGGCCGTGCAGCCGGTGTTGACCGAGCGATGTGTGGCGCGGACTCGCGAACGGCCGGCGCGCTGGCGTAAAACGATTATTTCCGCAGCCGAACAGTGCGGAGCCAATTGGCTGCCCGAGATCCGGCCCGTGCGGTCCTGGACGGAGATCCTCGCCGGATGGGCGGAAGATGAGCGCGTGTTATTGTGCGCATTGTCGGAGTCTGCGCGTCCTCTGAAAGAAGTCTTGCGCCGCGAACCGGCGCCGGCGCGCGTGGCCGTGCTTGTCGGGCCGGAAGGGGACCTGACCCCGGCGGAGCGGGACGCGGCGTTGAATTCGGGCGCGATCCCGGTCTCGCTGGGATCATTAACGTTACGCGCGGAAACGGCGTCCTTGTACGCGCTATCCGCTCTGCGCTATGAGTTCGGTTGATGCCGCGCGCGCCGCGTGTGCGTTGACTTTCCGGCCGCGACGGAGTACTTTTCGGTCGGACGATCCGGAGAGTTGCTTTAATGAGAATATGGACGCTTAGCGTATGTTTGCTCGCCTTCCTGGCCGTGGGGGTGGTCGGTTGCGGGACGTTGACGGACGCGTTGAACAGGCGGGCCGCAGCCGATGTATCCGAAGCGGACCTCCGATTGCGCCAGGATGTCTTGAACCGGTTACGCGATGATGCCGTCACAAGCCTTCACAATATCGGCGTGGAATCCCGTAACGGGATGGTGACGGTGTATGGCTCCGTTCCGGACGACATGACGCGGCGCCGGGTCTTAAGCGTGGTGCGCGGGACGCCCGGAGTGGCGGGAATCAATGACCGGCTCGCGCGCTGATTGTCCGGACCGCATGCGTAGACGTATTCTTCCGTCTTGCGTCTTGCTCGTGTTCCTTCTCGGCGCAGCCGGTTGCGCGACCCGCGGGCCGGCGCCCGACTTCCAACGCGCTATTCGCGCGGCGGATGAGGACGGCCATTATCTGGCAGACCTGCCCCTTTATCCCGTTTCGGACAGCGAAGGTCATGCGGCGGTGCTCGCCATGGTGACCGACTATTGGGAGCCGCCCGGCCTGCTTGCGCGCCTGCGGCCGCGCTGGCGCGCGCATCGCGTGGGTGCGATCCGGCCGGACGACGCGTTGGAAACGTATCTCGTTGAGCGCGGATTATGGGGCTATTGGGGCGTCGGCGAGATGGATACGCTAAAGGAACGATTGCGCGCGGATGCGCCGGTGTTGGTGTCCATGCAGGAACGACCGTTCGACCGTACTGATTTGGCGCTGGCATTGGTGGCGGGCTACGACGACGCGCGCGAGCGCATCCTTTTATACGGGCTAGCCGACGAACCGGTTCAAAAGTCGTACGACGATTTTCTCAGGTCCTGGCGTTATGCGCAGGAGCGATACCTGGTGGTTAGTCCCCCGGAACGCGCGGACTGGCGCTTGACGGTGTCGGAACGGATCAGTCGCGGCAGACATCATATGGCGGTGCAACGTTATGCCGATGCAGAACCGGATTTCGTCGCCGCCCTGGAAATGGATCCGGGCGTTGCGCGTCATTACGTGGAGCTGGCCGACGCGCACGCCTTGCGGGAACAGTACGGGGAAGCCGAGCCGTTGTATCGGGCGGCGTTGCGATTGGACGATACGGACGCGCGCGCGATGAATAATCTGGCGCATGTGCTCATCTATTCCGACGGTGATTTGGCGGAGGCGAAGCGTTGGGCGCGGCGCGCGACGGCGCTGGAGCCGGATAACCCGCGCCTGCTGCACACGTTGGGCGTGGCCTTGTATCGCGCGGACGCGTATCGGGAAGCGGCGCGCATGTTGGAACGCGCACGCACCCGGGCCATGAACATGGACGGCGCTACACAAGCCGAGATCGCGATGAAACTCGTACAGGTATATCACGATGACGACTTATGGCATCTGGCGCGACAAACCTTGGCGGACGCATTGGCCCACGATCCGGATGTGGACGTGCCGGAACCGCTGCGCATTCATTTACGCGATGAACCATGAGCGCGATAAAGGGGGGAGTCAGTGTTCAGTATTCAGTATTCAGTGTTCAGTTTTCAGTGTTCAGTGAGTGAGAGCTGAGAGCCAAAGCGGTAGGTGCGCGGGGGACTTCATACCGGCTATTTTAGGCGCGCGCTTGACGATAACGAAGCGATAAACTATGAACGTATCTTATGGCTGGACGTGATGATATTTACAAACAGGAAGGACGCAGGCTGCCTCGCCGGCGCAAGGCGTCCTCGTCCCAATCCGATTCGCGTCAAAATGCGTCGGGAAGCAACGCCGGCGCGCAGGGATTCTACGGAGCCCGGGAACGGCGCTCGACGATCGGCGATGACTTGAGCGGGCGCGGTAAAGGCGTATCCGCCCAACCTGCGGGGCGCGCGCCGACACCCCGGCGTCGTCGGCGTTCTGCCCGGTCGAAGGGGGGCAATAAGTGGGTATTGATTCTGCTGGTCGCGATCCTCGTGGTGTATATGGGCATATTGGGCGCCAGCCTGTATCGTTCCTTTTTCGGAGAAGAGGAAGAGGAACCGACGCCGGTTCTTGCCGAAGAGGAGCCGGAAGAAACGCCGGAGGCCGCGCCGACAGATCCCGTACCCGACGATCCGGCGGAGATCGCGGCGCAGGACGCGGAACGTACGGGCGAGTATATCGATGCATGGCGTTCCGCGTTGAATGCCATGTATCGGGCGGAAACGACGCTCGCACGGGGCGGAGAAACCGAACGCGCCATGGAACGCCTGGAAGAGGCGATCGACGAGGCGCCGCACGTCGTGGACTTGCAATTGGCGTTGGCGGATATGTATGTGGAACAACAACGCTACGCCGAGGCGCGGGACCTGTATGTGCGCGTGTTGCAGGCGGATCCGATGCGGGAAGGCGTGCGCCTGAAATGGGCCCGCACCCTGCACGCCCTGCGCCATCATGAGGCGGCGTTGCAGGTGGCGCTGTGGATTCTTGACGACGACGGATTTCTGGAGGAACCGAATCAGATCGCCGCGATGGCCTATCTCGCCATGGACCGAATAGAAGCGGCAATCCCACATTTGCGGCGTCAGGTGGCCGTAGACCGTGACAACATCGTGGCACAGAACAACCTGGCGGTGGCCTACTCCCGACTGGGCGAGTACGGGCGGGCGGTGACACTGTTCCGGGACGTGCTGGAAGCCGATCCGGGCAACGCCATCACCTACTATAACCTGGCCGTATGCCATGCGCAGCAGGGGGACGCCGACGAAGCGGTGGAAACGCTGCAGGATGCGGCGGAACGGTTCGGGTTATCGTTCGTCAGGGCTTGGTTCAGGAGCGAGGATTTTGATCCGATTCGCGACTCGACCGTGTTTCAAGAACTGGAATCGCTGAACCAATTGCCCGGCGATAACGAACGCGCGCAACGCTGATTCGAGCCGGTATCACACCTCAACCCCTGAATGGGCGGTATCAGGACTCGGGTTTTTCGTCTTTCTCTTCACCCGACTCGATTTCGTTTTCCTCGCCGCCTTCGGATTTGCCCTTCTTGAATTCGTTGATGCTCCGCCCGATAGAGCGGGAGAGTTCGGGCAGGCGTTTTGCGCCGAAGAGCAGGAGAAGGATGACCAGCACGACGATCAGTTCCGCCACGCCGGGTCGCCCCGTAAAGAGAGCCATGTACGCATTCATACGTTTATCGTCTCAGTTCCGTGGGGTCGTGTCAAAATTATTGCTCCGCAAACAGCCATGTCGACAGATACCGCTCGCCGGTGTCACAGCCGATGGTGACAATGGTTTTGCCCTTGTTTTCCGGACGATTGGCGATTTGTAGCGCCGCCCAGACGTTGGCGCCGCCGGAAATGCCAAGCAGGATACCATCTTCACGTGCCAGCTTGCGCGCGGTTTCAGCGGCATCGTCTTCCTGGACCTGGACCACTTCGTCAACCAGGTCCGTATCCAGCACTTTCGGCACGAATCCGGCGCCGATGCCCTGAATGCGGTGCGGGCCGGGGGTGCCGCCGGATATGACCGGTGATTTCTTCGGTTCCACGGCGATGGCCTGGAAGTCCGGCTTCCGTTGCTTGATCACGTCCGCCACGCCGGTAATGGTGCCGCCCGTGCCGACGCCCGCCACAATGATATCTACGGAGCCGTCGGTATCGTTCCAGATTTCCTCCGCGGTCGTTTCCCGGTGGATTTTGGGATTGGCGGGGTTATTGAACTGTTGCGGCATGAACGCATTGGGCGTGGCGGACAGGATCTCCTCGGCCTTGGCGACCGCCCCCGTCATGCCCTTTTCAGCAGGTGTCAATACGAGTTCCGCGCCGAGAATGCGCAGGAGATGACGCCGCTCCAAACTCATGCTTTCCGGCATGGTGAGAATAAGGCGGTACCCCTTCGCGGAGGCGACAAAGGCCAGAGCGATTCCGGTGTTGCCGCTGGTGGGCTCGACAATAACCGAGTTCGGTTTCAGCAGGCCCTCTTTCTCGGCCGATTCGATCATGGCCAGCCCGATGCGGTCCTTCACGCTGCCCAGCGGATTGTGCGATTCCATCTTGAGCAGGATATCGGCGTTTTGCTCCGCGTTGATGCGGTTCAAGCGCACGAGCGGGGTGTTATAGACGGTTTCCGTGATGTTCTCGTAAATCTTCACCGATTCGGCTCCTTCCTGATACGTGACTCCGTAACATCGTAGTACGGGGCGCGGGACGACTTGTCAAGAGTGACGGACGCTCGGTCAATCCTGAATACTGCTTGCAGCCACGCGGGCCAATCCGTATCGTTACACCCTTCATTCAATAATCAGCAAGCGGAGCAGCGATCATGGGTAGTATCTTTAAAGCGTACGATATTAGAGGCGTATATGGCGAGCAATTGACCGAGGAGCTGGCGTACAAGATCGGCCGCGCGTTCGCTACGTTCTTGAAATGCAAGAAGACCGTGGTGGGCCGCGATATGCGCCCGCATTCCCAGCCCTTGTTCGACGCGCTGGCGCGCGGATTGGTGGAGCAGGGCGTGACCGTGATCGATCTGGGACTGTGTTCGACTCCCATGTCCTACTATGCCAACGGCAAATTGGGCGCCGATTCGGGGGTGATGATCACCGCGTCGCATAATCCCGGCGAATATAACGGGTTCAAGATGTGCCGCGAAAACGCCATCCCCATCAGCGGCGCAACGGGCATCAAGGACATCGAAAAGATTGTGCAGGAAGAATCCTTCGACCCGCCGGCATCGTCGCCGGGCCGTATTGAGACCCACAACATCGTGTCGGAATATGTGGAGCACTTTCGCGCGTTCGCTGAATTTGCGCGGCCGGTGAACGTGGTGATCGATTACGCGAACGGGATGGGCATCTACGAGGGCAAGGTGCTGGACGGGCTCATGGCGATCGAGCCGCTGTTTGACGAGCTGGACGGGACGTTCCCGAATCATGAAGCCAACCCGCTGCATGCCGAGACGTTCGGCCCCTTGCAGGATCGAATCCGTTCCGGCCGATACGATTTCGGCGTGTACTTCGACGGCGACGCCGATCGCGCCGGGTTTACGGATGAACAGGGGAATATCGTTTCCAATGACATGATCACCGCGCTGATTGCCGAAGCGATTCTGAGCAAGGAAAAGGGCGTGGTGTTCTACGACCTGCGCAGCAGCCGGGCGGTGAAAGAGGTGATCGAGGAATCCGGCGGCGAAGCGCGCATGTCGCGCGTGGGCCATGCCTTTATCAAGGAGCAAATGCGGGAGGCGAACGCCGTGTTCGCCGGCGAATTGTCGGGACACTACTATTTCCGCGAAAACTTCTTCACGGAAAGCGCGGCCCTGGCGGCGATCTTTATCGGCAACCTGGTCAGCCAGACCGGAAAATCGTTGTCGGAACTCGTGAAGCCCATTCTGCGATATCACGCGAGCGGCGAGATCAATTCGACGGTCGAGGATGTGCCTGCGGTGTTCAAGCGCCTGCGCGAAAAATATCACGACGGTCGGGTAACCGAACTCGACGGGTTGAGTATCGATTTCGACGATTGGTGGTTCAATGTGCGCGCCTCCAATACCGAGCCGCTGGTGCGGCTGAACCTGGAGGCAAGCACGCGCGAGGACATGGAACGGCATCGCGACGACGTCCTCGCGTTGATTCGCGGGTGAGGCAGCGGATAGGCGCCCCGCGCACATCTGCAACCTCCAGCTTTCAGATCACTGATCACTGATCACTGAACACTGAATACCGAATACTGAACACTGACTCCCCCTCACCGTTCCATAATCAATCGAAACCCGACATCCGCGTCGCGATATATTTTGGGGAAGGCGGTTCGGTGAAAGACGCGCAGCAGGGCCGGGCTGCGTTCGGCCCAACTGCCGCCCAGCGCATAGGCTCGCTCCGCTTCATCGTCTTGAGATAGGCACCATTCCGCGACGTTCCCGGCCATGTCGTAGAGACCGAATGCGTTGGGCTCGTATTGGGCAACCCGCGCGGGACCGCGCGCCGCGAATTGTGCGCGGCCGTGCGGGGCGGCGCGACCCCAGGGATAGCGGATCCCGTGGACTCCGCCGCGCGCGGCGATTTCCCATTCATCGGGTGTGGGCAAACGAATGCGGGCCCGTCGCCGGCCGTCCAGCCAATGCGCATACGCGATGGCCTGTTTGTAAGAGATGAACGCCGCCGGTTTGCGCCGGTCAACCAAAGAGCGGTGTCGCCCGCCGCGATAAACGATTTGGGGTGAGTCGAACGGCGGATCGGGCCGCGTGGCGTTCAAGAAGCGAATGAATTGGCCTACGGTGACTTCCGTGCGTTGTACGCGAAATCCGTCGGTATGCACCTCGCGCGGAGGGTCGCCCTCCGCACTTTCCAGGCTGCCCACGGTATAGGACCCCGCGGGTACGGGCGCCCAGGGCCCATGCACCGGGGCGCGCAGGTATGCATAGACGCCCATCGCAAGAAGGGCCAAAAGTAGTAGCCCCGTAGCAGTGCGTTTGCGTAGGCTGATCATAATCGTTGGTCCGGCTGCGTCGGGCTGCAAACCGTGGTTCTTGCTACCCCGATGACGGTTGCTCCGCGCCGTGATATCCCGCAAAAATCGGGGTTTGCGAACCATAAAATCACTTAAGAGTTCCCTTTGACACCGATCCCTCAACTGTCATAGTATCCCCTACTACTTGTAAATCGGGGGAATGTCATCTCTTTATTGCGGACAGGTGTATTATGGATCCTATTCACATAACAGGCGCGCTGGGAGTGGCCACGCTATTGGTGCTTGTGTTGGCGCTATGGAAGATCATTGCGCTGGGCAAATTGGTTAATCAGCTCGCGGAAAAGATTCCCGGCACGGATATGACCGCCAAGGAACTGGCCGGCGAATTGGGCGGATCCATCGACCAGGCTTTCAGCAATTATGTCCCCAAACCGGAACAGCTTGCCTCCGCCTTGAAAGAGGCCGTGGAAACGGCCGGCAACGCGCAACGCGCAGAAGCGGAAAAGCTGAGTAAGGCGATTGCCGAATCGGCGAGTGCACTGAAAGAAGCCGTGGAAGCCGCGGGCAAGACCCAGCGGGACGAGGCGGAAAAACTGAATCAAGCCTTTGCCGAATCCGCCGCAGGCGTGAAAGACGGGCTCGCGGCGGCGGGCCAATCCGCGGCCGAACCGTTGCAGAAAGCCAACACGGCGCTCAAGGAAGCCGCCGAATCGGTCTCCGGCAGTATCGGCGCCGCGGCCGAAAAACTGCAGGCGGTGCTCGGCGGACACGCGCAGGAAGTGCAGAACGCCTTGCAGGGCGTCGGCGGCGCCTGGCGCGACGAGATCAGCGGTGCATTGTCGGAGCATGCCCAAAAATTGTCGGAAGCAAACAACCAATTGGCGGCCCAATTGGAACAGATTGCCACCCTCGAAAAGGAGATCGTCAAGATCTTGCACGTGCAGGAAACGGTGGAGGGCGCCATGAAAGAAGTCGCCGCCAGCGAAGAGTTCAAGGCCACGCTGGAAGCGTTGCGCACGCATGTGCAGGAATCCGACAAGCTGCTGCGTGAAGTGGCCAAGCCGCGCACCATTCGTCTCGTCGAATCAGACGGCGAAATCGCGCAGACCTGACGCCCGCCGGGGCATGCCCTTACTCTTCTGCTTCGTCACCCTGACCGGTGACCGAATCCGCCTGTTCGCATCAAAGATGTTCCAGGAACATCGTTGCCATGCCGAGGAAGAGGAAGAACCCGCACAAGTCCGTGATCGTGGTTACGATGGACCCGGACATCATGGCGGGGTCCAGTCCCATCTTCTTCATGCAGAACGGGAACAGCGCCCCGATGACCGTAGCCAGCAGGGTATTCAGCCACAGGGAAACCATGGCGATGAGCCCGAGATAAATGTTCCCGCGCCAGATATACGTGATGATGCTTAACTGCAGACCGAGCAGGGCGCCGTTCATGAAGCCCACCATGAACTCTTTCCTCAAGACCTCGAACAGTTGATTCCACATCACCTGCCCGGTCGCCATGCCCCGAATGGCTACGGCCATGGATTGCATGGCGACGTTGCCGCCCATGTCGGAAACGATCGGCATCAGCACGGCAAGAAAAGCCACCGTGGCGATGGATTCCTCGAAAACCGCCACCCCGATCACGGCGATGAGATTAAAGAAAATATTGGCCGCCATCCAGGGCCACCGTTTCTTGAGCGAGGACGTCGGCGTTTCCAGCGGATGCTCTTCGCCGCTGGGAATACCGCTCATGCGCAGAAAGTCTTCCGTGGTTTCTTCGCGCATCTGATCGATGACATCGTCCACGGTGACAATCCCCAGTAAGTGAGAGCCGTCGTCCACGACGGGCAGCGCCAGATAATTGTATTTGTCGAAGAGTTTCATGACTTCCTCGGCATCCAGCTCCGCGGGTAGAGCGACGAAGTCTTTCTGGGCGATAAGTCGAATGGTCTCATCCGGTTTTGCCAGGACAAGATCGCGTAAGGCCAGCACGCCGATCAGCACGTTTTCTTCGTCGACCACATAGGCGTAATACAGGGTTTCCGCTTCCTCCGCCTGTTTGCGAAGAATTTCGATCGCTTCCTGTACGGTGTTATCGGCGTGTAGCGAAACGACGTCGGGCGACATCAGACCCGCGGCCGTGTCCGGCTCGTAGGTCATCAGGTCGGAAAGTTCCTCGGAAGCTTCGCGCTCCAGACGGGACAGGACGTCCCGCACCATCTCGTGCGGCAGCTCTTCCAGCAGGTCCACGGCGTCGTCCGGCGCCATGCGCGTCAGAATCTGCGTTTTTTCGTCGCGCGACAATTCGGAGAAGTAATGCGCGGCGACTTCCGGATCCATCTCCCCGAGCGCATCGGCGGCCTTGCGTTCCTGAAACAGGCGGTGCAGCAGGTCGATGGCTTCCTCGTCGTGCAGCGCCTCAATGATCTCCGCCACTTCGGCGGGATGCTGTTTGATCAGTTCCGCGATCCGTATCGGCTGTTCCTGTGTTTCCGCATTCTGGCTCATGCCCTGAAGGGTAACCGGAGCACACGGAGAAAATCAAATCCCAATCGCAGCGGAAAGAATTTGCACTGAAGATGTTCAGGCTTTTGCGGTCAAGCGTGCGGCATAGACGCCGTCCATGTGGTCGTGCGGCGGGAAAGTCCGGGCTTCGTCCGTGAGCTGAAAGTCCGGGTGTCGTTCCAGCCAGGCGGCGACCTGCTCTTCGTTCTCTTCCGGTTCCAAGCTGCACGTGCTGTACACCATGCACCCGCCGGGCCGCACCAGGCCGGCGGCGCTGTCAAGGATGCGGGTCTGTAACGTCTGCAGTTGGGCTAGATGCTCTTTCGTAACCCGGCGCCGCGCTTCCGGCCGGCGTCGTATTACGCCGGTGTTGGAACAGGGGACGTCGAGCAGAATGCCGTCAAAGGGAGCTTCGTCAAAACTCTCCGCCGTCAATTCCAGCGCGTTGAGAATATGCGTTCGGACCTCGTTCAGTCCGCAACGCTTCAGGTTTTCCGTAAGCCGATGCATGCGCTGCGCATTGATGTCGGACGCGATCAAGGCGCCCTGCTTCATCATCCGGTCGGCGATGGCCACCGTCTTGCCGCCCGGCGCGGCGCAGGTGTCCAGGATCCGTTCGCCCGGTTGTGGGTCGAGCAGGTCCACGGCCGTCAGCGTGGCCGGATCCTGTACGGTGAACCAGCCTTCGGCGAAGCCGGGACAGTCTTCAATGTGTGTGCCCGGCGGAAACATGAGAAAATTCTCTTGCGCGACGGGTGCGGCCTGTATGCCGGCCGATGTCAGAGCCGTCAGAAACCCCTCAACGGATATCACGGGCCGGACGCGTACAAGCAGGTCGGGGCGTTGATTGTTCCATTCGCATAATGCGCGGGCTTCACGCCGCCCGTACCGGCGCGTCCACCGTTGTACCAGGTCCCGCGGATGACTGTACCGCACGTGCGGCGGCTGTTTCTTCAATTGCTTGAGTAATTCGTCCTTGCTGCGAAGGGCGCCCCGCAACATGGCGTTGACAAATCCCGCCTTGTCCCGACCGCACAAGGTCTTCGCAGCCTCGACGGTCTCATGGACCGCCGCATAGGGTTCCACGTGATCGAGAATCAACAATTGATAGAGCCCGACGAGCAGGACCGGCATCAATTCGTCAGAGGGTTTCCGTTTGGCGGTCTTGCGTATGACCCATTCGAGGCTGTCTTGATGACGTACCACGCCCAGGACCATTTCCTTGACGAAGGCGCGATGATCCAACACCTCATCAAGTTGACGCGTCGGCATATCGCCGTGTTCCTGCCATTGATACAATAGGCGCGCCGCGATTTCGCGGCTGTTTGATGCGGGCGTGTCCGGGATCGACTCCATACCGCATGCTTGCAAAAGCGCCCGCGACGATCAACCTTAACTCGTTAACCCGGCGACGCGCCCCGCAAAAAAAGCCGCCCGGCCTTGAGGGGTAAGGCCGGGCGACAGGTTGCCCATTGCGAGGGGAGCAATGGGCGAAGTACACTTCGCCATATATTCTTAACGTGACGGGCGCGGACGCTGGGGTACGCCCGGACGCGGGGTGTTGTATATATCCGTACCGACATCGGCGGGCGGCATTTCGCGCCCCACCGTTTTGCCCGGAATATTCCAGGTCGCCTTCAGGACATCCACCCCGTCAATGGTTTCACTTTCGGAGCTCTCTTCGTTCGTATGAAATAAGCTGCGCACTCCCTATCCTCCTCATCAAATTGGCATGGACGCGAGACCCTGCTTCGCGTACGTTGCGGGAGTGAAAATACCCGGCCACGACCAATGCGTAAAATGCATTCCCTCTAATGACAAAATACAATATACGTAAACCATGAAGTTAATCGCAAGCCCTATTTCGCCGGGGACGATAATAACATTGGTTTCCCTTATGCTGGTATCGGGGTGTTATGCGCCGGATGTGCCCAGGCGGCCGCCGCGTCCGGTGGCGGAGCGCGATGCGCGAGCCTATGTGCTTGAGGTGACGGGATACTGTCATTGCGGGCCTTGCTGCGGGTGGAAACGCAATTGGCGCGGCCAACCCGTATATGCCTACGGACCGCACAAAGGGCAGCGAAAAGACGTCGGCATCACGGCCAGCGGGACGCGGGTCAGGCCCGGGACCATCGCCGCCGATACGGATATCTTCCCGTTCGGCACCGTCATGTACGTGCCCGGCTATGGTTATGGCGTTGTGGAGGACCGCGGTGGGGCCATCAAAGGCCATAAGATCGATCTCTACTTTCGGTCACACCAGCGGGCGTTGGAATGGGGCCGCCAACGAAAACAGGTCAACGTCTGGCTGCCGTAAGAAAAGGTCCGATCCATGCCCGCCTTTCCATGGTATGCAAGATCCGTGACCGATATAATTTCATCAATGAACTTCAGCCTTTCCTTGACGCATCCATAAGGGGCCGCCTATAGTGGATCATTGCACTAATAGGGGAACATATGATGAAGATACCTGACCTGCCTCCGTTTGACCATCAACCGCGGCCCTACGACGGGCCCTCCTTTGATCAGGTGATGGCGATGCGTAAAGAACACCTGACGCCCGCCCTGATCACCTATTACAAAAAGCCGATCATGATCGTCGAGGGATCGATGCAATATCTCTACGACGAGCAGGGGACGCGTTATCTCGACATGTTCGCGGGGATTGTGACCGTCAGCGTCGGGCACAGTCATCCGGACGTGATGGACGCGGCGCGGAAACAGTACGAGGTGCTGCAGCATACGACCACGATCTATTTGCATCCGGGTATAGCGGAATATGGCAAGGCGTTGGCCGCCAAGCTGCCCGGCGACTTGAACGTATGCTATTTCGTCAATTCCGGTTCGGAAGCAAACGACCTCGCGATGCTGATGGCGCGGGCGTACACGGGGAACTATGACATTGTTGCGTTGCGCAACGCGTATCACGGCGGTATCTCGTCGACGATGGGACTGACCTCGCATCATACCTGGAAGTACAATGTGCCGCACTCGTTCGGTATTGAACACGCCCTGATGCCCGACACGTATCGCGGGCCGTGGGGTCGGGACGACCAGGACGCCGGACGTAAATACGCCGATGACGTCCTCGACGTCATCCGTTTCGGTACGTCGGGCCAGGTGGCCGCTTTCATCGCCGAATCGATCCAAGGCGTGGGAGGCAGCGTCGTGTTTCCGGACGGCTACCTTAAACGGGTCTACGAACACGTGCGCGCGCACGGCGGCCTGTGTATCGCCGACGAAGTGCAGGCGGGCTTCGGCCGGACGGGTACCCACTTTTGGGGTTTCGAAACCCAGGACGCGGTGCCGGACATCGTCACCATGGCCAAGGGCATCGGAAATGGCGCGCCGCTGGCGGCGGTTGTGACCACGCCGGAAATTGCCGGGACACTGGCGAGCCGCATCCATTTCAACACCTATGGCGGCAACCCCGTCTCGTGCGCCATGGGCCGAGCCGTGCTCGAGGTCATTGAAAAAGAAGGCCTGCAGAAACATTCGCTCGAGTTGGGCGGCTATTTCATCGAAGGCTTGAACAAGCTGGCCGGGAAGTATGATGTCATTGGCGACGTACGCGGCAAGGGCCTGATGCTCGGGGTGGAACTCGTCAAGGACCGCCAAACCAAGGAACCGGCTACCGCCGAATGTGCGCAGGTGTTTGAACGCGCCAAGGAGATGCAACTCTTGATAGGAAAAGGCGGACTTTTCGGCAACGTGCTGCGTATCAAACCGCCGATGTGCATCCAGAAAGCCGACGTCGACTTCGCCCTCGAAGTCCTCGACATCGCCTTCTCCGAGCTGTAATCCATCCCGCACACTGCACACTGCACACTGAATACTGAACACTGAA
>SLGY01000208.1 GCA_007136425.1 Kiritimatiellia bacterium
CGTTGCTGGGTAGCGAACGCGCCATCGTATCCAGTACACCCGGCACCACGCGGGACACGATCGAAGAAGACCTCGTCATCGGCGGCATACCGATCCGGCTCATTGACACCGCCGGGCTGCGCGAAACCGACTGTGAAATCGAACGGATCGGCATAGCGCGCACGCGTTCCAGCATGGAACGAGCCGACCTGCACATCTACATGATCGACGCATCACAACCGTTGGACGACCACGAACGTCAGACGCTCGCCTCGCTTCCACCCGACCGCTCCCTCATCCTGGCAAACAAATCCGACTTGACAAAAGGGTCAATCAATTTATGTATTTCAACTCCGGTTATAGAAACAGTAATGACGGAAAAAGTTTATGCAGAACGAGTTAAAAACACGATAGAAGATATTCTTTCTCGTCGCATGGATCTTCAGGCGCGACCGCACGCCGCCATATCGGAGCGGCACAGAAAACTACTCGTCGCTGCACGGGAAGAGCTGAGCGCCACACTGGAAATGCTGGAAGCGGATGCCGAGGACCTGGTGGCATTGGCTTCGTCCCGCATGCGCACGGCACTTGAGCATCTGGGTACCGTCACCGGTCGAACGTATCAGGAAGAACTGCTTGACAACATCTTTTCCCGATTCTGTATTGGAAAATGACATGTCCGCCCATCATCCATCCTATGACGTACTGGTCGTCGGCGCCGGCCATGCCGGATACGAAGCAGCCCTGGCGGCTGCGCGCCTGGGCGCGCACACCGGACTGATCACCATGGACCGGACCGCCATCGGCCGCATGTCCTGTAATCCGTCCATCGGCGGCATGGCCAAATCGCATATCGTCTACGAACTGGACGCCATGGGGGGTGAACTGGCCAGAAATTCCGACTACACCGGCATTCAATTCCGCACCCTCAACACGCGAAAAGGTCCCGCCGTACAGGCCAATCGCCTCCAATCCGAAAAAGCCGCCTTCCCGCTCAGAATCCAGGCCGTAATCAATCAGACCGAGGGACTGGACGTGATCGAGGCGACTGTGGGTAACTTGTGGATAGATCACGGAAAACTGCAAGGCATCATCACTGAGGACGGGTCAACAATCGCCGCAAAAGCCGTCATAATGGCTACTGGCACCTTTCTGGGCGGGAAAATTCATATAGGCGACCAATCCATTGCCGGCGGGCGTATGGGCGAAAAAGGCGCCTACGCCCTGAGTATAACTTTCTCAAAATTGGGATTTCGCATGGGGCGACTCAAAACCGGAACCCCGCCCAGACTCCACAGGGACAGCATTGATTATCACAAAACCGATCGTCAACCGGGGTTTGATCCGCCGCCCGTATTCTCCCGGGCGGCCCGGAAGGATCTCGAGATGTTCCACGTGGAACAAGCGGGTGTCGGGTGTCGCGTGTCGGGTGTCGAGTGTGATGGTGCGCGCGACACGCGACACGCGACACGCGACACGTTCCCGTTCCACGTGGAACATCTCGGGACACCGCTGAAGCCTTGGCTGCCCGGGGATCGTCAAATCGACTGCTATTTGACCCATACGACCGAAGAAACCCACCGGATCATCGAAGAGAACCTCGGCCGCAGCGCCATGTACGGCGGAATGATTGAGAGCACCGGCGTCCGGTATTGTCCCTCTATCGAGGATAAAATCGTAAAGTTCCGGGATAAGCCGTCGCATCACGTATTCATTGAACCTGAAGGTCGTACGTGCGACGAAATCTATCCGAACGGGACCTCCAACAGCTTGCCGGAGGAGGTTCAATACGCGATGATCCGCTCCATTCCCGGCTTGGAGCGCGCGGTTTTCATGAAGCCCGGCTACGCTATTGAGTACGACTACCTGGATCCGACGCAGCTTTATCATTCCCTTGAGTCGAAGGTAATTGAGAATCTTTTCATGGCGGGACAGATCAACGGGACGACCGGATACGAGGAGGCGGCCGGCCAGGGTTTCGTGGCCGGTGTGAACGCGGTGCGGAAGCTGCGGGGACAGACACCGTTTGTGATGAGTCGTAACGAAGGATATATCGGCGTGCTCATCAATGACCTGGTCACCAAGGGCACGGATGAACCGTATCGGATGTTCACTTCGCGGGCGGAGCATCGCCTGGTCTTGCGACAGGACAACGCGCCATTCCGGTTGTATGACCATGCCGCTGATATCGGCATTCTTCCAAAAACCGAACTTGATGATATAAACTTCATGAAATTGCGTATTGATAAGGAAATCAACAGGTTGCGAAATACGTATGACAATGGCGCATCGCTGGCACAGATACTTCGCCGGCCTGGTGTGCGCTATCAGGACCTGCCGGATCGCCGAAGCGACTTGAACGCCGACGAGATGCAGCAGGTCGAGATTGACCTGAAATACGAAGGCTATATTGCACGCGAACGCACTCAGATTGCGAAGGCCGATCAGTTGGATCATATACGCATACCGGCGGACATCGATTACGAAGCCATTCGCGCGCTCCGTTTCGAGTCGCGCGAAAAGCTCAAGAAGGTCCTGCCCGAAAACCTGGGCCAGGCCTCGCGCATATCCGGCGTCAACCCTTCCGACATCGCCATCCTTTCCGTCTGGATAAAGAAAGAGCGCGCGGCCAGGACCCAGGAGCAGGCAAAGTAAGTCCGGGGCGGTACAGCGCGAAGGATCGCCAGCCCGTCCTGCGGAAATTCGAACTTACCCGAACGCTGTAGTAGCGGACCGCAACATCTTCCTGTATAGCTACCCTTTGCGATGGACGCCATGCGCCGATTGGAAATCGGCGCTACGAACCGATGCCAACCCGATAGCCCCAAGTCGTTACAATTAATATATATACATAAATTGTATATTAATATACATTTAATGTATATGCCATCCAGAGGGGTTATTTTCGTGCGGGATCATTCAGTTCTCTGCAATAAAATCTCGCGCCGCTGTTTGGCGAATCGGTATCCGC
>SLGY01000038.1 GCA_007136425.1 Kiritimatiellia bacterium
CCGCTTGACGAATCGTTCGTTCGAATCCGGGCGCGTACAAGAGATTCATATAGCAATAGCACATCACGGGAATAGCCGTCTTCGAGCGCAGGGATCGGACCATGTCGAATACGCCCGGCAACGTGGTGCCCGACGCCAGGGCGCGCGCGGCCGATTCCTGGTTGACTTTCCCGTCGGCAAGCGGATCGGAAAACGGGATGCCCAATTCCACGATGTCCACTCCGGCTTGTTCGAGAAGCAACACATGTTCAAAGGTCGACTCGAGATCCGGATCACCCGCCGTGATGTACGCAACAAATCCGGTTTGCCGGTCGGCGCGTAAACGGTCAAAACAGTGATCAATTCGGGTGAACGTTTTTTTGACAGTCATGTGTTCAACTCATAAATTCGGGCGATGCCATACAAGGTCAGATCCTTATCATAAACAAAAGGCAAATGCATGCCGCGCAAGACCCAGGACGCGTATCCACCGGTCGCGCACAAGGTCACCTTCCGGTTCTTCATCTGTTTCATCAATTGATACGTGATCTCTTTCACCATTCCCCGATAACCGTGCAGGGCGCCGATGCGCATCGCTTGCTCGGTGCTTTTCCCGACAACGCGACCAACCGGCGCCAGATCCACATGCGGAAGCAGCGCCGTCTTGTCCGCCAGGTAGTCCAGCAGCAAGGCCGGCCCGGGCGCGATAATACCCCCGGTATAACCCTTCCGGCGCTGGATAATATCAAACGTTGTGGCGGTGCCAATATCAACCACAATCACCGGCGCGTCGTATCGGGCCACGGCCCCCGCCAGATTGGCCAGGCGATCCTCGCCGATCCGTTCCGGATCGGGATACGTGATGGGAGCGCCCAGCCGCATACGGTGTCCGACACGCAGCGGAACCACCGAGGCCGCCGCGCGCACGGCCTTGACCAGCACGTCGTTCATTAATGGGGCGACCGAGGCAATCGCCGCGCCCTGCACGCCCGCGTCGCCGATCAGATCGCAAATAGTTTCCCGCGCTTTCCGGTACTTCAAGTCGCGGGTCTTCTCGCGTATACGCCGACGTATCCGTCCTCCGGCATATAAGCCCAGCGACGTGCTGGAGTTGCCCACATCAATAACCAACAGGCGTGGATGCGCTGGGGACTTCATACCGCGCCTTACACCATCCATTCCAGCGCCATATCCAACGCGCGAACGGAATGCGTGATAGCCCCTACCGAAATGGCGTCCGGCCCGGCGGCGGCGTACGCGTCTATATTCTCCAATGTGATCCCGCCGGAAACCTCCACTTTGATACGATCCCGGCAGCGCGCCACACATTCATGCACCGCGTCCGGCGTCATGTTGTCCAACAAAACCCATTCGGGCGGATCTTCCAGTAACGGATCCAACTGATCCGGACGATCAATTTCCACTTCAATTTCGAGGTCCGGATACCGTTTCCTTGCCGCGCGCACCGCATCGGTAATCGTCCGATTATCCAGCGCGCTCCAGAACGCCTGGTGATTGTCCTTGATCATGACGCGATCGTATAAGCCCATGCGATGATTGTGTCCGCCTCCGCATTGCACGGCGTACTTCTCCAGTGTACGCAATGTGGGGACGGTTTTGCGCGTATCCAGAATCCGGACTCCATAGGGTTTGACCCGTTCCACGTAACGCGCCGTTTCCGTCGTGATCCCGCTGAGATGCTGCAAGAAATTCAGCGCCGTCCGTTCGCCGCTGAGGATCGCGCGCGCGGCGCCCTTGATCCAGAGCAGGACCGTTCCCGGCTCGACGCGCTGTTCGTCTGCCGAGACAATCTTGATCGTGATATTCGGGTCGAGATGCCGAAAAACGGCCGCTGCCAGTTTCGTTCCTGAGACCATACCGGCGTCACGAGCAATAATGCGCGCCTCCGCCTGTTGATTGGCAGGCACGAGCGATTGCGTGGTGACATCGCCCGGCCCAAGGTCCTCCTCCAGCGCGCGCACTATAATTTCATCGATCCCCTTATCCAAAGGCCATGTCTTATCCATGCCGTACCGTCCCCTTTCGCCATGGAGTAAAGCAGCTTTAGTCGGGAGATTCAATCGGGATTGCATCGGCACGATCCGTTTGACACACTAGAACGAAGAACCCGGTACACGGTACAGCGATGCTGACGCCGGTTCCCGCCAGAGTTTCACGGGACAGTGACATAACTGGGGTAGATCGAACGTGTAGCCGGGCCCTGTCCTGAAGGTCCAACAGCGAAAGGATATAAGCATGAAGAAGGGACTTATTGTATTAACCCTCGCAATGATCGCCATGGCGCCTGCCGCAAAGGCGGCCGACGGTTTTCTGGTGCTCCGGGCATCCACGCCCCTGATTGTCAGCGGCGCGGTCGGCCTGCGATTGGGCGCCCACGCAGGTGACCTGCGGCCTACGGCTCAGGCGGAGGCCGGTATCGGGGGCGGCAAATTAGCGTTCGGATGGGACAACACGGGCGAGGGCCGCACGGGCTATGGACTTAAGGTCGCCTTCCTGCAAACCTGGTTTGAGCCCGTTGACGTGGATGAAGACCAGTCGTTTGTCGGCCTCGAAATCGAATTCAGCGTCAGGAAACTCATAGCGAACCTGGGTGGCTATCGCCGGGTTAGCAGCGGGGACGACGACTGGCTGGCATCGGCGGGATTGGGCTTTGTCTTTTAAGTGCCGGGCCCACTATGCGGGCGGAACGTTTCACGGGACATACGATTGGCGCGCGCCGGTATGCGGCTATGAGACGGGACCGGGGGCAAGGGTGTTTGAACCTGATGCTGGCACCCGCGCAGAGCGGCGCGGTTGCAGCTGGGAGCAAGGGGTTGGCTGGGTGAGTTATCAAGGATCCACAGCGCGCAACTTGACGGACACCCCCTATTTTGCCACCCTCGGACCATGAAAGCGACACGGCCAGCTACCCCG
>SLGY01000212.1 GCA_007136425.1 Kiritimatiellia bacterium
CGGCGTGGCGGCGCTGGGCGAAGTGCCGCGGCTTTTGCGGCCCGTGGTGCGCGCTTCGTTCCGTCGAAATATGCCGGATCCCGTGATGCTGGATTGGTCCGACGAGGTGACGGAGCGTTACTCGTACGAGTCCGGGCTGACCAATGTGATTGTGATCGCGCCCTCAGGTGCGATCACGCACCGGGTTCACGGCTCGGCGTCGACGAACCGTCTCCAGACGCTCTTTGAAGAGATCGACGCTCTGCTCGATAACGCCAGCCCCCGTGCAGGATGAGGAGGGCGATGCCGACCGCACCGGCCAGGAACAGGCCGGTTCCGACGGCGATGATCGTGAAAAAGAGAATGATGCTCAGGCCGAACCAGCGGGCTTGGGGATCATCCTCGGCGGGCCTCCGGAAGAGCAGAAAGAGCAGCAGACAGACAAAGAACCATCCCGCAAAATTGGTCCACGGAATGTCATAATACCAGCCCCCTTGTTCCCATTCCCAGAAACCGAGAGAATGCGCGGCGAGAGGGTCGATGACCAGATCAATGGCCGTCATCCAAGCCGCGCCGGCAAGGGGCTGCGTAACCATTTGGCGCACATACGAAAAGAGGATCAGCCACGCGGCTATGAGAACAAGGGGCACTCCGAATAGATGCGGAAATAGAACTGTTGTATACGCGTATGCGCCGAACGGAAACCCTGTCTTGACTCCCAGAATCTCGGCCCCGAAACCGACCAGGCCGGCGATCAACAGGACCGGCCGTTCACTTGCCGGGGCGAACACCAACAGTAAGCCGCCTGCGAGGGCAAGCAGCAGGGGGGCGCTCCATGCCATTTCCTCAGGTGGTCCGCCCATCAATACATACGATGTGACGCCGCCAATCCAGAGAAAGGCATAGAATGCGATCAGGACAATACGAACGATGTTAAGCCATTTCATAATCGAGAATGAGCTTACTTGTGATTTCGGCGGACATCAATACGGTCGGGGTTCCGCCGCCGGGATGCGTACTTCCTCCGACATAATAGAGGCCGGCCGTATGCCGGTCCTTGTTGGGCGGGCGCAGAAAGGCGCCGCGCCAACCGTGGGAGGCTTGACCATAAATCGCACCGCCGGGCATGCCGTATTGGTGCGCGATCCGTTTGGGCGTCCAGACGGTGGCAGCCGCCACCTGCGACTCGAATTCCGGGAACCCCGATTTGCGTAACCGCGCCAGGACGCGTTGCCGAGCGTTCTCGATCATGGGCTCGTCCCACGTATCGCGGTCACTGGCCGGCGCATTGGCCATAATGAACAGGACTTCTCCTTCGCCGGGTACCATGCTGCGGTCCGATCGGCTGGGCATGTTGACGTAGACGGTTGGATCGTCGGGGAAACGGCGTTCCGCAAAGAGCTGCTGGAATTCCGTACGGTAATCGGCGGAAAAGAAGACCTGATGATGCGGTTGATCGGGCAGGGACCGTTTGAGCGCATAGAGGAAGACCAATCCGGACAGGGACCGGTCCCGTTCCGCTAACGGGACGGCTCCGTCGCGTCCAAGCAGGACGGGCGCCATGGAAGCGTCGCCGTTCATGATCACCGCGTCCGCTTCAATCGCCGGCCCGTGCGCCAATGCCACGCCGGTGGCGCGGCCCGCGTGCTGCGTGATGGCTTCCACGCGGCAGTCCGTATGGAATTCCACGCCGAATTGCGCGGCTTGTTCACAAAGCACTTCGACAAGTCGATAGAGCCCGCCCCCGACATGCCAGCCGCCGAAGGCCTGTTCGATGTAGGGGATGACGGTGAGGGTGGCGGGCGCATGATAGGGAGAGGACCCGACATACGTGGCATAGCGATTGAACATGCGACGGAGATACGGGCTGCGAAAGAAATGGCAGATGGTCCGGTTATAGTTTCCCCACCCGAATCGCAACGGCAGGTCGCGCATATTTCGCAGGTCGGCGAGTTTGGGTCGCCCGAAAGGCGGTTTCCTGAAGAAGGCGGCTTCCGATACCTTGAACAACCGCGCGCCCAACGCCATGAAGTTCAGGAACCCGGTATCATCGCCTTCTTCCAACCGGCGCACGGTGCTCAGCCAGTCGGGCAATTGTGAGCTGTGCGAGAAGCGGGCGCCGTCGTCAAAGTGATAATCCGTCAGGCCGACCATCTGCTGCAGTTCCAAATAATCGGCGAGTCGCAGGTCGGCGGCCTGAAAGAGCTCTTCAAAGATGTGCGGCATGGTGATCAGCGACGGGCCGGTATCGAAGCGGAACCCGTTCGTGGTCCAGCGATTCATCTTTCCGCCGGGCGCATGGTTCTGTTCGTAGACGTCCACCGCCCAGCCGCGCGCAGCCAGGCGCAGGGCGACGGCGATGCCGCCGAGGCCGGCCCCGATAATCGCTGCTCGTTTTCCGTGCTTCATCATGTTGCGTCTTCCCGGTAGGCGCGTCCTTTCCAACTGACGCCTTTGCCGAAGCGATACCTATACCACGAGACCAACGCAACGCCAATCAGGCCGCTCTCGGCCAGGGGATGAAGCAGAACGGACCAGAACGGATATTTAAAACGCCAGGCCTGCACCGCGCGACTGAGCAGAATCATGCCGACAATCGTTCCGACGGCAAGGGCGGCATGGCCCAGCGCGAGTTGAGCCGCTAGAACAAAGAACGGCAGCAGAAAGAGCGCGAAATGAAAAAGCAGAAACAACCAGAAATTGCTTGGCCGCCGGAAAGCGGGATAGACGATCTTTTGAAATCCGCGCCAAATGGCGGGCAAACTGTCGTACATACGCACCGATACTGCGTCCCGTCCGTCCAGGCACAGGCTTTGTAATGCGGCCGCGCGCCACGCCCGGGCAAGGGCGGTATCCTCGAACAACTCGGTTCGAACCAGACGGTGCCCGCCGATGCGCTCGTAGGCGGCGCGCTCGGTCAGGATACAGGCGCCGTGGGCCAGCCCGAGTGACGGCTGGGAACGCGACAAGGAGAGCGGGGCCGGAAACAGCGTAAACACCGTGAAGTTCAACATCGGCATGAACACCTTTTCCCAGAATCCGTGCATGGCCAGTTTCGGCCAGCAGGAGAGGAAGGTGACCCGGCGCTGCTGCGCTTCCATAAGCATGCGATCGGCGGCGTTGGGTTGCAGGCGCGCATCGGCGTCGATGAACAACAGCCAATCGCCCCGCGCCTGCTCGGCCAGGGCGGCGCAGGCGAACGGCTTGCCGTACCAGCCTTCGGGCAACGGGCCGGGCGGAATCAGGCGAATGCGCGCATCGCGCTCCTGCCAGGCCCGTATCCGTTCGGCCGTGTGATCGGTGGAATGATCGTCATATACCAGGATCTCCAGCAGGTTTTGCGAGGACTCAAGCGCCCCGGCAATTGCGTGATCGATGTTATTCTCTTCATTTCTGGCCGGGATCAAGACCGATAGCGATCCGGCACCCTTTTCCCCGGCGCGACGCGTGACCGGCGGCCAGTACAGCGCGTTTACGATCACGAGGCACAATAGGACGCCGTGCACACCTAGGATGATGTACCAGAAGGTCATATCTGATCTATAGGCTTTTAATTCGACTTGAGAAGCACAAAAGCGGCGGTAGACTGAGCCGCATGTTTGATCTTACCCAATATATGGAAGAGCGTCGACGGCAGGTGCATGCGGTCCTGTCCCGGTGCGTACCGGATGATGGAGAGCATCCGGCCATTCTGCATCAGGCCATGCGCTACAGCCTGTTCAACGGCGGGAAGCGATTCCGGCCGTTGCTGTGCATGGCCTCGGCGGAAGCGGTCGGCGGGTCTGTTGAGCCGGCGTTGCAAGTGGCGGCAGCGCTGGAATGCCTGCACACCTATTCACTGATACACGACGATCTACCGGCGATGGACGATGACGATTTGCGGCGCGGTCGCCCCACGCTGCATAAGCAATTCGGCGAGGCGAACGCCATTCTGGCCGGTGACAGCCTGTTGACGCTCGCCTTTGAATTGCTCGCGGACACGCCGCACGGGGGGCGCCTTTGCCTGGAACTCGCCCGGGCGGCGGGCAGCCGCGGTCTGGCGGGTGGGCAGTTCGAGGACTTGGCGAGCGAGGGCGGAACACCGGATCGCGAGCAGCTTGTCCGTATTCATACCAATAAGACCGGGAAACTGATCTCGGCATCGTGTCGTATGGGCGGTATTGTGGCTCAGGCGACGTCGAGCGATCTGGACGCGCTGGACGAATACGGGCGCTCGGTGGGGCTGGCCTTTCAAATTGTAGACGATATACTCAACATCACGTCCGATGCCGACACGCTAGGCAAATCCGTTGGAAGCGACGCGGCGCGCGAAAAGGTCACGTACGCGGCGTTGGTAGGGGTGGAGGCGGCCCGCAGCGAGGCGGAATCCCTTGTCGACAAGGCCGTTGATCGTGTGACGCAATTGCACGGGACAACGGATCCGCTGAAGGCCCTTGCCCGTTATGTGGTTGAACGCGCGTACTGATCCCGCACGCTGAGTCATCTGGATTGAGCAATTATGAGCAAGGAATCGATCGTTGTCGCGGGGGCGCGGGAACATAATCTGAAAAACATCTCGGTAACGATACCGCGTAACCGGTTGACGGTGGTCACCGGCTTGAGCGGGTCGGGCAAATCGTCGCTGGCCTTCGACACCCTGTATGCGGAGGGGCAACGCAAATATGTCGAGAGCCTGTCCGCCTATGCGCGGCAGTTCCTTGATCAGATGCAGAAGCCGGATGTGGACTACATTGAAGGGCTATCTCCGGCCATTTCCATTGAACAACGCACGGCCGGGTCGAATCCGCGTTCCATCGTGGCGACTACCACGGAGATACACGATTATTTGCGTTTGCTGTACGCGAACATCGGCAAAGCCCATTGTCATCAGTGCGGTAAACCCATTTCAAGGCAGAGCGCCGAGGAAATCGTCGAACAGTTGGAAAAACTACCGGAACAGACTCGGCTCATGATTCTGGCGCCGCTCGTTCAGGGGCGAAAAGGCCAACACGAAGAGGTGCTGGCGTCCATCCGCAAACAGGGTTTTGTCCGTGTTCGTATCGACGGTGACCTTTACGAAGTGGATGACGCTCCGAAGCTGGACAAGAAGAAAAAGCACACGATTGACGTGGTCGTGGACCGTCTGGCGATGAGCGACAAGTTACGGGCGCGCCTGACGGATTCCGTCGAGACGGCGTTACGTACCGGCGACGGGGTGCTGGTGGCCCTGATTGAAACAAAGAAGGGCGCGTGGTCTGAAAAACTCTATTCCGAGCGTAATGCCTGTATTCCGTGCGGGATCAGTTTTGACACGCTCACGCCGCGCCATTTTTCGTTCAACAGCCCGTACGGCGCGTGTCCGGTCTGTCATGGGCTCGGCACGATGCTGGTATTCGACGAGGACCTCGTCGTGCCGGATCAGGACCTGTCCCTCGATAAGGGCGCGATTCATGCCTGGCGTCGCGGAGGCCGCCGTTTGATCATCTATTATAAGGGGTTGATCCGCGCGTTGGCGAAACATTACGGGGTGTCGCTGGATACGCCGTTCAAGAAACTGTCCAAATCGTTTCGGAACATATTGCTTTACGGATCGGGCGATGAAGAGATCGAATTCGGTTTCTGGCGGGGCGGTTCCTATCATCGTTATCGGAAACCGTTTGAAGGCGTCATTCCGAATCTCGAACGGCGGCTGGAAGAGACGGACAGCGAATTCACCCGGCAACGGCTGCACGGGTACATGAGCCGCCAACATTGCAAGACCTGCGACGGGGCCCGCCTGCGTCCGGAGGCGCTGGCGTGTGTGGTAGGCGGTCTGTCCATCGCGGAGGTGTGCACGCGTTCGATCGCGGCCGCGCTGGATTATTTCGAATCGTTGAAGCTTTCTCGTCAGGACCAACGTATCGGGAAGGAGATCCTCAAGGAAATCCGCGAACGGCTTCGGTTTCTTACCAACGTGGGGTTGGGCTATCTGTCCCTCGACCGCGAGAGCGGGACTTTGTCGGGCGGCGAAGCGCAGCGCATTCGGTTGGCGACGCAGATCGGCGCGGGACTGGTAGGCGTCCTGTACGTGCTCGACGAACCGAGTATCGGATTGCATCAACGCGACAACGAAAAATTAATCCGCACGCTCAAGGATCTACGCGATCTGGGCAATACGGTCGTGGTGGTGGAACACGACGAGCAAACGATACGCGACGCGGACTACATCATCGATCTCGGACCGGGCGCAGGCGTGCACGGAGGCGAATTGGTCTTTGCGGGGACCTTGCGCGAGCTGCTCAAGAAGAAACATTCGTTGACCGCACGATACATGAATCGCACCGTCGAAATCGAAGTGCCCCCGAAACGCAATCAAGCGCGGAACGGGATCCTGACCATCACCGGTGCGCGTGCGAACAATCTCAAAGACATCGAGGTCAAATTCCCGTTGGGCCGATTGATTTGCGTGACCGGTGTGTCGGGCAGCGGGAAGAGTACGTTGGTGGATGATATTCTACGGCGGGCCCTGCACCGGTATTTCCATAAGACGAAGGAGCGGCCCGGGACCCATACCCGCATGACGGGGATGGATAAGCTCGACAAGGTGATTGTGATCGATCAATCCCCGATCGGACGCACCCCGCGCAGCAATCCTGCCACGTACACGGGCACGTTCACGCTGATCCGCGATCTGTTTGCGCAGTTGCCCGCCTCGAAAGTGCGCGGTTACGGGCCGGGCCGGTACAGTTTCAATGTAAAAGGCGGTCGATGCGAAACCTGCAAGGGCGACGGCATCCTGAAGATCGAAATGCATTTTCTGCCCGACGTGTACGTCACCTGTGAACAATGCGGGGGCAAACGCTATAACAAGGAGACGCTCGAAGTGCGGTATCACGGAAAGAACATCGCCGAGGTGCTCGACATGACGATTGAAGAAGCATTGCAGCTCTTCGAGCCCGTCCCCAAAATCGCCCGGAAACTTCGGACCTTGGCCGATGTTGGGTTGGATTACCTGACCTTGGGGCAACCCGCGACCACCTTATCGGGCGGCGAAGCGCAGCGCATGAAACTGTCCGCCGAATTGAGTCGGAAGGATACGGGCCGGACCATGTACCTGCTGGACGAGCCGACCACGGGGCTGCATTTCGCGGATATACATCGCCTGTTATCGGTCCTGAACCGCCTGCGCGACGCGGGCAATACCGTGATTGTGATCGAACACAACCTGGACGTGATCAAAACCGCCGATTACATCATCGATCTTGGTCCGGAAGGCGGCGACGCCGGCGGGGAACTGGTTGTTGCGGGTACACCCGAAGAAGTGGCCGCCCACGACGGGTCCCATACAGGCGCTTATCTCCGCACGGTATTGGGTACGGCGCCGCACTAATCCGGCGTGATCCACAATCCTTAGCGAACCCGGCAAACTGACCCCATTGGGTGAATCCGCCGGACGCAGAGGTCCGGCCTACAACGGTCCGTGGTTGTAGGCCGGGGCTCTGCCTGCCGCGCCGGAGGCTTTGCGCAGGCGGGTCCCCGGCGATTATTCGCTAAGGATTGTGGCGTGACCGGAAACGGGACGTATGGCTTGACGGGCGGCGGCGCGGGACCTACCCTGAACCCGCACGTTTTTGGAGGATATTCATGAGTGAAGTGTTACGCGACAAACTGGGCACGCTGAAAGCGCGGCTCGAAGAAATGCGAGGTTATCTTTGACGAGCCTAAACTGCGCGCACAACTGAAGGCCCGCGAAGAAGAGGCGACCGCACCCGGTTTCTGGGACGATCCCAACAAGGCCCGGTCCGTGATTCACCGGACGAACGCGATCAAGGTGCTGTTGGACCCGCTCGACGCCCTGAGCGCTTCGTTGGCGGACGCGTCCGATGTACTCGATTTGATGGACATGGAAGAGGACGAATCGCAGCGGGCGACGGCCGAAAAAGATTTATCCGAACAATTGGAACGCATGGAAGAAGCGCTCCGGCAGTTGGAATTCAAGACGCTGCTGGGCGAGGATTTTGATGCAAACAACGCCTATGTGAGTCTGCACGCGGGCGCGGGCGGCACGGAATCGTGCGATTGGTCCGATATGCTCTACCGCATGTATCGGCGATATGCGGAAAGGCAGGGCTTCGAGCTTTCCGTCATGGACATTCAGGCGGGCGACGAAGCCGGGCTGAAGAGTGTGACCTTTCTTGTGTCGGGTCCGTACGCCTACGGGTATATGAAAGCCGAACGCGGTGTGCACCGGTTGGTGCGAATCAGTCCTTTTGATTCGAACCAACGCCGCCACACCTCGTTTGCGGCGGTGGACGTGGTGGCGGAGATTGATGACGATATCGAGGTGGCGGTCGAAGAAAAGGACTTGCGGATTGATACCTACCGCTCCAGCGGGGCGGGGGGGCAGCACGTCAATACAACCGATTCTGCCGTGCGCATTACGCATATCCCGACGGGGATCATTGTGGCCTGCCAGGCGGAGCGGTCGCAGCATAAGAACCGCGATAAGGCGATGAAGATCCTGACCGCCAAACTGTATGAGTGGGAGCAGGACCAGCAACGCAAGGAAATGGAGAAGTTTTACGGGGACAAAGGGGAAATCGCCTGGGGACGACAGATTCGTTCATATGTCATGCAGCCCTATACAATGGTGAAAGACCATCGCACCGAATATCAGACCGGCAATGTAGACGCGGTCCTGGACGGGGCGTTGGAGGATTTCATCGAAGCTTACTTGAAGAAAGGACGCCGCCATGAATCTGCTGGAAAAGATCGTTGAAGATAAGCGAGAAGAGATCAATCAACTGAAAGAATCGCTGACACTGGAGTATATGAAATCGTCCGCGTCGATTCGCCGCGCGCCCCCTGATTTTTGCGAGGCGTTACGGAGCGTGCCGATGGGCTTGATTGCCGAGATCAAAAGAAAATCGCCGTCGGCCGGCGATATTCGTCCCGATCTGCGCCCCGACCTGCTCGCCGCGCAGTACGAAGAGGGCGGGGCTCAGGCCATTTCGCTGTTGGTCGATAAAAAATATTTTGGCGGGCAAGAGTCGGACTTTGTCATGGTGCGCGAAGCCGTGAACATTCCGATTCTCTACAAGGAGTTCGTGCTGGACCCCTGGCAAATCTGGCATGCGGCATCGATTGGGGCTTCAGCGGTATTGCTCATCGCTGCGGCGTTGCCGGACGATACGTTACGAGAACTGTTGGAGTGCGCGGAAAAGGCCGGATTGACGCCGTTGGTCGAGGTCCATACGGAGGACGAAATGGCGCGGGCCGCGGCGGCGGGCGCGACGTGCATCGGGATCAACAACCGCGATCTCACCACGTTTGAAGTATCCCTGGAGACCACGTTCCGCCTGAGCGATCAAGCGCCCGAAGGTTGCATGCTCATCAGCGAAAGCGGCATCCGCAGCGCCGAAGACATAAGCCGTCTGCACGCGGCGGGGGTGCGCGGCGTGCTGGTCGGCGAGTATCTGGTGCGGCAGGAAGACGTCGGGCGGGCGATCCGTGATTTGATGGGCGAGATATGGGCGTCTTCGTAAAGATTTGCGGCTGCCGTTCCGGTCAGGATGTTGAGGCCGTCGCCGCGCGCCGACCCGACGCGGTCGGCTTTATTCTGTGGCCGGGTTCCAAACGCTATGTGCGCCCGGAATGGGTGCGGACATGGACGCGGGATTTGCCCGCTACGATCCGCAAGGTGGGTGTCTTCGTCAATGCGGACCGGGATGAGATCCGGGAGGCCGTGGACCTGGCCGGTTTGGATGTGGTCCAGCTTCACGGCGAGGAAAGTCCGGACCTGACGCGGTCCCTGTCGGGCGAGCGCTGGAAAGCGATTCATTTGAATCGTCCCCTTGCGGCGCCGCTGGATGCGTATGAGGTGGACGCGTTGCTGTTGGATCATCACGGGGGCGACCAACCCGGGGGTACGGGGGGCGCCGTGGACTGGAACAAGGCCGCCCGGTTCGTGAGCGACGCTCCGGTCAAGGTGTTGTTGGCGGGCGGCTTGAATCCGGATAATGTAGCCGAGGCCGTGGAACAGGTCCGGCCTTGGGGCGTGGACGTCAGTTCCGGCGTGGAAACGAAGGACGGCGGGAAAGATGAAAAGAAGGTGGAGGATTTCATACGCGCATGTCGAGACCTCGAATAAATACGAATCCGAACAGGCACGGATACTTCGGGCCGTATGGCGGGATGTACGTTCCGGAAACCCTCATGGCGCCGTTGCACGAGTTGGCGGCGGCATACAAGCGGTATCGTAAGGACCCCGCGTTCAAGCGCGAGTTGCGCGCGCATCTGCGCGATTATGTGGGACGCCCGACCCCGCTGTATGCCGCAGAACGGTTGGCCCGCGAGATGGGCTGTGCCGCCGTGTATCTGAAGCGCGAAGACCTGTGCCATACCGGTGCGCATAAGATCAATAATTCCCTGGGACAAGCCTTGCTGGCGCGCCGCATGGGCAAGCGCCGTGTCATCGCGGAAACCGGGGCGGGCCAGCACGGCGTGGCCACGGCGACCGTGGCCGCGATGTTCGGTTTGGAATGCGTCATTTACATGGGCGAAGTGGATATGGAACGCCAGGCCCTGAACGTGTTTCGCATGCGCAGTCTCGGCGCGGAAGTCGTGCCCGTCACCGCGGGACAGCGAACGCTTAAGGAAGCCATCAGCGAAGCCATGCGCGACTGGGTGACTCATGTTCGCACTACGCACTATATTCTGGGTTCCGCGCTCGGCGCGCATCCGTATCCGCTCATGGTGCGCGATTTTCAGTCCGTGATCGGACGGGAAACGCGACGTCAGATGCGAGCCATGACCGGGCGACTACCGTCCGTGTTGCTGGCCTGTGTCGGGGGCGGGAGCAACGCCATCGGATTCTTTCATCCGTTCCTCAACGACCATGAAGTGCGTATGATCGGTGTGGAAGCGGGCGGGTCGGGCATACGGAAGGGACGCCACGCCGCACGATTCGCCGGCGGCAAGATGGGGATCCTGCAGGGCACCAAGACCTTCATGCTTCAGGACCGGTACGGTCAGGTGCAATTAACGCATTCCGTAAGCGCCGGCCTGGATTATGCCGCGATCGGGCCCGAACACAGTTTGTTACGCGATTTGGGCCGCGTGGAATACGCTCACGTCAGTGATCGGGAGGCCGTCGCCGCGTTCGACGCGCTCGGACGGTGGGAAGGGATCCTGCCCGCCCTGGAAACAGCCCACGCCTTCGCGTATGCGATCAAGCACACCGGACGCTGGAAAAAGAACGATGTGGTCGCGATCAATCTCTCCGGGCGCGGCGATAAGGATGTCCAACAGGTGGCGAACTGGAAAGAAGGACGAGCGATATGAGTCTGCGCAGCATGACGGGGTACGGACGCGGGGTCGCCGCGGGCGAAGGCATTACGGTCACGGTTGAACTGAGTTCCGTGAACAGGAAACAGTTCGACGTGGTGGTTTC
>SLGY01000018.1 GCA_007136425.1 Kiritimatiellia bacterium
ATTCGAACAGAACGTACACACGGATGGGATAATCGTCGCCCTCCTTCGATAGGACATCGGTGTTCGTATAGATGTTGGCCACCTTCCAGCGCCATGACAGCCCGGGATATTCGTACACATCAATGGTGGACTTGCTTACCAGGCCGGACGCGGAAGCTTCGCTTTCGGTTCTCAATACGGATACGCCATCCTTTTCCTCAACACGGTACCGGCTGTGCTGTTCGATTTTCGGAAAGGTCAGCGGTTCCCACGCGTCGAGGCTTTCGAATTCCTCGCGGAAGACCTCGCCCGCAAACGCAGGCGTTACGGCGAAGAGCACCATGGCGTAGATTAGTTTCGTGGTCATCATACCTCCTCTGCCGCCGGGCGGGGCGAAATTCGACACAGCCCCTGGGCGGGCAGGTCCAGCGCGGCGTTGAATTTGCTAGACGCATTTTGAAGCGCAATCAGCCCGGTCAGCTCGACCAGCGGATCGTCATCGTAATGCCGCCGCAAACGATCGAAGAGAGCATCGTCCACTTCCCGGTGGCTGAAAGTCATGGCTTCGGCATACGCCAGCGCCGCCTTTTCCGGTTCCGTGAAAGCGTCGCTCTCCTCGAACCGGTCCAGGTCCTCGATCTTTTTCCCTTCTGCCCCTTGCTTGAGTACACGCATGGAATTGAAATCGACACAGAACGCGCAATGATTGATCTGCGATACGCGCACGGTGATCAGTGCCCGCAACGCGGGCGGCAGCGGCGAAGACGGTCTTTCAAATGCGCGAAAGCACATCAGGAACCGTCGCAACAGAATCGGGACCCGGCCCCAAATCTGCGTGGGAATCAGGCGTTGTCCATAGACGCGATCCTGGCGTTTGTACATCAGGCGTAGATACCAAGGGTAGTGCGCGTCCGGTTTGGGTGAAATTCTGGACATGATCTCGTCTCCCTACGGTTTGTGATACGCGTCATAGAATACCTGCGTGTCCGGCATGCGGCCATGCCAAAAGCGACAAGCGGGACCTTCGCAATGGGCCGATCCGCGTTACGATTGGTCGTTCAGCGACCAGTCATAATCCAGATAGTCCACTTCGTACGTGCCAAGTTTCAGCCGGTCCACATCCTCGTCATCCAAATAGGATGCGAGATAGGTCATTACGGCCTGCTCCTTCTCGTCGCCCCAACGGAAGGCCGGGTCGTCTCCATGCGTCGGGATGAAATCTTCGCCGAACCAGTCGAAGATCGAGGAGAGATGGACGACCTGGTTTTCGTGATCGATCCGGAACTTGTTGGGATGCGCGATAAGTTGTTTCGCTTGGTCGTCGTGCTGTTCGTCCAGACGATTGCCGACGTAGGGCTCCGTTCGCAAAGGGGGACAATCCATCGCGGCGCAGACCAGGGACATGTGAATGGCGGGATATTCATAGTCGACCCGGAGGATTTCGTGTTCGATGTCGTTCAGGGTAAGTTCGCGGCCCATGACGTTGAACGTGACGCCATCCCAGTTGCCGGGGATGTGTCGAATTCCCACCGGAAAGAGCGCACGGGTTAAGCGGCGGCGGATGGGGTAGTGATCAATGATCAACTGGAGTGTGAGCGCGTTATACGCATTGATCCACAATGCGATCTGGTCCGCTTCGGGCCAGTTGCGGAATTCGTCCGGGGAAATAGCCGCCAGTTGTCGGCCGTACTCCGTCAAATCCTCCGAATTTTCTTGTAGCCCGGCGTAATCCACCATGCCCTGATGGTCGACAAAACGTTCCAGCACCCGGGCATAGGCATCGTGAGAAAGCGGTTCGGGGCTCGCTCCGAAAGCAAATGCGCCGGGTAAAATGAATAAAGCCGTGATCAATATGAAACGACGGAAAAGACTGGAATAATTCATGTGAACTCCTTGTGTGTTCGTGTTCGAATTGGTGCGCTTCTGCATACGTGAGAGGTTCGCTTTCCCGTTTATTCCCGGAATAAACTCATTTCTTGCGTCTCCCATTTCTAAACAGCACAAGGAGACGAATTGATATGAAGCATCAGACGAAGACAGCCGGTTTGTTAATGGGTCTTTTCCTTACAGGGGCGCTTGCCGTGCATGCCCAAACGCTGAACCTGTTTAATACGGACAACCTGACCGTGCCGCGGAATGAATTGCGGTCGGGCGGACCGCCGAAAGATGGAATCCCGGCGTTGACCCGCCCCGAAATGATCCCGGTGGATGAGGCGACATATCTGGAGAAAGACGCCCGCATTGTTGTGGTGCGGGTAGGGGAAGAGGTGCGCGGCTATCCGGTCCCCATTTTGAATTGGCATGAAATCGTCAATGACACCGTCGGTGGCGAGGCGTTGGCCGTAATCTACTGTCCGCTTTGCGATTCGGCTTCCGTAGTGGAGCGCGCTATCGAGGACGACGTGCTGGAGTTTGGAGTGAGCGGGTTTCTTTACGAGTCCAACGTGCTGATGTACGACCGAACGCATGACGCCTTGTGGTCCCAAGTAGGCATGGAGGCGGTCAGCGGCCCGTATGCCGGACAAACGTTGCGTCACCTCCCTTGGGAGATCGTGTCGTTCGAACGGTTGCGTGAAGCGAAGCCGGACGCCTTGGTGATGTCGCGCAATACGGGCCATCGGCGAAATTATGCGAGCAATCCTTACGAGTCGTATTTCCGTGATGGTCAACTCATGTTTCCCGTATCGAAAACGGATGACCGTTTGCCGGATATGGAGCCGATCGTGGGAGTGCGCGCCGGGGAGGACATCCGCGCGTATCCCGTAGCCGCGGTGGCCGCCGAAGAAGACGGGCGCCTGCAGGATCGGATCGGGAAGGGGGAGCTGACCCTTGAGGCGGGTGACGATGCCGAAGTGCGCGTAGTCGCTCTTCCCGACGATGCGCAGGTGGTCCATACCTTCTGGTTTACCTGGGCTGCGTTTCATCCCGAAACGGAAATCTACGAAACGCGTTGACGTCGGCCTTGCGATCGTGCGGGATATCGCCGAACAAATAGAGGCGGAGTTGGCTTGCGATAGCGAGGTTGGGCGGGGCACGACGTTTCGCATCTCTTTCAAGGCCGCAACCGTTGAGCCTGCAACGGGAACCATCTCATCAGCCCAGGCAAATGTAAGCGGGGCGCGTGCCAATGCGCATGAGGACGCGCAACTGCACCAGGGACGCTGATTCGCGTCCTTATTGGCAGCACTTTCCGAACAGCTTCCCCTCGAGGCAGGACTTCAGGCGGGCGCGCGCGCGGTGCAGGGACACCCACAGGTTGCTCTCGGATATCTTCAACGCCCGGCAGATGTCCGTGGCGCTTTGCCCTTGTAGCTCGCGCAGAGTGAACACCGCGCGCAGGCGCCCTTTCAATTGTCCCAGGCAGCCCTTCAACATGTCGGCGCGTTCGGACTGTTCCAGCGCCTCGACCGGATGAAAGCGCCAGGATGATCGGGACACCGCCCAGTGACCACGTCGATCGAAGCTGGCGTGCTCGGCGTCTTTGAGTCGCGTGGCGAGCGCTTCATCTTCAAGCGCCATTTCTCGCCCGGCGGTGCGGTAGTAATCGGCAATCTTGTGTTTCAGGATGCCGGTCAGCCAGGTGCGCTCACTGGAACGCCCTGTAAACCGATGACGCGCCTTGATCGCCGCCAGATACGTCTCCTGGACCAGATCTTCAGCGATCGCCCCATTGCGCGTGCGCTGCAGGGCGAAGGCTTGCAGATAGTTCCCGTGTCGCTCCGTCCATAACGCCGGGTCAATTGTGCGATCCGTCTTTTTGTGTGCAATTATGTCTTTCATATTCGTTGTCTCCTGCCGTCATGGGGCGTGTGAAGTGAGAACCGTGGCAGCCGTGTCTTATTCCGAAATGCGATAGGGGGAAATATGAATGGAAGGCGTTGAACGCGTTTTGCGCAAGTTGGTCCGAGACTGCGCCTCGTGTGTGGTTCCCGAATCCTGTCCGGCCTTGCGGCTGTTCTCTTTTGAGCCAGTCGCATGAATGAGGAATAATTTTCCATCTCCGGCGCTCACATAGGCAGAGTAGTAGTGCGGACACAAAGGGGGCGAACCTGGGCGTACGCCTCATACGCGAAGGATTGTATAATGAAGAAGCACACGACCCTATTGACTTTGCTGCTGATGAGGGCATACCCCCGCCTTTACTTCAGAAGGCTCGATAACGGAGTTGGACTCAAAACAATTAAGTCGGCGTGGATATTCGTCCCTGCCGTATGCCTCATGATGCTGGCCACCGAACCCGCCCCCGGCGTGAATGCTCCGGGCCGCACGGTGGAGGCGGCATGGGAATCCCTGCGCGCGCACGCATTTCATCCCGTGGACGAACGCAGCTTTACGATCGACCGAACCCTGCAAACGCACGGCATCGCGGATATGTCCGATCCCGACTGGCGTGTGCGCGTCCTGGCCATTCGTGACCTGGTGCGGGCCGGCGAGCCGGCCGTACCGCAGATCGTGGAAGGGTTGGAAGATGACGACGTACAGGTTCGATACGCGAGTGCCACCGCGCTGGGCATCCTGCGTGCAACGGACGCCTTCGACGCCCTGAAACAGGTGGCGCGCAAGGACAAGGATCCGCTCGCCCGGTCACCGGCCGTCGTGGCCCTGGGCCAGATCGAGGCCGACGAAGCGTTGGATCTGTTGAGAGAGTTGGCCGAGCAGGACCCCGCCGTCGATGTGCGGCACCAGGCGAAACTCTCGGCCGACCAGATCGAAAAGCGCATGGGCGCCACGCCGGAACTGGCGGCGGCCTGGCGCGCACTGGACCCGGCCACGTTCAGTCGCGTCTATCCCGGCGATACAGCGCCGGACTTCGTCCTTCCCGACACAGAAGGAAACCAATGGAAGCTGAGCGATCACACGGGCGATCACTGGCAACTTGTGATCTGGGTGTTTGCCGACTGGTGCCCCGTATGTCACCGGGAGTTTCAGGAGCTGATTGAATTTCGGGAGCGAATCGAAGCGCTCAATGTGACGGTCGCCACGATCGAATGCCATGACTTGTACCGAAGTCGGGTTATGGTCGGTCAAGAACTTGATCCCGAGTATCGGTTTGCCGATGAGTCCTTTCATGAACAATACCGGGAATCGATCTGGTGGCCGCACCTCATGGACCGTGCAGGGCTGGTCGGGGTGCAATACGGCATCGATCCCATGGCCTATGCGGTTCATGCGGAATACATCAATCGTCCGGCCACCGTTATCATCGATCCCGACGGCATCGTGCGCCTCGCCTATTACGGTACTTTTTGGGGAGACCGCCCTTCCATCGAGGAAGCGCTCGACATGATTGAAAGCAATTCCTTCGACTATACCCATCGGCGGCGTTTGTCCGTGGATTAGTGGCCGAAAGTTTCCCTTGTATGCTCGGTTGCTCCGATCGTTTCCGTGCCGCTTGTCTCCATCAATCGACCTCCATTCTCTCCTTGCCCCGCTGTCCACGCTTATCGAAGTGTGGACATCTTATTTTGTTCTCGGGAATATTCTCACGACCCCGCGCATCTCCTCTTATATGCCGGTTGCGGCATATATTTTGAAGGCGCATGAAATGAGTGAAAAGGATACTTGGGTGAACATTTTGAAGGCGTTGGCGGATGATACACGCCTGCGCATTCTCAAGCGCATCCTGGAAGGGACCAGCGGAGTGAACGATCTTGCGCGCGAGCTGCACATCTCCCAGTACAACGTATCGAAACACCTGAAAGTGCTGCGCTCGGCAGGCATCGTGGATTACAGGAAGAAGGGTGCGTTGCACGAATATTTCATCGCGCCCGCCCTGGCCAAGCGCGTGGCTAAGAATGGTCAAGTGCTCGACCTCGGGTGTTGCGTATTCCATTTCGACCGTTTGCACATCAACAAGAAGAAAAGGAAACATCGATGATAAGTAGAATGGTCTTCATGGCCGGTTTGCTCGCGTGTGTCGGCTTGTGGACGGGGTGCGGGCGCACAGATTCGGAATCGACGCGCATTGTTGTTACCGGATCCAGCACGATCGCGCCGATGTTCGGTGATATGGCGCGACACTACGAATCCCAGCATCCCGGCGTCCGGCTGGATGTACAGACCGGTGGTTCCTCGCGCGGCATTGCCGATGCGCGGCGCGGATTGGCCGATATCGGGATGGTCTCCCGTGCCGCCTATGAAGACGAAGACGATCTGGTATGGCATAAGAACGCCCGTGACGGCATCGCTATGATTGTACACGCGGATAATCCAATTCGGGAAATCGATACGGACACCGTACGCGCCATCTATCGCAAAGAGATTCGGCGTTGGTCCGGCCTGGGCGGCCCGGACCGGCCCATCACGGTAATCAACAAGGCGGAGGGAAGATCCACGCTCGACTTGTTCCTTGCGTACACCGGACTGCAAAGCGAGGAGGTTCAGGCCGACGTCGTCATCGGCGACAACGAGCACGGGATTCAGGCCGTAATCGGGAATCCGGGCGCCATTACATACGTGTCTATTGGCACGGCGGAATATTCGGTGAACGAGGGGCGGTCATTACGACTGTTGCCCTTGGACGGCATTCCTGCCACCACGGAACGGGTGCGGGCCGGGGATTATCCGCTGTCTCGTCCGCTGCATCTGGTCACCCGTCCGGATCCATCCGAGGAAGTCCTGCGCTTTATCGAGTTCACCCAGTCGGCCGAGGCCGCATCTATTGTGGAGGCGCATTATTTTATACCGCTTTCAGATTGATCGCGTCGTACGCGTGCCTTTGTTCGTCGCCTTGGCGGTTTCCGCCGCCGTGGTGTTGTTGGTCGTCTGTTTTCTGGTCCTCGAATCGGCCGACGCATTGCGCGCGATCGGGCCATGGCGTTTTGTATCGGACGCGTCCTGGCATCCGACGCGATTCGCTGACACGGGACAGTTCAATCTCATGCCCATTGTGTGGGGAACGTTGTGGGTTACGGTCGGCGCCGTATTGGTGGCGGCGCCGCTGGCCTTTTTGATGGCGCTTTATCTGTATTTCTTCGCTGCGCCGCGTCGCGCGCGCGCGGTGCGTTCGCTGCTGGGGCTGTTGGCCGGCATCCCTTCCGTCGTGTACGGCCTGTGGGGCCTGACCGTGTTGGTGCCGTGGATCAGTCGGTGGCAGCCGCCGGGCGCCAGTCTCCTGGCGGGCATCCTGATTCTCGCACTCATGATTCTGCCAACGATAGCGCTTCTCACGGATGCGGCCTTTCAGGCTACGCCGAAAGCATCGGCGGACGCCGCTGCCGCCGCAGGCTTGTCGCGCTGGGGTGCGCTGCGCGCCGTCGTGTGGCCGCCCGCACGGTCCGGCGTTGTGGCCGCGCTGGTGCTCGGCACGGGCCGCGCACTGGGTGAAACCATGGCGGTACTCATGGTATGCGGCAACGTCGTGCGCACTCCATCGTCACTGTTCGATCCCATACGCACCTTGACCGCAAATATCGCATTGGAAATGGCCTACGCCATGGATCTGCACCGGTCGGCGCTGTTTGTTACCGGCCTCATGCTCGCCGTCGCAGTCGGGGTTATGGTGCTGTTGGCCTCGCTATTGAAGGAGCGTGATCCGTATGCCGCATGAAGCGACCATGTCTTGCGGGCGCGATCGCGCATTGTGGGCCGCTTCGCAGGCGGCCGTCTGGGCGGTCGTGCTGGTCTTTGCGCTGATTCTCTTCGATCTGTTGCGTCACGGCTTGGCGGGCGTGTCGTGGTCGTTCCTGACTGAAGCGCCACGTTCGGCTGGACGCGAAGGCGGAATCGGCTCGATCCTCGTATCCACTGGTCTCATTCTTTTCGTGGCGTTGGCAGCGACGATCCCGCTCGGCTTGTGTGCGGCGATTGCGATGGCGGAATGGCTACCGTCGCGCGCGCGCTTCGCGCGCTTTGCCCGCATGTCGCTCGATGTGCTGTCGGGCATGCCGTCGATCGTCTTCGGCTTGTTCGGCAACGCCTTCTTCAGCATTTATCTCGGCATGGGACTGTCCATCTGGTCCGGCGGCCTGACACTCGCCTGCATGGCGTTACCGCTTTTCGTGCGCGCGGCGGAAGAGGCGTTGCGCGCCGTGCCGGAATCGTATCGCGCAGGCGGCGACGCGCTGGGCATGTCGCGCACGCGCACGCTGTTGCGCATTGTATTGCCGGCCGCCTTGCCGGGCATCATGGCGGGCATCATTCTCGCCATCGGCCGCGCACTGGCTGAAACGGCCGCGTTGATTTTTACCAGCGGGTATGTCGGCCGTATGCCGGGCGCCTTGAGCGATTCCGGCCGCGCGTTGTCCGTGCATATCTATGATCTGGCCATGAATGTTACCGGCGGAGCGGCCAACGCCTACGCGTCGGCCCTGACCCTGATCGTGCTGTTGATATTGATCAACGGCGTGGCGGTGTGGCTGACGCATCACGGACTATACAGGAGGTTGATCAAGACATGACGACACCCATTATTACCGAACAACAGGATTTAACGACGTGTCCCGCTGACTTGGCGGCAAACGCGCATCTGTGTCTCGAACACACGGCTATCTTTTATGGGCCACAGCAGGCGTTGCGCGAAACTTCGTTGTCCATTCCGCGCAAGCGTATTTTCTCCATCATCGGTCCGTCCGGTTGCGGCAAATCCAGCTTATTGCGCGCCATGAACCGCTTGAACGACCGCATCGAAGCATGCACGGTGCGGGGTAAGGTCCTTTTGGATGGCGAGGACGTGTATGCGGCGGGGACGGACATGATCCATCTGCGCCGCCGCGTCGGTATGATTTTTCAGCAGCCAAATCCGTTTCCGTTGTCCATCGAACACAACATCGACCTGCCCTTGCGCGAACACGGCTGGCGTTCGCGTTCTAAGCGGCGCGAGCGCATCGAAAGGGTCTTGCGCGAGGTTGGGCTGTGGGATGAAGTGAAAGATCGACTGCGGCATTCTGCGTTACGCCTGTCCGGGGGGCAACAACAACGCCTATGTGTAGCGCGCGCTCTGGCGCTCGATCCGGAGGTGCTGTTGATGGACGAACCGTGTAGTGCGCTCGATCCGTTGTCCAGCGCGGTGGTCGAGGATCTTATCGTGCGGCTGCGCGATCGTCTCACGGTCGTGGTGGTCACGCATAACCTCGGCCAGGCGCGCCGCATCTCCGATCACACCGCCTTCTTCTGGTCCCGGGACCAGATGGGGTGTCTTGTGGAATGCAACGAAACGGAACGCCTATTTAACGCGCCCGCCCGCGACCTCACGGCCGCGTATGTGAACGGACAACGTGGATGACAGGATCACACTTATCGAAGTGTGGGGCCGCCTGCTCTGTTGACTGTGGCAGGGGTGGGATGTTTACGAGACCTGGCTGACGGCAAGTATTCTGGCCCGTTTCCCATCTGGGTTCGGCCCTTGTGAAACGGACGGTTTAGGTTAGAATAACCCCATGTGTGTGTTCGCTAGAATCGGATTTTGGGTGGTATCGGGGTGCTTCTTGATCGGTCCCGCAGTATGGGCCGGGACGTGGACCGAACCCATGGTGGTCGCGGAAGGGGAAGCGCACCGTGGGCCGTGGAGAATGAATGCGTCCGACTTTCGCTGGGTCGATGACCCGTCTGCGGCATATACCGAGAATGGGGATCTCCTTGTCGTTTGGGTCGACCAGGAAGCGCAGGAAGTGAAGCTCCAACGCTTTGGCGGGAACGAACGGGCGACCCGGTTTTCGGAACCCACCGTCGTCAGCAGGAGCCCATCGGTCTTTTCCTGGTTGCCGCGGGTCACGGTCTCCCGCGACGAGAAAGGCGATGAAACGGTGCATGTGCTTTGGCAGGAAATACTTTTTACAGGAGGAACACACGGGGGCGAGATTTTCTATGCCCGTTCGACCGATGGCGGACATTCCTTTGATTCGCCGCTTAATCTGTCGAACACCGAGGGCGGAGCGGGTAAGGGGCGGCAGACGCAACGACGCTGGCATAACGGCAGCCTTGATCTGTTGGTGGCACAAGATGGGACGGTGTATGCCGTGTGGACGGAATACGACGGCGGACTGTATCTCAGTCGGTCAGACGACAACGGAGCCACGTTTCATGATCCGGTCCATGTGGCCGGTAATGACCATCGCCCGGCGCGGGGGCCGGCCCTTGCGCGCGCTTCCCACGGCATGCTCGCTCTGGCCTGGACGCAGGGAGAAACCGTGACGGCGGATATTCAGGTGGCGTTTTCGGAAGATCGCGGAGAGAGCTTTTCCGAGCCGGCGGTCCCTGTCGAAGACGACATGATGGCGGATGCGCCGAAACTGGCCTTTGATTCCGAGGATCGTTTGCATGTGCTCTTTTCCCGCAGCCCGGGCTTTGACTTGGAAAACAGCGAAGTGGTTCATGCAAGCTTTTCCCTGAATGCCCCGACTGCCGTTTCCGACCCCGTGATCCTGGCTTCGGGCGGAGCCGGCTTCCCCGATCTGGCGATCGACGGGAAAGATCGTTTGCACATGATCTGGCACGACGCAGCGCGCGGCGGTCGCCGTGTAGCAGCGCTGCACTATCAACGCGCGAAAGCCGACCGGCCGGCTTCCGACGAATCGTCCCTATTGCCCGGAAGCGACGAGGTGATGGGGGGAGGACTGCAAGGGCTTCTCGTTAGAAAGATTGCTCTGGGCGCGGACGACGAGATTGCCATCGTTCACAGCCTCTTCGATGACGCCGAAAATCAAAGCAGCATCATCCTCTGGTAAAGTCGCTTAACAAAGAGTGCAAACGGGACAAACAGTGGGCGCTGTTTATCGGCTTGAAAACTATCCCAAGTTTTCGTGAACGGTGAAGCACATGGCTTGTCATATACTCCATAAGGTAGCGGGGTTTCCCGCGTGCATTGCATTCGAATAAGCGATGGAGGTTATTATGAATACATGGCGAACACTGGGTTTGGCAGGAACGGTGGGTGGTTTGTCCCTGTTACTCGCGGCTTGTGGTCCGGATGAACCGGCGCCCATGGAGTTTGAACCGCAGGAAGATGCGCCTGCACCGGAGGCGGCGCCCGATGCCCCGGCCGACCCTGAACCAATGGAATTTGAGCCTCGGGAAGAGGTTCCGGAGTTAGAGGCCGATCCGGGTGAGCCCGGTGCCTGGGAGCCGGCTGAGCCTGATGTCCCGGCCGACCCTGCGGTGCAGGAACCGGTCGAGCCCGCGCCCGGTGAAGGCGTGGAAGAGGAATGGGAACCGACTGGAGAATGGTAACCTTGTACCGGCCGTCCCCCTGTCCCCAAGGGGGGCGGTCGGTAAGGCCTATGCCTGCGAAGCCTTTCACCCCGAGCCAAAATTAATGGGATAAGGCTGTCGCGCGAGCGACTGCATGAATATCGCGCCGCCTCTTTCTGCTTGGGCGATGCGCTGATTCTCGTTTCCCCCCCAAATATTCAGCCATTTCCGGAGCATGCGCGGGCAGCCCCA
>SLGY01000008.1 GCA_007136425.1 Kiritimatiellia bacterium
ACCGATCCGCAAAAGGTACCGCCGACCATTCATTCGCGCTGTCAACGTTTCGATCTGCGCCGCATTTCTACCACGGTCATTGCCGACTCCATCGGGCGTATCGCCCGCGCAGAGGACGTCGATATTGATGAAGACGCGCTCTTGGCGATTGCGCGCGGCGCCGAAGGCGGCATGCGCGATGCCCAATCCGCGCTGGACCAGTTGATATCCTTCATCGGCCGGAAGATTCGGGAACCGGACGTGCTCTCGGTATTCGGACTGGTCTCCCGCCGTGCCCTGGAAGAATTGGCCGCGGCCGTGTTGGAAGGCGATATCCCGCGCATTCTCGAACGGATTGCCGAGCTGGACGAGGGCGGCAAGGACATGCAACGGCTGGTGATCGAGCTGTTGGAATATTTTCGCAATGTCCTCATCTGTCTGCACGCGCCAGACTCGGCCGCGGCATTGGATATCACCGAAGTACAAAGGACGCAGCTGAAAGAGCAGGCCGATAAAACGGACGCCGGCCGGGTGCTGCAGGTCGTACAACTCCTGACCGACGCGGAAAACCGGTTGCGCTACGCGCTTTCGCGGCGCACGCTGGTAGAGACCGCGCTGATCCGGGCTGCCCGGGCCGCCACGGTCATGTCCATCGACGAACTCTTGAAGGAATTGAACAGCGTGAAGGAAAGCCTGGGCGGGACGGCCGCACCGCAGCCGTCCGTTGTTGCTCCGGAACCCGCGAAAAAAAAAAGCCGTGACGCGGGCCCCGTAGCGGCAACGCCCGACGCGGAAACCAAACCCGAGGATAGCGAGGCGGCGCCTGAACCGAAGGCGAAAGCGACGACGCCCACCGTCAACCGGGAAACGTTATTGGCGGATCACCAGCGTATATTCGGGCATTGGCACGATCTCAGCGAACAGGCGGGGCACATCGCTCCCTTGGTGCGTAATTATCTGGTGGACGCCAAGCCGTTGGCGGTGGATGCGGATCATGTGACCATCGGGTTCGATCCGGAATTCACTTCGAGCATGGAAAACATCGACGTGCCTCGTAATCGGTCGGCGCTTCAAAAGGTGTTGAGCCGATTTCTGCACCGCGACGTATCGGTCCGGTTCAAGGTCATGGAGGCAAGCGACACGTTGCCCGGCGATATCAAGTTGCCGGAAAGAAAGGACACGAACACGGGGAACGAGACCCGTGACCTGCCGCCCGAGGCCCTGACGGCGGAGCAACGATGGGTTCAGGATCCCGTGGTACGAAGGACGCTGGAAACGTTCAATGGAGAGATCATTGATATACGCGAATAAGAAAAAGGAGCGGACAACATGGTAAATATGGCGAAACTCATGAAGCAAGCCTCGAGCATGCAGAAGAACATGGAAAAGATGCAGGCCGAACTGGCGGAGAAAACGGTGGAATTCTCCAGTGGCGGCGGGATGGTGACCGTCGTGGCGCGCGGGGACATGTCGATCGAAAGTATCACGATTGACCCGAAAGTAGTCGATCCCGATGACGTGGAAATGTTGCAGGACCTGATTCTCGCCGCCGTGGACGGCGCGACCAAGGCGGCAAAAGAGATGGCATCCGAGGAGATGAGCAAGATTACCGGCGGACTGGGGCTTCCGGGCGGCGGCCTGCCGATGTAAGCTCCTGTTGAGGCGTGATGAAAGAGATCGAGCCTTTGCAGCGACTGATAACGCGCCTCGCGCGATTGCCCGGGGTGGGGCGTCGTTCCGCCGAACGCATGGCGTTTCGCCTGGCTTTGGATACCAAAGGATTGCGCGCGGACTTGATCGGCGCACTCCAGGAAGTGGAAGAACAGATTTGTTGCTGTTCCGTTTGCGGTAATCTCACCCTTAAAAGCCGGGATCCGTGCGCGATTTGCACGGACGCCCGGCGTGACCGGCATCTGTTATGCGTGGTGGAAGACCCGTCCGGAATCCAGCAAATCGAGGCGGCCGGTTCGTATCAGGGCGTCTATCATTGCATGATGGGTAAGCTTTCGCCCATGCAGGGACAGGACATACCGCCGGCCAGCGTGGAACGACTCTTGAAACGCATACGCGATGATGCTGTGCGAGAGGTCATTCTTGCGTTCGATTCTGACGTGGAAAGCGATGCCACTGCGAGTTATCTACATGAAAAGTTGGGATCGGCGGAGGTACGAGTGACCCGGCTCGGGTTCGGCATTCCGGCTGGAAGCGGCATCGCGTATTCCGATCCCGTCACGTTGGCGCGGGCCCTGCACGGCCGGCAACAATTCTGAGCGGTCGGCTTCTTGTCCGGTGTTGCTATCCGTTCAGCCGTTCCAGCGCTTCCTTCCGGGTTTCCGTCACTTGAAAATAGTTGATGAAACCCGCCGTATCGAACACCTCACGCACTTGCGGTTGCAGTGCAAAGATGACGAACTGTCCGTGATGCTTACGCAAACGCTGGGCCGCCATGATTAACGTGCGCAATCCAATGCTGGCAATGTATTCCAATCCGGCGCAATTCAGGGCGATGCTGCGCTCCCCTTGATCGATAAGTGCCAGCAAGCTTTCCTGCACGTCGGGCGCGGTCATTGCATCCAGTCGTCCGGTCAGCTTCATGACCAGCGCATTTCCCGATTTTCGTTTTGATATCTTCATGGGGCCCAGTCTATCGCGTTGCTGCAGTAAAAGTAAATGGCGGGTTGGGTCCCATGGCTTGCCATGAGCGAGAAGCGCGTGGACGATGAGGAACAATAGCCCTTCGACTCGCTTCGCTCGCCTTCAGTTTGCTTTCTTACTGTCTCGCCGATCATTGGTGGAATTCTGTCGACGTTTGGCCAACTGATGTAGCGCTTCAAGATCGCCATGGGCCAACGAGAGTTTCTTGGCCTTGGACCATCCTTTTATCTGTCGCTCGCGTTGTGCGGCCGATTGGCGGTCCGGG
>SLGY01000173.1 GCA_007136425.1 Kiritimatiellia bacterium
CGTTCGAACCGGACGCGGTCAAATCAATCGGGTGCGGACTCGGCGGCACAGGCGGCGCGGTCACGCGACCCGAACGCAGCGCCTCCAGATGCTCCACCATCTGTTCGCCCAGCACATGTTCGATGCGATCGGCGTTGCGATCCACGTGATGCGGCGCCACATCCGCATAATGTATCAGGTACTCCTCCCACAGCCGATGATTGCGAACCACCCCTTCCGCCTTGCGCTTACCGCGCGCCGTCAACCGCAAGCCCGCGCCGGACACGGTACGCACCCAACCGGCGCGTTGCGCACGACGCAGCGCTCGGCGTACAAGCCCTTGCGGCCAACTGCGCGCGCCATACAACCGCTCGCGCGGCAGGGGCGCGCCGACCTGCTCTTCCCATTCGTACAAGAGCCGAATAATATGTTGCTCCGTTGTCTTCCAACGCGCGTCATAATGATGTAACCAGCGTCGCAACACGCCGCGCGCTGACCCGAATACCAAGCTGATCATAAAAAAGACACCGGCCACCACGACAATGATCGCCCCGGCGGGCAGGCGCGCGGCCACGGCGCTGATGCCCGCGCCGATGACCCCGCTGAGTGCGCCGATCAAAGCGGACAGGACAAGCATCACCCGCAGGTTGTCCGTCCAGAAACGCGCGGCCGCCGGAGGAATAATCAGGAGCGCGATCATCAGGATCAGGCCGACCGCCTGCAAACCGGTCACCACCGTCAACACAATCAGGCCCATCAAGGTCGCATCAAGCGCGCGCACGGGATAGCCTTGCGCACCCATGAATTCCTGATCAAAGCATAGTATGGCGAATTCCTTGAAGAGCAGAAGCGCGGCTGTCAGGACAATCACGGCCATCACGGCAATCAGCCACGCGTCCGCCGCCAGCATGGAGGCGGTCTTTCCGTAAATGAAGGCTTCCAGTCCGGCCGCATGCCCCGTCCTCATCTTCTGAATCACGCCGAGCAAGGCCATGCCGAGTCCGAAATAAACGCTCAAGACGATCCCCAGCGCGGCATCTTCTTTCAGGCGCGTAGCGTGACGGATCGCCAGAATACTGCCCATTCCCGCCGCACCGGCGATCGTCGCACCGAGCAACAAGCCCGGCAACGATCTACCGTCTCCGCCCCACATCGTCATGAAGATGAATGCCAATGCAATCCCCGGCAGGGTAGCGTGACTGACCACATCCCCTACAAGCGCCCGTTTGCGTAACAGAGTAAAACAACCGATGACCCCGGATGCCACGCCCAACAGCAAGGCGCCCAGCATGACCACGCGCGTGTTGTAATCCGCCAGGGTCACCACGCGAATCCAGTCGCTGTCTGGTGCGAAAAAATAATCCATGCTCATTCACGCCCGTTCATGGCCATGGCCTGCGCGGCCTCGTCGAGCAATGTCAGGCGCCCGCCGTACGTCTTGTCGAGATTCTCTTTGGTGAAGACGTCCGCCGTGGGGCCCGCCGCGACCACGCGCATGTTCAGCATAATGACTTGATCGAAGTATTCGCGTACGGTCTGCAGATCGTGATGCACCGCCAGCACGGTCCGGCCGGCTTCGCGCAGATCTCGTAATAGACCGACGATGACCCGTTCGGTGGCCGCATCAACTCCCGCGAGGGGCTCGTCCATGATGTACATGCGCGCCTCCTGCGCCAGGGCGCGCGCAAGAAAGACGCGTTGTTGCTGTCCCCCGGAAAGCTGGCTGATCTGTCGATGCGCGTAATCGGCCATGCCCACGCGATCCAGCGCCTCCCGCGCCACCTCGCGGTCCTTGCGCGTGACCGGCCGGAACCAGCCGATCCGTCCGTAACAGCCCATCACCGCCACGTCCAGCGCGCTGACCGGGAAATCCCAGTCGATGCTTTCCCGTTGCGGGACATACGCCACCAGTCGTCGCTGCCGCGCGTACGGCTTTCCGAAAAAACGAACACGACCGGAAATCTTGGGGACCAGATCCAGCGCCGCCTTGATCACGGTGCTTTTACCCGCACCGTTCGGACCGATCATCCCGATCAATTGCCCTTCGGGAATATCCAGGTCCACATCCCATAACACCGGTTTACGGTGATACGCCACCGTCATGTCATCGATTGATAGGGGGGACGACGGCAAATGATCCCCGCCGGTGCGGGCCCTATTTCCTGTTTCTGCGTCGTGATTCATAATTTCATTCCATGAGCTTCCCGTGCAGCCCCCGTTCCGGAGCCTCTCCTCCGAGCGCGCGAGTGATGGTGGTTACGTTATGATCAATCATCCCGATATAGGTCCCTTCGTACGTGCCCGCCTCCCCCATGGCGTCGGAAAACAGGGTCCCGCCGATGCGCACGGTCTGCCCCCGCGAACGGGCCCCCTCGATCAGGGCGCGGACATTCTTCTCCGCGACGCTCGTTTCAACGAAGACGGCCCCGATATTTCGCTCCACCAACAGATCCACCAGCCGGTTGATATCCTGCAATCCCGCTTCCGACTCGGTGGACAAGCCCTGAATGCCCCGAACCTCGATATCGTAGGCTCGTCCGAAATAATTGAATGCATCATGCGCGGTAATCAGTATCCGGTTGCGCTCGGGAATGGTATCAATCGCACGCAAGGCATAATCATGCAGCTCTTCCATGCGCTCGCGATGGGCCGCCGCGCGCGACGCATACTGATCCGCATGCGCCGGGTCCACCTCGCTCAGCGCCCCCGTAACCACATCGAGCGCCTTGATCCACGCACCGACATCCATCCACACATGCGGATCGTGATACCCCTCCGCTTCTTCGGAATCCATCAGGTACGTCTCGTCGATCAAATCGGTCACCGCATAGACCGGCTTACCGTCGCGCCCCACACGGATCAGCACATCCGTCATCCTTCCTTCAAGCTGCAGCCCGTTATAAAACACGACATCCGCCGCCATCAACGTCGCCACATCCGACCGGGTTGGATTGTACAAGTGCGGATCGACCCCCTCCCCAATTAATGTAACGGATTCCACCTGTTCGCCGCCGACTTCCCGAACCAGATCCCCGATCATACCGGTCGTAGACACCACACGATACGGATAGCGCAACGCCTCATCCTGCGGATCTTGCGGCGAACACGCCACCGCACCGCAAACCAACAACACCATCATACACACTCGCATAGTCACCGCCTGCCCTCTTTTGAATAATCAAAATCACTTAATAGCATGATCAAACAATATTATTCTATTGCTTGCGTGTCAATCGTGGGCTACGCTCGTGCCCGAAGATGATTACGAGCACGGTTGAGAATTACGTGAAGCAGATCTATCTGCAGCAACAGGAGAATCCCGCCGATTTGCTGCCGATGGGGAAGCTTGCCACGGCCATGAATGTGGTCCCGGGCACGGCGACGGCAATGGTGAAGGCTCTCGCGGATTCCGGGCTGGTCGACTATGAGCCGCGCGGCGGGATCCGCCTGACCCACGGCGGCGAGCAGCTCGCGTTGCATGTGCTGCGTCGGCATCGCATCCTCGAATCGTTCCTGGTGGAGATTCTCGGCTTGGACTGGTCGGAGGTCCATGAAGAAGCGGAGACCCTGGAACACGCCGTGTCAGACAAAGTGCTGGAACGCATGGATCACCTGATGAACCGGCCCCAATACGATCCGCACGGCGACCCGATTCCCACCGCAAAAGGACAAATCAGCCATATCCGCCTGATGCCGCTTTCGGACATGGCGCCCGGCACAAGCGCGCAGGTCGCGCGGGTCGCCGATCAGGACGCCGCCTTTCTGCGGTTCGCCGAAAAGAACGGGCTGTTGCCCGGCGTGAAATTTTCGCTGATCTCGTCGGATTCGCAGGCCGACGCCGTAACGATCCGGCTTCGAAACAAACAAACCATCACGTTGGGCGGCAAGGCGGCCGAGAAGATACTGGTGCGAAAGAAGACCGGGTGAGACGCGACCGTCCCTTCCCCTGCCCGGAGGGCAGGACATCACCCGACCGGAACGCGGATGTCCCTATTCCTGCTGCCCGCTCGGGCGGATATAGATTTCCGTGCGCCGATTGCGTTGCATGTTTTCTTCCGTGTCGTTCGGCGCAACGGGCCGCGTGAACCCGTATCCGTGCGAAGTGAGTCGATCCCGTGAAATACCTCCGACATCGGCAAGATAATCCAGTACCGCCTTGGCCCTGCGTTCCGATAGCCGGATATTGTAATCATGATCCGACCGCGCCCGCCGATCCGCATGGCCCTCAATCCGTGCGGTCGCACCGGGGTCGCGCTCCAACACGCGCACAATCACGTCCAGATCGTCAAAGTACTGGGGACGCAAATCGGCTTTATCGTAATCGAACTCGATATTGAGCGTGAAGAGCTGAAGGTCGTCGTAAGGATCGAGCGGATCGGTCCCGTCCTCCATGACCTCGTGTCCGTCGTAAACGCCGCCGCCGTCCGTGTCCGGGTTCAACGGGTCGGTTCCGTATACGTGCGCTTCGGCGCCGTCGGTCAAACCGTCATAATCCGTGTCCGGATTCAATGGATCGGTGAAATAGATCCAGAATTCTTCGCCGTCGGACAGACCGTCACCGTCGGTGTCGGGATTGTAGGGATCGGTCCCGATGAGTTTTTCCAACCAATCCGGAATGCCGTCACCGTCGCTGTCGAGATCGCCGCCGTGCAAGCGGTATTCGGGCGGAGTGTCGGCGCCCCAGCGGTAGGTCACCCCCACCATGGTCCAGAGATTGAAGTCCGTTTTGCGGCTGACCATGGTAACCCGCGTATCGCCCCGCAAAGCCCATTCGTCGTTGAAATGGTAATACAACCCACCGCCAATCGAGACATAGGGTTCGAACGTCGTTGCAAGAAACTTCTTTTCCGTCAGATAGAAACCGGCGCCGGCGGAAAGGTAGGGATCGAAGCGCATGTTTTCGACATTTCGCAGGTGATAGAGGATATCCGGACCGCCCCGCACCATCCAGATGTCGTCACTGATGGAACGGCGGGTGCTGCCCTCGAAATCGCGCGCCTTGGCCCGGGGCACAATATCCAATCCGAATTCATAGGTCCATTGCGCGTCCGCGCTATAGCCGAGCCGAAGTCCCAGGAAAGGCGCGTCTTCAACGACCTGGTCCCCCTCGAATTTCGTATAGCCGAGCCCGAGCGAAACGGTCCAAGGCGCCTCCTCAAACAAATCGGTCTCGGGAAGCTGTGCCTCCGCTCCGGGCAAGGCCATGGCCGCGCTCAGTAGCGAGGCCGCCAATAACACGCGCAATGATGTCATCCTGAGTTCCCTTCTAAATACGTCACTTTATATCAGGTGGCTAAACTAGCAGGTTTCGAAGGGAACGCAACGTCGAAATCGAGCGCCAACGCGGATGCAACTGTGTTCCGGCGAAACGATTCGGCTCAATGCTCCGAGCCGTCTGCCGTAGCCCCACTTTAACGGTTCGGCCCGGCCATCCCCTCTTCCACCCGAGCCCGGACTTCCGTCACAAGCGCCGCGCAATCCCCCTTGCTCGGCGCCTCGGCGATAATGCGCAGGACCGGCTCGGTATTGGACAGGCGAATATGAACCCAGCGATCGCCAAAATCTATATGCAAACCGTCCAACGTATTCATCGGATACTCCGCGTACGTGCGGCGCAGATTGCGCAGTATACCCGGCGCCTGGTCTGTTCCAACAGGGATCTTATCCTTGATCAGGCAATACCGGGGAATGTCGGAACACAGCTCGCTTATCGTCCGGCCCGTCAAAGCCATCAATTCAAGAATGACGGCCATGCCGCCATAACTGTCCCGGCACGGATGAATCGCGGGGATGATAATCCCTCCGGTATGCTCGCCGCCGACCACGGCGCCGCCGTCACGCATGGCTTCGGCTACATGAATTTCCCCCGTCTTCGTCCACAATACATCCACCCCGAAAGAATGCGCCACATGTTCGACACGCTTGCCGGAGGACAGGTTGGCCGCCACGGGACCGCGCCCATGATGACGCAGCACGGCGCCGACGGCGAGGGCCACCGTGATCTCTTCCCCGATCGGACGGCCTGTTTCGTCCAGTACCGCCAACCGATCGCCGTCCGGATCCTGGGCAAACCCCACATGACAGTCCCGCTCGCGCACGAGATCCTGCAACGCTCCCAAGTGTTCGGACAACGGCTCCGGGTCGCGCTCGAACACGCCGGAAGGGTCATCGAACAGCGGAAAAACCGTGCAGCCCATACGCTCTTCAAGAAACGCGCGGGTGTACACGGCGCCTACGCCGTTACAGCAATCCACGGCGACGCGCAGCCCGGCGTCGCGTATCGCCGACGCGTCCACATACGAGGTCACCCGGTCAAAATGCGGTTCCACCGCATGCTGCCGTATCGCGGCGGACGGGATCGCGGATTCCCCGACCAAGGGAAATTCCCGTTGATGATAGATGTCGAAAAACTCTTCGGCATGGATGGACCCGAGGAATAGACCGCGTCGCTCAATAAACTTGAGCGCGTTCCATTCGACGGAATTATGGCTAGCGGTGATCATGATCCCGCCGCGCGCGCCTTCCTCATTGACCAGATACAACAGGGAAGGCGTCGGGATCACCCCCACCACCACCGGCTTGCAACCCACGCTTTGCAATCCCGCAACCACCGCATGCTCAATCATCGGCCCGGTGCTGCGTGTGTCGCGCCCGACAATAACGGCGCCCTCCCCCACAAAGGTGCCGAAGGCCTGCGCAAACGACGCCGCCAATTGCGGCGTGAAGGACGCGCCGACAACGCCGCGAACCCCGGATACTCCAACTTTAATGACTTCTTTCATAGGATCTGTTGCAACACACGCGACGCCCCGTCGGCCCGGCGCTCCGCTTCCTCCCGCGTAGTGGCCTCCGCGATGATACGCACCATCTGTTGGGTCTGCGAGGTACGTACATGCACCCAACTCTCCGGCCAATCCACCCGCAGCCCGTCGGTCAGATCAACCGTTCCCCCGTCCAGAAATTCCTCGTGCTGTCTCAACGACTCGATCGCCCGATACCCGTCTCGCGACCCGCAGGAGACGTTACGTTTGACAATGGGATAACGCGGCAAATCCTGCAGCAAATCGGACAGGGCGCGCCCGCTTTCCGCCATCGCCTCCAGAATCAGGCCCATCATGAGAAAGCCGTCAAACGCCTGGCTGAACGCGGGCAGGGCCGCGCTGCCGCTCCCTTCACCGCCCAACACGCCCTGTTCATCAGCGAGGGCGCTCATGACATACGCTTGTCCCACACGCGCCCGTACCACGGACGCGCCATGCGCGTGAGCCACCTGATCCACGGTGCGCGAGGTGCACACATTGGTAACGAGCGTGCCCGACTGTTTTGCCAGCACGTGGTTGGCAATCAGCGCGAGCGTGTACTCTTCGCTCGTGGGCTCCCCTGTTTCCGTCACCACGGACATGCGGCTCATATCGCTGCTCAACACAAAGCCGGCATCGCCCCCGGTATGCGGAATAATGGACGCCATCTGCAACGCGCTGCGCGGGCGCGGTTCCGGTTCACGCGCGAGGTAGCCCGACGGTTGCGCATTGATTGGAACAAGCCGGAAACGGAAACGGTCCGCAAACAAGGGGAGGTACGAGCATCCCGCGCCACCGACCGGATCGATCAACACGGTAAAATCCGCGCGACACACGGCATCGACATTGATGTGCTTGGCCAACGCCTCGAAGTAGGGCAACGCGAAGTCGCCCACGCGCCGTACGGCGCCCATATTCCGCCAGTCGCGTTTCAGGAAGTCGCGGGCATGAAAACAGTCCAGCACCGTTTCGCCGCCGACCGGCTCAAGAAATGCGCCGTCGGACCCGATCAAGGTCACGCCGTTCCACCCCATGGCATTGTGAGCGCCCGAGATGGAAATCGCTCCCGCCGCCTGATACGGCTCCACGCCATATTGCAGCAGAGGGGTCGGGCACACCCCGAAATCCAGCACTTCGCAACCGGCGCTCATCAAGCCCGACAAGACGGCGGAATGCAGCATGGGACTCGAATAGCGTGTGTCGCGCCCCAGTAACACCCGCCCCCCGTCGACATACGTCGCAAAGGCCGAAGCGAAATCAATCGCCAACGGAGGCGTAAGCGATTCGCCTACGTATCCGCGCATTCCGAAACTGGCCAAACGTAATCTATTCATCCCGATGCACCCGCGTGTCCCTGCGTTCTTTAACGACCCGGCTTACCCACCGGTTTCGGAGGAACGCGCCTCCCGCTGTTCCGTGATCCGGACAACCCATATGCACACTTCATACAAGAATAACAGGGGCACGGCCATGATCAGTTGCGTAAAAATGTCCGGCGGCGTCAAAATCATCGCCGCCACCAGCAGGATCACCCATACATATCGCCGTTTCTCCTTCAATTGTTGCGCGGTCAAAAACCCGAGCTTACCGAGGATCACCAGAATAACCGGCATCTGAAACGCAATACCAAAGGCCAGCAGCAAATGGACCGTGAACCCGACATAACTCGTCACCTGCGGCACGGGCTGTATCCCCAACCAGTCGTGCATGCTGAACATCATGGTCAATGCTACCGGCAGCGTGCCCTTGTATCCGAGGATGACGCCCACGACGAAGAGAAGGACCGAAAAACCGCCCGCGCGACGTATGGCCGTGCGTTCCTTTTCCGTCAATCCCGGGAAGATGAATTGTCCAATGAAGAAGACGAGGAAAGGCGCGCTGATCAGCAAGCCGCCCCACAACGCAATACGCATGGCCACGGTAAATGCACCGGTCACCTCGATCGATTGCAGAAACAGGTCGGGCCGGTCGATCGCCCCGTCCAGAGGCGCGCGCAGGAGTGCGAAAATATACGGAGCGAAGGGCAAGGCGATCGCCGTACCGATCGCCAATGCAATCGCGCACCGGATGAGCATCGTGCGCAGATCCTCAAGATGCTCCATAAACGGCTTGGCGTCGCCGCTGTCGGGCGTTTCGCCCGGAAGCCGTTTCATGGTTGCCCATCCTCTTTCGGCGGCGCGGCTTTGGTCGCAGACGTCTCCTCCCCATCGTCTTCTTTCGGCACGGAACCGGGCAACGGCTTCTGCGGCTTGGCCGAATCGTCCCCGGCCTGCATGATTTCATCCGTCACTTCCCGCGATGCGCGACGGAATTCCTCCAGCATCCGCCCCAGTGTGCGCGCCATGTGCGGCAGGTTCTTGGACCCGAAAAGCAGAAGAACCACCAGCAGCACAAGCAGGATTTCACCGCCGCTCGGTACGCCGAACATCGCCAGGATGGTATGGAAAGTTATGTTCATCGCGCTTCGTCCAACCCATCTTTACACGCGCAACAGGCGGATTGCAATATCGGCTCGACCCGCAAAAAAAGAAAACGATCCCCGCCGCATGCGACGAGGATCGTTCAAAACGTGGGTACGGGACCCGATTATTGCGTGACCACAAACTCCGCGCGCCGATTCTGGCGCCACGCTTCTTCATCGTGACCGAACGCCGCTGGACGTTCCTGTCCGTAACTGCGCGTCTGAATGCGCGCACCGTCAATGCCCAATCCAACCAGATACGCGCGGGCCGCCAATGCGCGACGTTCCCCCAGCGACAAGTTATACTCGCGGCTGCCTCGTTCATCCGTGTGTCCTTCCACAATCAGATTCGCTTGTGGGTTACGACGCATGTACGTGGCGACTTCTTCCAGTTTCGGACGCTCGGCGGAAGGAATTTGAGCGCTGTCAAACGCGTAAAGGACCGGCTCGAATTGACCTTCGATATACTCCCCGTCTTCCCCGAAACGCGGGCCGAGCCCTTCTCCGTAAATGTCATCGCCGTACACGCCATCGATCGGCGAAACCACACCGGGATCCGTTTCCGCAGCGCGGCGCTGCTGGCAACCGTTTACCGTCAGCACCACGGCGACACCCATCATGATCAGAAATAGTTTTCGTAATTTGCGCATATGCTATACCTACCCTCTTGCTTCACTTGTAATAAAGAGCCTGCACCGGTTCATTCCGGGGACCACGCCGGGGAGTAATAGTCCCCACCTTCGCGAGTTAATCGTAGAGGAGGATCGCCCATGGTGTCAAGAACGTAGATCGACGATCGGAATTGTTCCCGCCGGCCGCAAACGATATGCCGGCCGTTCGGCGCCCACGAAGGATCCTCGTAGTCGGCCCGATCCGGCACGTCGAGGTAGCGCACCCGCTCCGTTTGGGGGTCCATGATGGCAATCCGGTATTGGCCCTCCACCCGACTGGAAAAGGCGATCAGCCCGTTGGGCCCCCAATCCGGAGCCACGTTAGCGGTGCCACGGCTCGTAATCCGGCGCGGAGAGCCGCCTTCGCGGGAGATAATATAGAGTTGCGGGCGCCCGGCCTGATCCGACACATAAACGATTTCCCGCCCGTCCGGCGACCAGGACGGACTGCCTTCATTGGCCCGGGGGGTATGCGTTAACCGAGTCAAACGTCCCGAGCGCAGGTTCTTGACGTACAATTCGGGATTGCCGTCCTTGGATAAAATGACGGCCAAATCCTGGCCGTCGGGCGAAATAACGCCCCCGGCGTTCAACCCGCTGTAATTCGCCACCGCCCGGCGATTCCCGGTGCTCAGTTCCACGAGGAAGACATCGGGAAAACGGCGAAGATATGCAGTGTACGTGAGCTGATCCCCGTCCGGCCCCCAGCGCGGCCGTACCGAGATGTTTCCATCGCGCGTCAGTTGCCTGAAATTCCCACCGTCCGCATCGGAGATAAACAGTTCCTTGGCATTATCCCGTACCCCGACCATGACGATGCGGGTGGACGCAATCCCTTTGTGCCCGGTCACCGCCTGGACGATATCATCAGCCACGCGATGTGCGAGGCGACGCGCGTCGTCGGCGGAATGCCGGTAGCTGTTGCTCATATATTGTCGGCGGTCGGCGCCGCCCATGACCCGGCCTTCCACGCGCAATTGATCCCGTCGACGCTGTACGGAGCCGAGCACGCTCACTTCCGCTTGTCCGGCGCGCGTAACCGTAAACCAGCCCGACCGGTTCAGGTTGCCTTGCAAGGTCTGCATGAATAGTCGGGAAGCCTCATCGCCGTCCGCCGTCAGCCCGCCCAAATGAATGGAGATCTTCTCTCCCGCGGGTTTCGTAATGCGAATTTGGGCTTCTGCTTCCGTCATGGCCGGCAGGACGGCCAGCAGAAGAATCGGTAACAGGGAAAACGAGTATGGGAATAACCGTGAGCACATATGACTGACCGTTTCTGATGATGCGACGACTTGAACAACCGCCTTTATCTTATATCACTCGCCCGCCGTTGC
>SLGY01000012.1 GCA_007136425.1 Kiritimatiellia bacterium
CGTGGCCGCATTAACCGATAAATAGAATGGACGGATGGATTGATGGACGGGTGGAAGTTTGTAAGAACAGGAACCGTACCACTTGCAACCGACCCTTTGTCCAACCCCACAGTGAGCATGTTAAGGAGATTATAAGCGAATGAGAAAGCCGATCATTGCCGGAAACTGGAAGATGAACAACACCGTCGCCGAAGCGATTGCGTTGGTTGAAGACATCAAACGCGAATGGAGCGATGGGAGCGGGGTGGACGTGGTGTTGTGCCCGCCGTTTACCGCTCTGAAATCGGTAAGCGATGCCGTCACCGGCACCCCGCTGGATCTTGGCGCCCAGAACATGCATTGGGAGGCGTCCGGCGCGTACACCGGGGAGGTATCGCCTGCGATGCTGCGAGAATTGTTCTGTCATTATGTCATTCTCGGGCACAGCGAACGCCGCACCTATTTCGGTGAGACGGACGAGATCGTGAACAAGAAGGTGAAGGCGGCGCTGGCCTCCAATTTGCGCCCGATCGTCTGTGTCGGCGAGCAGCTCGAAGATCGGGACGCGGGCCGGACCGAAGCGGTGGTCGAAGAGCAGGTGCGCGGCAGCCTTGCGGGTTTATCCTCACGCGAGTGGACGGACGTGGTGATTGCGTATGAGCCGGTCTGGGCCATCGGCACGGGACGCACAGCCTCGCCGGAACAGGCACAGGATGCGCACGCGTTCATCCGTTCGGTCGTCCGGGAAATGGCGGACGAATCCTTGTCTCAATCCGTGCGCATTCAGTATGGTGGCAGCATGAAACCCGCCAATGCCGGGGAATTATTAGGGCAAGCGGACATTGATGGCGGCCTGATTGGCGGCGCTTCGCTTGAAGCGCGTTCGTTTGTGGATATAGTAAAGGCGGCCCAGTAAAGTCAGGGAATTAACGTTATGATTCTACGAACCATTCTATTTTCCATTGAAGCGATCTGCAGCGTACTGTTGATTACCATTATCCTCATGCAGAAAGCCAAGGGCGGCGGTCTGGGCGTGGCGTTTGGCGCGGGGATGAGCGAGAATCTCTTCGGTTCACGTACCGGCAATGTATTGACCAAGGCCACCGTGGTGCTGGCCATTGTATTCATGGTCAATACGGTCGGTTTGGCGATACTCTTTGCACGCAGCCATGATCGTACGCTCATGGACGCGCATATGCCGCCGCCGGGACCTCCGCCGGGGCAAGCCGAACCGGCTCCGCCCGCCGATCAATTGCCGGCGGTACCCGCGACCGAAGGAGATATGCAACAACCGACGGCGCCCGCACCGGATCAGCCGCCACCTCCCGCGGAGCAATTACCGGCGGCGCCCGCGCCGGATGCCCAGCCGGCGCCGATGGAGGCCGTGCCGCCGGTTGATGTCGAACTGCCGGAAGAATAAAAGCAGTTCCGGAAGTTGAGTCGCCGACGGTTCCGCCCCAACGTGTTGAAACGTGTTTGGGTTCTTCTGTGAAAGACAGGCTTTAAGAACTGTCACTTCCAGCGGGCCGATAGAGGAGGGCGGAACGCAGGGTAAAGGTGGACAAGGCCCATGGCCCCGTTTATCGTCTGGATGTGATGCGACATACTTTCTTTGGCTATTCAAGACTGGTTCTCGCCTTCGCCGGGTTTGCGATGTTGGTCCTTCTGCTGACCGGTTGCGGGCGCGAAGTGCTCGATGCGGGTTACGAAGACGAAATGGTGATGTTCAGTGAGACATCACGCATTCGTAGTCTGGACCCGATCAAAGCCGGCGACGTCCCCTCCGCGCATGCCATTGCGCGCATCTACGAAGGGTTGCTGGAATATCATTATCTCGATCGCCCGTACCGCGTGGTCCCGCTGCTCGCCGAAGATTTGCCCGAGATTTCCGAGGACGGGCTGACCTACACTTTCCGTATCCGCCGCGGCATCTATTTCCAGGACGATCCCTGTTTCGTCGAAACGGGCGGGAAGGGACGCGAGCTGGTTGCGGAAGATTTCATCTACTCCATCAAGCGCGTAGCCGACGTGCGTAACGCGTCCACAGGCTACTGGGTGTTTCGCGACCGGATTGTCGGGCTCGACGACTTCCGCGAAACGACCATGGGCGAGGGCGAAGTGGATTACGACATGGACGTTGAAGGCTTGCAGGCGCCCGACCCGCATACGTTGGTTATCACGCTGACCGAACCGTATCCGCAGTTGCTGCACATCCTTACCATGCACTATGCGCACGCCGTACCGCGCGAGGCCGTGGAATATTACGGCAAGGATTTCATCAACAATCCCGTAGGAACGGGTCCGTATATTCTCGAGTCGTGGCAACGCAATTATCGGATCGAATTCGTGCGCAACCCGAAGTGGGAAGAGACGGGACGCATCGAGCGCTATCCGACCACGGGCGCGCCGGGCGACGAAGAAGAGGGCTTGTTGGCCGATGCCGGGAAACCCATCCCGTTTATTGACCGCGTGATTCAGTACAAGGTTGGCGATCCTTCCACCCAGTGGTTGATGTTCCTGCGCGGCCAGTTTGAGTCTTCCGGGATTTCGCGTGACAACTGGGACGCCGTGTTGACCGAGGCGCACGAATTGAACGAAGACCTGATTGCGCTCGGCATTCAACTCCGTTCCTCGCCCGCGATGTTCCTGACCTATATCGGGTTCAACATGGATGATCCGGTGGTGGGCTTATCATCGGACCCGGACCGGGATCGGCGGAATCGCAAATTGCGCCAGGCGCTGGCGCACGCATTCGATTACGAGGAGTGGATCGAGTTTCAGAATCAACGGATCCGTAAGCCCACCGGGCCCATACCGCCGGGGGTGGCGGGTTATGTCGAACGCGATGTGCCGTATCCGTTTGACTTGGAGCGCGCGCGGGAATTGTTGGAGGAGGCCGGTTATCCCGGCGGCCGCGATCCGGAAACCGGCCGTCGCTTGCAGCTGACACTCGAAATCGGGGCGGCGGACGCACCCGATGTGCGGCAGGGCGTCGAGCTGCTCGCTCAGTTCATGGACCGGATCGGGATCGCCATCAATCCGAGCTACAATCATTGGCCGGCCTTTCTTGAAAAATTGTCGCGCGGCCAGGCGCAGATGTTTCAGCTCGGCTGGGTCGCCGACTATCCGGATGCGGAAAACTTTCTGCAACTGTTCTATGGGCCGAACCGCTCGCCGGGCCCGAACCACGCGCAGTACGCGAATTCCGATTACGACCGACTCTACGAAGAATTCCGCACCATGCTGGATTCCCCGGAGCGCACGGAACTGGCGCAACGCATGGCGGACATTGTGATCGAGGACAGTCCGTGGCTGTTTACGGGTATCCCCGTGCTGTACGGCGTGTTTCACTCATGGCTGGAGAATTTCAAGCGACACGATTTCCCGTACGGCATGAGCAAGTATTACAAGATCGACGTGGACCATCGCCGCGAATGGCAGGCCATGTATGGACAGTAACGCAAGGAGCGAATGGGACGTTACATCATACGACGCATAGGGCAGATGATTCCGATCGTTTTCGGGGTCATGTTGATCACCTTCATTCTCTTCAATATGGTAGGCGGCAGCCCCGCGCTAGCCATTCTCGGCCGTCATGTATCGCCGCAGGCCCTGGAAGAGTTCGACGAAGTGCGCGGCTTCAATAAACCGCTGATCTTCGGTTGGTGGAGCGGTACGCGCGCCTATGACGCCGAGACGGACTTTGAACGCCATGCCGGTCCGTGGCGCGCCGTGGAGGACGTTGAACACCAGGAGGCGGAAGACCGTGAGCCCGCGCACATCCGTGTGCCTGAAGGCGAACACGCGATACCGCTGGAGTTTTCGCCTCGCGCAGAAACGGGTTTCCGGTGGGTGATCGAATATCGCCTCGCGCCGGACGGTTCCGCAGCGCTGCTCTATGATGCCGAGAGCGACGAAATCGACGACGAACGCGTGGAGCAGCGCGAGGAACTGGCGCCGTCGGCGCGTTGGACGCGCGCGAGGATCCCGTTTGAGAGCGGGGAGACGCCCGGGGAATTGAACATGCGGCTTGTCGTGGAAGAGGGAGCGCCGCTTGAAATTCGCGCCATGGAAATGCAGCGCCGGGCGAATCATCCGTTGGATTCGCAGTTCACGTTTTATATCTTTCAAACGTTCAAGGGCGATCTGGGCTATTCCGAGAGCGCCAATCAGCCGATTGCGCGCATGATCCGTGAGGGGATCGGGCCCTCTCTGATGTTGACGGTCCCGATCTTCCTTATTGGGCTGATCGTTTCGATCAGTGTTGCGCTGCTCTGCGCTTTCTACCGGAACACCTGGATTGATCGCATGCTCGTGGTGATCGCCGTTGCTCTCATGAGTATCAATTACCTCGTATGGATTGTGGTCGGTCAGTACTTGGCGGCCTATCGCTGGGGCTGGTTCCCGGTATGGGGTTTCGAATCGTGGATCTACTTGATCCTGCCCATATCCATCGGTGTGTTGAGCGGGTTGGGAATCGACGTGCGTTTCTATCGCACGGTGATGCTCGACGAGATGTACAAGGAATACGTGCGCACGGCTTTTGCAAAGGGCGTCGGTAAGCGCACGGTCCTTTTCAAGCACGTATTGAAAAACGCCATGATCACCGTCGCAACCAACGTCGTGATCGCCATTCCATTTCTCTATACGGGTAGTCTGTTGCTGGAAAGTTTCTTTGGTATTCCCGGACTGGGCTACATGGCAATCAACGCCATCATGTCCTCGGACGTGGATGTGATCCGCGCGATTGTTTTGATCGGCGCCATTCTCTTTGTGGTGGCCAATCTGCTCACCGACATCTGTTACGCGCTCGTGGATCCGAGGGTACAGCTCAAATGACGACGCAAATGGATAACATGGAACAATCCGCGCGCACGCTCTGGAGCGATGCGTGGCGGCGCCTGCGCCGTAACCGGCTGGCCATGATCTGCCTGTGGGTCGTGATATTCTACACGGCGCTCGCGGCGTATGGTGAGGTCGTCTATCGATGGCATCAATGGAAAGATATTACGCCCAGCTATCAGCAAACGGACCTCGATAAGCAATATCTTCCGCCCAGCCTGTTTCGGCAACCGTTCACGGTGGAATCCGGAGCGGAGGTCGGCGTGATGGAGCGTATGAGCAGCGGGTTGCGCGAATTGGCGCGTCACCCGCTGGGTACGGACGGACTGGGTCGGGACGTGATGCAACGCCTGATCCAAGGGACCCGGATTGCCTACATGGTCGGTATCGTCGTTTCGCTCATCGCGATTCCCATTGGCGTAGTGCTCGGTTGTCTCGCGGGATATTTCCGGGGGCGCGTGGATGACGTCATCGTCTGGCTCTATTCCACCTTCGCTGCAATACCGGGGTTGTTGTTCATTCTGGCCATTGCCATGGTTGTGGGGCGCGGTTTGCTCGGCGTGTATCTGGGAATCGGGCTCACCATCTGGGTGGGATTATGCCGTCTTATTCGCGGTGAAGTGATCAAGCATAGCGAGCGTCCGTATGTGGCTGCGGCGCATGCGTTGGGCTTGAGTCATGCCCGTATCATCTTCCGCCACATACTGCCCAACGTCTTTCACGTCGTCATTGTGACTTTTACACTCATGTTCCCCGCGGCGATCGGGACGGAGGTGTTCCTGAGTTTTTTGGGGATCGGGGCGCAGGGCGAACCGTCGTGGGGTATCATGATCAGCAACGCGCGACTCCGCCTCTGGCACGGGGTTTGGTGGGAAATGGCCGCGGCGACCACGGCGCTGTTTTTTATCGTGCTGGCGTTCAACTTGTTGGGCGACGCATTGCGCGATGCGCTCGACCCGCGTTTGAGGACGGGACGGCAATGAAGATGACAAGGACGTATTCCCAAAGTGGCGACGGGCTTCGCAAGCGAAGCCCCTACAAGAAGCGGCCTTCGCTTGTAGGGGCCGCGCGCGCGCGGACCGGTGTCGATTGCATGAACATGTCCGGGATATCAATATGACCCAATCGAACAACATGCTGGCTGAGGTCAAGGATCTGCGTGTGTATTTCGACGCGGAAAGCGGGCCCGTCCGTGCCGTGGACGGAATCGATCTGGCCATTGGCCAGGGCGAAACCGTCGCTGTCGTGGGTGAATCGGGCTGTGGTAAGAGCGTGACCTCCCTGGCGCTGGCCCGGTTGGTTCCCGAACCGCCCGGCCTGTATGCGGGCGGCGAAGTGCTCTATGAAGGACGGAACGTGCTTGGCATGAACGAAGACGAGTTGCGCGATCTGCGGGGTAACAAGATATCATACATTTTTCAGGACCCGTCGGCCTCGCTGAATCCCGTTTTCCGGGTCGGCTATCAGATTGCGGAAGCACTGCGTTTACATCGCCGCGATGTAAAGGTGCGTGAGGAAGTGATAAACTTATTGCGCATGGTCGGCATCGCCGATCCCGAAGAGCGCGCGCGTGTGTATCCGCACGAAATGAGCGGCGGCATGCAGCAACGCGCGATGATTGCCATGGCGCTGGCCTGTCATCCCAAGTTGCTCGTGGCGGATGAACCGACCACGGCGCTGGATGTAACCATTCAGGCGCAGATTCTCGAGTTGTTGACGTCGCTGCAGAATCAGTTGGGCATGGCGGTGTTATTGATCACGCACAATCTCGGTTTGGTGGCGGGCGTGGCGCATCGCGTCTATGTCATGTACGCCGGACGGATCGTGGAGTCGGGCCCGACCGAGGAGGTCCTGACGCGTCCGCGGCACCCATATACCCGGGGGCTGTTGGACGCCGTACCCCGTTTGGGCGGGACCAGTGAGCGACTGAAGGGCATTGAGGGCGTTGTCCCGAATCCGGCGCGTTTGCCTGCGGGATGTCGTTTCCATCCGCGTTGCCCGTTGCGGCAAACAGTGTGCGAGGAAAAGGAGCCGATATTGGAACAGGTGGATGCCGCGCACGCCTCGCGTTGCCATTTCTGGCAGGAGTTGTCCGAAACATGAGTGGCCCGACACAGAACGGACCCCTATTGAAGGTCGAAGACCTGCGCGTCTATTTCGGGAAAGCGCGCGCGCCCGTACGCGCTGTGGACGGGGTGTCGTTCGGCATTCAGCCGGGCGAGAGCATCGGGCTTGTGGGCGAAAGCGGATGTGGCAAGACGACGCTGGGGCGGGCGATCATGCGGCTGCTGCCCGTCCATTCGGGGCGCATCGATTTCGGCGGACAGGATATCGCGCCGCTGCGGGATCGGGAACTGCGCGCGTATCGGAAGAACGTGCAGATGATCTTTCAGGATCCGTACGGATCGCTCAATGCGCGCATGTCCGTCGGCGGCGCGATTGAAGAGGTCTTGCGCCTGCACAGGCTTGGCGATCGCACATCGCGGCGGAAGCGCGCGCAGGAATTGTTTCAAGCGGTCGGCTTGGATCCCTCGTACATGGATCGTTATCCGCACGAGTTCAGCGGCGGTCAGCGGCAACGGATCGGCATTGCGCGCGCGTTGGCCGTTGATCCGAAGTTGATTATTGCCGACGAGCCGGTCTCCGCCCTGGACGTGTCCGTGCAGGTTCAGATTCTGAACTTGATGAAGGACCTGCAGAGGGAAATGAATCTGGCGTACTTGTTTGTAGCGCATGATCTCGCCGTTGTGCGCTACGTGTGTGATCGCATTCTTGTTATGTATCTCGGTAAGATCGTGGAATCGGGTACGCCGGAAGAGATCTTCACCCAACCGACCCATCCGTACACACAGGCGCTGTTGTCGGCCGTGCCCGATGTGGATAAAGGCTTGAAGGCGCGTCACGGAGGGTCGGACCGGATTGTGTTGAAAGGCGATGTGCCGTCGCCGACGCGGAAGATTCCGGGTTGCCCGTTTCATCCGCGGTGCCCGATGGCGCAGGATCGCTGTCGTGCAGAGGTTCCTGAATGGCGGGAGATTCGGCCGGGCCAATGGTCGGCTTGTCACTTTGCCGAATAGTCGACCTGCAACTCGCGAATCATCCTGCCGGCCTTGCGCATGGTCTTGAGGCGTGGTTATTGTATATAGAACCATGCAATTTCCTCATAAGTCCTGGAAGAACGCGCTGGTCGGATGTTTGAGTGTGGCACTCTGGATTTGCTGCGCCATGCCGGACGAAGCCGAAGCGCAGCGCGGGCGCGGTGTGACGTTCGGGGCTGATGCCGCTATCCCTGCCGAGGGGCTTTCTTTTCGCGTCATGCGCGGGGCCGAACCGATGGGCCTACCGCAGCCGACGGTGTATTATTACCGCATGCGGGACGGCTCATCGCTTGAACGCTTCTATCCACGCGATCTCTGGTATCCCAGCGTCTATCTCGGTCGATGGGAGGATCCGTCCGGCATGACATTGGTGATGGGTGGGCTGGGACCGATGCCCCCTCCATTCCCACGCGAGCACGCCTCACGGGAAGAGTATGCGGAAGCGGTGTCCACGCATCAACCGCAGGTCCCAGAGACCACTGACGAACTAAAAAAATGGTTGAAGGCGTTTACGGGCGTTCAGCCGGCAGGCGAACCGCGAGCCATTCGTCCCGGCCCGCGACTTGATACAGCATTAGCGATTGATTTTGCGCACGGGGAACGTCCCCGTATCGGATACGTCTTCCGTTTCAATCCGAATATTCACGGGGTTGACCCTGATCAATGGTTTGTCGCCTTCTTCGAGCTCCCCAGGGGAATGGAAGTCGAGGAGGTGACCGACGCGATAGAACGGGATTTCATCGGTTCATTGGCCACCACGACAAAGTCGGACGATCCGGCCACGCGCGTGGCCGAACAATTTCAGGCTACGGATTTAACGCAAAGGGAGGACGATCGCTCACCTGCTTTTCTGGAAAGTCGCGAACGCGCCATCAACAGTATTCGCGGTCTGCCGGGCTGGTGGTTTGTAGAAACGCAGAATTATCTGTTCGTATCCGATCTGCGCGGCGGGCGACGTTCGTTTGTGCAGCGCTTGCAGAAGGATCTTGAAGCCATTCGTGCTATTTACGAAGAAATGTTCCCGCCGCGCAGGCCCATCGAAGCCGTCAGCCTGGTGCGCGTATTCGCGGATGCGGAAGACTATGTCCGCTATGTCGGCGAGGAACATCGGGACACGGGCGGCGTGTGGATGCCGAACAAGCGCGAGTTGGTAATACGTCCATTCGATTGGGGGAATGAACTGGAACGCCGCGCTCGCATGGCGAGCATTGTGTATCATGAGGCGTTTCATCAATATATCTTCTATGCGTTCGACCTGATCCGCACATCGCCCTGGTACAACGAGGGGCACGCGGTGTTCTTTGAAGGAGCGGATTTGCGCCGGGACGACCTGCGCGTCGATGAAGTAGAACGGTATGCTCAGGTGCTGGAATCGCTGGCCGAAGCGGGCACACTTCCGATCGGGAGGTTGTTGCTTCTGGATTATGACGAATTCTATGCGAATCGCACCGGCGACATGAACGCGCGTCGCGCGAATTATGCCATGGGCTGGGGACTCATATACTACCTGCGGAAAGGTGCGCCGATCGAAGCGGACAATCGCTATGAGGAAATCATTGCGCGCTACGAAGACGCCTTATGGGAAACGCGCGATGAAGTGGCTGCTACACGCAAGGCATTCGAAGGGGTGAACATGCGGGCCTTTTCCGAATCGTTGACGGATTTCTGGCAATCGGACCGACGCCGTCATCGCGCGCGACGGAACCATGATTTGTTATAGGCTGTCCTCGTCTTCTTCCTCAAAGGTCAAATCGAGCAGGCGCGGTCCTCCGACGCGTATTCCGATGAGGCCTATAGGCGCCGTGACGGCGATCGCCAGCACGGCCATGGCGAGGATGATTTCGCCCCCGGGCAATCCCATGGCCAGGGGCACGCTGCCGAGCGCGGCCTGCACGGTGGCCTTCGGCAGATAGGCCAGGATGCAGAACAGCCGTTCCTTGGTGTTGAAGATTGATCGCCATGTGGCGATCCAGACGCCCGTCGATCGCGCCAGCATGCCGAGGAAGATAACCAGCAGTGCCATGGGCCCGGCTTCCCAGGCCACGCGCAGGTCCACGGCCATGCCGATCAGGACGAACAGAATGATTTCCGCAAAGACCCATATTTTGGCGAGCTTGGCCGCAATCTCATGAGCCACATGTTCGGCCCGCTCCAACAGAATGAAGCCCATTGTCATGATGCCCAACAAGGCGGCGCTATGCAGCCAGTCGCCCGCCTGCACCAGCAATACCGAAATCATGAGCACGATCAGTACCTTTTCCGTCGCCCGCACATCGCGATGGCGTTTACGAAACCAGGCCGCCAGAAGGTAACCGCCCACCAAACCCGGCAGAATGCCAACGACGAGCGCCACCGGAGCGCCCAGCAAGGCCTCGCTCATGACAAACTCGCCCGTGCCGGCCATGCGAAGGAAGAGGGCAAACACCGTGATGGCGAGGACGTCATCGACGGACGCGCCGGCCAGAATGGCGGTCGGCACTTCATTGCGACGTCCGTATCCTTGTCGGTTCAGGTTCAGCATGGCCGGCACCACCACGGCCGGCGATACGGCGGCCAGCATGAAGCCGGTCAATGTGGCTACGGTCCACGGGAGATCGAAGATGAAGCGGGTGGCGATCATTACCGTCACCCCTTCAAGCAGGCAGGGGATGACGGCCATGCGCCCGGCGACGACGCCTACTCTGTTGAGCGTGCTCCGGCGAATACCCAAGCCGGCGCGCAAGAGAATGACAATGAGTGCAAAGGTTTTCAGAAACGGTTCGAGTTCGACGAGGCCCGCCGGCCATTCCCTCGGTCCCAGCGTGCCGATAAGCAGTCCGCATACCAGCATGCCCAGCACAGCGGGCAGGTGCAGGCGGCCGAACAGACGGCCGAAAAACCATCCGCCCAGAAGAATCAACACGATCGTGACGTTAAAGGTCATGCGTACAGTCTTAAGCGAAAGCCTGACGAGGGGCAACTATGTTGTTGCTTTATCGAATACGCGTTTGACACACTTCAGGCGGTCAAGGAGCGGTTCGATGCGGAAGGGATTTCCATCCCGTTTCCACAACGCGATATTCACGTCTATCGAGATGCGTCGAGTCTGGCCGCTTCGGCTTAGCAGCCCGTTAAAAAACTTACGGCCACATAGTCCACGCCCTCACGGGCGCGGCTACATTGCAGTTTTCTTCGTAGCCGCCGCCGTGAGGGCGTGTTGATTTATTCCCGGCGCGTCGCAAGCGACGGCCCTACAGTCCAACGAACGAAGCATTTTGTAGGGCCGCCGCTTGCGGCGTGCCGATTTCGTCACACGATTTCGAATAAATC
>SLGY01000182.1 GCA_007136425.1 Kiritimatiellia bacterium
CGGCCAGAAAGATCATCATTTGAAATCCGACCCCCTGCCAGATCGACATGAACGCGATGGCGGGCAGGGCGAGTGTCGGGTTCTGCAGCCAGTCCTGTGGCGGCAGGCCCAGGCGTTGCAAGACCTCGTTGAACAAGCCGATTTGATCGCCTTCGAGCGGCTGATACAACATCGTCCACAAGATGGCCAGCACGGGCATGGACACCACCACGGGCACGAAAAACGCCGTCCGCAGCCAGCGCCAGTACCGTTCGGGCCGATTCACCCACAAGGCCATGAAGAAGGCCAGGACGCATTGCAGCGGTACGACCAGTAAGGCAAACAGCGCGGTGTTGAAGAAGGCTTGCCGGAAACGCGGATCGGATAAGAGATAGGAATAATTCGAGCCGCCGGTCCACGTCGCCTCTTCAGGGTTGAATAGCCCGGCGCCGGTGAAACTCCAGTAGACGGCGCGGGCCAGGGGCCAAAGAACGAATAGGCCCAGCAAGATGAGCGCCGGAGCGAGCAAGACCCAGGCTTGGCGTCCATGATGTTTCATGACCCTGTACCTCGTCGCCGGTCAATAATCCTTTGCACGGCCTCGGCAGCCCGGGTCAGGCGGGTTTCCACGTCCGCTCCGTGCGCGATGTCCCGAAGCGCGGCGGCTACGTGCTGCGTGAGATTAGGGTAATACGGCGTCTTGGGACGCGGCCGTCCGTAATCCCGCGAAAGTTCCTTGAACAGGCGCCAGGGATAATCCTGATACTCGGGAAAGGCTTCGAATGCGGATATCCGCGCGGGCACCGCGCCGCTGGCGCGTACAATCGGTTCAACCCCTTTTCGGGAGTCGAGCACCCATTTCAACCAGGTCACCGCGGCGTCGGACTTCGTCGTATGCGCCGAGATCGCCCAGCACCAGGTCCCGCAGGCCGCGGCTTGTTCCGGCCCGGTCAAGGGCAGGGGCATGACGCCCAGGCGATCGCCCTTGGCTTCCACATGGGAACGCGCCATCCAATGTCCGTTCCAGTCCATGGCGGTATCTCCCGACCCGAACGGGTCGGGATCAATTGGGGACCGGGCGGCCAACCCTTCTTCGAAAAGTTGTTGCCAACCCTTGAGTACGGACACGTTCACCGGCGCGTCCAGGACGCCGGCCACGCGTTCGCGTTCCGTATCCATCATCGCGCCGCCCGCCGACCAGATCAGGGGACTGAAAGCGTATGTATACCATTCATCGGCCGTCACATCCATATGCAGACTGACCGGATCCATGCCCGCCGCTTTCAGGGTGCGACAGGCATCAACGAATTCCTCCCAGGTCCAGCTTGAGCCGCGCGCGGGCGGGCGCACCCCGGCGGCGTCCAGCAGGTCTTTATCGTAGTACAGAACCATGGCCGAATCGAATGCGCCCAGCGCGTAAAGCGTGTCGTCGATCGTGCCCTGATCGATAATGCTCGGGAGAAAGTCCGCCAGTTCCGTTTCGGTGAAATAGGGGTCGAGCGGCGCCAGGAGTCCCGCGTCGGCAAACTGCGCCACGGTGGGACCGTCCAGATCAAAGACATCGGGCAGATCGTTGGCCGCTGCGGCGATGGAGAGCCTTTCCGTATATTGATAGTCCGGAAAGAAATCAATCTCCACACGGATTCCCTGCGCTTCATGCTCGGCGTTGAACGCCCGCACGATCTCGCGCATGGCGAGATTCTCCTGTTCCTGTCCCTGATGCGACCAGACGCGGAGTACCCCCGGATCGTCAACGCGAGAACAGGCACTGAACGCCAGCAGCCCGCATGCAATGAGGGAACGTATAATCCGAGTCCACATAGTATTCAAACAAGTATAAGCGCCATGGAATGTCAAGGTCGGGTTGGATTCATGTCGATAAACGATTGATAGCATCTCGGGGATGTGCACACTGTAGCTGTGTGAAACAGGCTTCGACCGGGGTGAGCACATAAACCAACAATATTAAATATCATCGACTGTCACACATTTCCCCAAAAGCCTTCGGTGAGAGTGCGTAGAGAGTCATATGATTGGAAGTGAATCCATATTGTATCCGCCCGTCATTCGTGAATTGGATGCCGGTCTTGTTCAACTGCTGAATCATGCCGCCAGCCAACATTCGTTGGCCGCGAACGCAGTCAGTCTTTTCGGCTCGACCCTGGCCTATGTTGCCGTGGCCGCCATGGCGGTGGTGTTGATCGTGCCGCAGGTCTTTGCCGGGCGGGCCCGATCTCATACGGTCCGGCTCGTCATCGCCGTCGCACTGTCGGCGGGCCTGTTTTCCCGGTTCGTGGCCAAAGAAGCCATTGTCGCCTTCTACATCCGGGCGCGTCCATTCGATGTCGTAAACAATGTCACACCGCTTCTGTCTCATGACAGCGTCGCTTCGTTCCCCTCCGGACACGCCCTCTTTTTCTTTTCCGCGGCCACGGTGCTGTTCATGTTCAACCGGCGCTGGGGGCTGATGCTCTATCTCGTCGCCATACTCATGGGGGTATCGCGCGTCGCGGGGGCGATCCATTGGCCGACCGACGTGGCCGGCGGAGCCCTGTTGGGGATGGCGATAGGATGGCTGGCCGTGATGACTGTCAGACGGACGATACTCCGGCGTGACGGAGCGGCGCTGAATCCGCTCCGCTAGCAGCCCGTTGAAAAAGTCTCATGTCGCTTATCAGCCACCGCCTAACGGGCGTGTTGATTTATTCCCGGCGCGTCGCATTCGCCTCCGCAAGGCCTCCGGCGGAACAAGAGCGACGGCCCTACAGCCCTACGACCAAAGCATTTTGTAGGGCCGCCGCTTGCGGCGTGCCGATTTCGCCACAAGATTTCGAATAAATC
>SLGY01000030.1 GCA_007136425.1 Kiritimatiellia bacterium
ACTTCGTGCTTCGGATTTGATTCGGGCTTCCTCCTACGCCGCAGCGGCTCCGGCGGACAAGTGGGTCTTTCGTCATTCGTCATTGATGGACAATGCGTTGCGTGTATACACGAATCAGCCCCGGCACGGGGAAAGGGCGCTTATTGTTTCTTTGAATACGCCGCGCGAACTTGGTATCGTCTCGGCCATGTCCTCATGGAAATCCTTTCGAAGGCGTTGCGAGGCGGTCCTGACACGCTTCGCGCTCCGCTTCGTGCCGCTCTTGCCGCGACGCGCGGTGCTGCTCATCGCGCGCATAAGCGGTTTTGTCGCGTATGGACTTCCGATCCGGCTCAAGCGCGTGGCCCTGGCCAATCTGGATATCGCATTCGGGAACGATAAATCCGTCCGGGAGAAACGCCGGATTCTCAAACGTTCCTATCAAACCTTTGCCCTGGTCCTGCTCGACATTTTCTGGTTTACACGAAATACGCGTGAACGGATCGCCCGATACGTCGTATTCGATCCGCAACTGGACGAACTTTTTCAAAAGAAAGCGCATATCTGTATCACCGCGCATCTGGGCAACTGGGAATTGCTGGGCCACGCGGTGAGCGTGCGCGGGAACCCGCTCTCCAGCGTCGCCGCGCCTCTGGTAAACCCTTCCGTCGACGAGCAATTCAGGCGGGTCCGTCAGGTTTCCGGACAAATCATCATTCCCCGGGAAGGGGCCATCCGCGCGATGCTGCGCACCTTGAAGAACGAAGGAAAGGTCGGCTTGCTTTTGGACCAGAATACCAGTCCGGCCGAGGGCGGGATATTCATCGATTTCTTCGGCCTACCGGCCCCGATGTCCGATGCGCCCTCTTCGCTTGCCCTGAAGACCGAGGCCGACATTCTGTTCGGCTTCTGTATCCCGAACCGGGACGGAACCTATTACGTGCATACTCGTCCGAAAATCGAACCATCCACGCTTCCCGCAGCCCCCAAAGACCAACGGGTCCGCGCGCTGACCGAACAGATCGCGCGCGCCACCGAATCCGCCATACGCGATCATCCCCATGCCTGGCTCTGGATGTATAAGCGCTGGAAATATGTGCCCGCGAACGGCAAGAGGGAAGACTACCCGTTCTACGCAAAGGGCCGGCTTAGAACAGATTAAGAAATTCTGTAGCCGCGCTGGCATGCCGCGCCGTAGTCCCCTTGGAACGGGGGCGGGTAACAGCGTGGAAGCGGTATCCGGCGGTCAATCTATCCACCGTCTTACGGACGTGTTGATTTATTCCCGGCGCGTCGCAAGCGACGGCCCTACAATCCGACGAACGAAGCATTTTGTAGGGCCGCCGCTCTCGTTCCGCCGGAGGCCTTGCGGAGGCGAATGCGGCGCGCCGATTTCGTCACGGGATATCGTATAGATCAACACGCCCTTACGACGGCGGCTACGCCTTTGTTTAGACTGCTCTAGAACCCGCCGAAAAAGATACTGGTAAAGGTGGTGATCGGCGCGGTTTCCCGGAAGTCGTCAACCGCGGCCCGGATCTCGTGCAACAAGAGTTTGGCCTCCTCATAGAGTTCGTCATCGGCGATCAGCTTGCCCATGGTACCCTCCCCTTTGCTGATCCGCTCCGTGAACTCCCGCATGGCCGCGGCCGTGGCGGCCACATCGTCGTACAGGGTTTCATCTTCGGCCAAGAGTCGGCCCAACACGCCCTGCCCCTCCGCCAGCCGAGTGCTGACATCGGTGAGGTTCACATAGAGGGTGTCGTCGTGCAATAAGGCCCCGAGTGTACCATCCCCGCGTTCCAGCATCGCGCTTACCTCGCGCAGGTTGACCGTGATCTCCTCCAGATTATTATACAGCGTGTCGTCCACCAGCAGCCGCCCGATCGTACCCCGTCCTTCGGCCATATCCTCCGTCATCACGCTCAGATTGGCCATGGTCTTTTCAATGTTATAAAGAATTTGCCCCTCCTCCATGGCGTCGCGAATGGATTTTACGGCGGCCGTCGCTTCGTCCATTAGATCAATGGGTTCCACACCGTACAGGATCGTATCGATATCCACCCGTTCCTCGCCCGGCGGACCTTCGTAGATGGAAAGATATTGGCCGCCGAGAACGGACGACGGTTTGATTTCAATGCGGTAGCCTTCACGAATTGACGGCTCCTGTTCCAACGTCGCTTTAACCAGGACGCCGTCCGGTTCCACCGTCAGCGACTTTACGCGGCCAATCATGACCCCGCGCATGAACACGTTATCGCCTTGGCGCAAGCCCTGTACGTGTTCGAACCGCACCTGAAGGGGGTACGTGGGCTTGAAGATGTTTTGATGGCTGAGAATGATGGTAAAGAATCCGAGAGCCAGCAGGATCATGAACATGAACGCCCCGACTACAATCTCCATCGACATTTCTCTGAGTTGGCTTCTCTTCATGACGCCTCCGCATTGTCCCAGTCGCCCTGCGTTGTAATATACTGTGCTTCCAGGAAACCTTTCACAAACTTATTCTCTGATTTCACAAATTCTTGCGGCTCACTCAATTCCACGATCTTTCCGTCGTGCAACATGGCTATACGCGTACCGATGGCCAGGGCGCTGTGCAGGTCGTGCGTGACCACCACACTCGTCACCCCCAACTCCGAGCGCAGCCGGTCGATCAACCGGTCTATGGTGCGCGAAGTGACCGGATCCAAGCCGGACGTCGGTTCGTCGTAAAGAATGATTTCCGGATCGTTGATGATCGCCCGGGCCAAGCCGACCCGTTTACGCATGCCGCCCGAGAGATCGGCGGGCTGTTTGTCGAAGGCATCCGCAAGATTCACCATATCCAATTTTTCCCGGACCCGCCGATCGATCTCGGCGTCGGTCATGTTGGTCTTCATACGTAACGGCAGGCCGACATTATCCGCCACGGTCAACCATTGAAGCAAGGCCGCGCTTTGAAACAGGAACCCGAACCGATTACGGATCCGGTCGAGTTCCTGTCCGCGCGCCGCACTGACGCAATCGTCTCCAATAAGGACACGCCCGCTGTCCGGGGTGAGCAAACGCACCATATGCTTCAGGCTCACGCTCTTGCCGGCGCCCGACGCGCCCACAATGACGAAGGTTTCGTTGGCATCAATCTCGTAATCGATGGCATCGAGCACGACGGCGCCGCCCAGCCTCTTGGATACTTGTTCGAAACGGATCATTGATAAAACAACCTGGTGACCATGTATCCGACCGTGAGAATGACGAGGAATGAAATCACCACGGTGCGACGCGTCGAGATGCCGACACCCACGGCCCCTTGCGTGGTCGAAAAACCTTGATGACAGGCCACCGTGGCGATGATGATCCCGAACAGAAACGATTTGAACAAGCCGACGTATAAATCCTTGTTTTCGGCGAACTGCGTGGCGTTATCCATGTACGCCGTCATCGATACGCCCAATTGCGTCTGGCCGACGATGGCGCCGCCGACGATACCGATGATATTCGTATAGACCGTGACCAGCGGCATCATCGTCATCAACGCCACCAACCGCGGCGTAACCAGGTACCGAACGGGGGGGATCGACATGACCTCCAGCGCGGCAATTTCCTCCGAGACGGTCATTGTTCCGATCTGCGCGGCGATCGCCGACCCGACGCTGGCGGCGATGATCAACCCGGTCATGAACGGGCCCATCTCGCGCAGCATCACCACGGTGACCGCTGATCCGATATATACTTCCTGTCCGTATCGGCGCAGCTCCAAGCCGGTCTGCAGGGCGAGAATCATTCCCGTAAACAGCGCGACGACCGTAATGACGCCGAGGCTCTTCACGCCGGTGATGAATTGTTGGTGCAACACGTCATGGCGATGCTTGCGGGACACCATGAACGGGATATCACGAAAGGCTTCCAGAAGCATCAGCATGGCCGTACCGGTGTGGCGACACAACATCAACACGCGACGCCCCATATCGGCGAAGGCGTTGTCCGGCGGCTCGAAATATTCTGGTTCGCGCGTGATTATGGTTCGGTCTCCTCCAGTTGGCCCCAGCGTAGCAGGTACAGTAATTGGTACCGTCTGTTTGTACCGCGTCGTTCGTACCCGATCAATCCTTTCAGGAACGACCAGCGCCGCACCGCTTCGTCGTGTCGATCGTCCCGGGTGCGGTCGAACAACGGAAACAGTGACGTATAACTCTTATCTTCGCCCCGGCGCTGCCTGCGATACAGGCCCCACAGGATTTCCGTATCCGACGCCTCCTCATAACGAGCATGCTGGATCAAACTCCAGAAAGGCGCATAGTTCCGTTCAATCGAAGGCGTGTATTTGAGCGGCCACAAGGCGAGCATGCGGAATCGCACTTCGTCCCCGTCCCGGATATAGGACAGGAGGGGCCAGATCTTCTGATAGTTCGATACCATCGTTCCGCGCGGCACGGGCTCCTGCGGATCCGGCGCCGCGGGCGCGCGTTCGCGGTGCGTATCCGAATAATAGAAAGGCAACAGATAGAAACGGCGCGCCACGGTATCGCCGCGATCAATGCGTTCCTCCTGCAGAAAGGGCCAGAGAAAGAAACGGCTATGGGTGCCGCGCATCGTTTTGGTGCCCCACAGCGGCCAGATATAAGTCTGACGTATCTCGCCGGTGCGGCGCTGGAAGATCGGCCAAGGCGCCAACACCATATTGACCCGTTCGCCCCGCGAGACCCGGAAGAAAGGCGGTAACACCATCCATGATCGCTGATCTTCCAAGGTCAGCCGCCCGTAGACAGGGAAAAGGATATAGCCCGAGCCGGATGAACCCTCATAATAATATTCCGCCGAGGTCCAGAAGGGCCACATGACAAATTTCTTGTTGTATCGGTCACGATGCCGGTTCTGCCCGTAGAAAGGAAAGACGCGAAACCGATAGATCCCCCGCCCTTGCGTATGCGAAATGATGGGCCACAGGAAACTGTGGGAAGGCACCTCGTTCAGTTCCGTGCGTAAATAGAGCGGAAACAGAATAAACTCGATCTCGTCCCGACCGAGAAACTCGTGGATCCGACCGCCGAGCGGGAATAACGCAGCATACTCTTCTCCATGCTTATCGCGCCCTTGAAAATAGAGCGGAAACAACCAGAACCGATAGCGCGAATCGGGGTCCTCCACGTCGAACCGGGTCCAGAACGCGAGCAGCACGCGCCCGCTATGTTCATCCCGAAATTGTTTCGTATAGCCGACCGGCCACAGATATTCCGAGCGCCGGCGCTCCATTTCCGGATCGTCGTACCGACTGTACAACGGGCGGACGGCGGTCAGCGTCTGCCCGTCATCATGCGTGGCTCGCTCGAAGAACGGGCCGAGCACGCGCAGGCGCATGTGCCCGTGCAAATCGCGCTGCCGACTGATAAGGGGACCAAAATCAAATTCCAAGGGGTCCCGGTCATCCGCACCCGCCATGGAAAAGGCCGGTACGCAGAGCAGCGTGATCAGCGTGAAGCGAATCAGCCGATGCATTTCTTCACCGTGTCCGCCAATTCGGAGGCTAATCGATTCGTCGTGTCCGGATCCGGCCCTTCCACCATCACGCGACACATGGATTGAGTCCCCGAATAGCGGATCAGCACGCGGCCCTCGCCATGCAACCCCTGTTCGGCGTCCCGGATGGCGGTAACCAGTTCGGGCATATCCTCAATGGGAGGCTTGGATTGCACATCGAGATTGATCAGCTTTTGGGGATACAGCCGCATGATCCCGGCCAATTCGGAAAGAGGCGTATCCGTCGAACGCAGCACGGCCAGCAATTGAAGGGCCGCTATAATACCGTCGCCGGTCGTATGATGATTGCCAAAAATAAGGTGGCCCGAGGCTTCGCCGCCCAGCACGGCGCCGTCTTGCCGCATCATTTCCAGCACGTAGCGGTCCCCCACGCCGGCCACGCCCACCTCGATGTCCAACCGTCGCATGGCTTCATGAAAACCGAAATTGCTCATCACCGTAGCGATGACGCGATTATTCCGAAGCAGCCCCTGTTCCTTATACCAACGGGCGCATACGGCCATGATATGGTCGCCGGACAATTCCTCGCCCCGTTCGTCCACGGCGATCACGCGATCCCCGTCGCCGTCAAAGGCCAACCCGATGTCCGCGCCCGTCTCCTTGACCTTGCTGCGAAGATCCTTGGTGTGTTGCGAACCGCACGCTTTGTTGATATTCAATCCGTCGGGTTTGTTGTGAATCGCCACCACCTCCGCGCCGAGCTCGGTAAAGATGATCGGCGCGACCTTGTACGTGGCGCCATTGGCGCAATCGAGCACGATCTTCATTCCTTCGAGCGTGACCTGATCGGGGAAGGTGTTCTTGCAAAAGACGATATACCTTCCAATGGCGTCCTCTATGCGTTGCGCCTTGCCGACATCGTTAGCCGTCGGGCGAATGTCCTGCATCGCGCCGGACGTAATCAATTGCTCAATCTCGTCCTCCTCGCTGTCCGGCAGCTTGTAGCCCGTGCGCGAAAAGATCTTGATCCCGTTGTCCTGATAGGGGTTATGCGAAGCGGACAATACCAGGCCCGCATCGGCGCGCATGCTCTGGGTAATGAACGCGATCCCGGGCGTAGGCAACGGGCCCAGCAGATAGACGTCCACCCCCATCGAGCAGATCCCCGCGGTCAAGGCGTTTTCCAGCATGTACCCGCTCACGCGCGTATCCTTGCCGATCACAATACGATGCCGCTGCGTCTTCTGGTGCTGCTTGCACACATAGGCCGTGGCGCGCCCGATTTCCAGGACCATTTCCGCCGTCATCGGCGCCATGTTGGCTATCCCGCGCACCCCGTCTGTTCCAAACATTCTACCCATTGTTGCTCCTTGATTTCCCTGGATAATACTAACCTGATCCCCGGCGGCATTTCTTTGGCGTTCAGTCCCCGGGAAATAGTGCCGCTGCACGATCGACGATCGCCTGCAACCAACCCGTTGCCGCCGCGCGGGCGTCCGGTGTAAGCGCGCGCACGGCGCGAACATGGTCGTCCCCTTCCGTTCGCTCCCATTCGGCCAGAAACTGATCCCGCATCTCCGCGCCGGGTTCGTCCGGTAACGCGCGCTTCAACTGGTCGCGCATGGAAGGCCATGCTTCTACAAACCGTTCCTGCTGCCGAATAATACGATCCGTATCCGCTCCCGCCGGGTCGCTCTTCAAGGAGCCGACGGAATCCGACAATTTCTCCGCAAGCTGTTGCAGGCGTTTCAAGCGTTCCTTCAACACACCGTCCAATTGCTTGATCGCGCCAAGCCGACACGCCTCGCGAAAAGGGTCCGCACGCATCAGGCGCATCCGCGCCCGCCGATACCACGCTTGTAACGCTTGGATATTGCCGTAATAGATCAGATTATTCCGTATCAACCGATCCACCGCGCCATAGCGCCCCTGCACATACGGCCTCGGCGCGCGTCCCCCGGCCGACATCGGCGTTCCGGAATACAGGCATCCGGCCTCCAGTGCATCTTTCCGTTGAATGGTTCCCGCGGCGAGCACCACGCCATACTCGATGCGCACCGGCCCCACCAAGCCGCCCTGTCCCCCCAGAAAGATCGGCGCTTGATCCAACAGGACCCCGCGCGGCACATCCCCGATCAGGGACGGCGTAGCCTTGTCGCCGTGCGCCGTGAAATTGAAATGGATGTAGGAAGACCCCACTTCACTATGCCGCTTACGACTGGTTCCACCCGCCATCAGACAATCACAGAAGTTGATCAGACTCCCGGCGGTTACGTACGAGAGCAGAATCGTCTGTTTGAAGCCGACGGTATGCGCGCCGCTCGCCTGTTCTTCCAGAATCGTGCCGGGCCGAATGTGCGCCCCGCTCCCGATGGACGCTTCGTCAAGAAAGACGGCGCCGCGCGCGTAACCGCCCTTGAACGAAACGTTATGACCCAACTGACACGCATCCAGCACCGCCGGGCCTTCCTTACCCACTACGGATTCGGGACCGATGGAGAGGTCGTCACCCGACAGACGGGTCCCGGGATGCAGCACCACGCCCGGCGCGATGCGTTCCGGCACGACCTCGTCGGCCACCTGCACCGTCTCGGGCGCCGGCATCACGACCCCGCGTTCAAGCAACGTACGTACGGGACCCGATATCGCTTTTTCCGTCATGATACTATCTCAACAACAATCCGATAATGACGCCTATCGCGGTGAACCCCAGCAAGACCATCGCCTTCCCGCCCCGCAAGGTCGTGACCATGAGATCAATAGATATGCTTCCACTATTATTAAACAACAACACAACCACCGTAACGGCGATCAAAATCAGGGCAATCAACAGATTTCTACTCATACTTTCATGTCCTTCCGCTATACGACCTCGCGCAGATAGGTATCCTGCAACAGGCGCCAGCATACCACAAGAAACGCCGTCAATGGAATGGCAAGAATCATGCCCCATATCCCGCCGAACGCCGTGCCCCAGAAGAATATGGCCACGATGATGGCGAGCGGATGCAGCCCGGTCCGGTTTCCCATGATGCGCGGTGTCAGCACATAACTTTCAATCAACTGTACCGTCGTGAAAGTGATCACGACCGCCAGCGCCAGCCCCCATCCACCGTCCGGCTGGAACAAGCCGAGCGGTACCGTAATGGCCAGTCCGACAATGCTCCCCAGATACGGCACGATATTCAGCAAGCCAAGCAACAAGCCCAGCACAAAACCGTATTGCAACCCGATGATGCTGAAACCGACCGCATAGAGCAAGCCTTGCAGCAATGCGATGATCAGTTGGCCGCGGAAAAAGGAAACGAGGATATTCACGAATTCCGTGCCCAGATGAATGCATACGGAACGGGTATCCGGCTTGAGAAACGGCAACCAACCGTCGATGCGTTCCCGGTCCGGCGCGCGCACGGCCAGGAAGAATCCCAGATAGATCGGGAAAATGAACCAACTGAACAAACCCGCGACAAAACGGAACACATCCGCGCCCGCATCCAATAGAGCCTGCACCAACGTGAGCACGCCGCCGGAGATCAAGTCCATCCGTTCCTCGAGGATCCCTTCCAAGCGTCGGTCCAGCTCATAATTGCGCGCCTGTTCGAGGATGTCGGGCCAATACGCCATCAACAGGTCCCATCCCTCCCGGACAAGATGTGTAGTCTTGATCAGCAAGCCCGACAACTGTTCCGCCAGCAACGCGCCGAAGAACCAGAAAAATCCCACCGCCGGGATCAGCACGGCCAGATAGACCAGCAACACGGAAACCAGCGCGTTTCGTCCTGTGCGCGCGTACAACCAATCGTGAAAAGGCTTTATGACCAGCGCAACAATTCCCGCCACCGCCACGGGCATGAAGACATTGGAGAAAAACGAGAGGAAACGGGCCACCCACCACCCCATGAAGCCCAATACGCCCGCAATGAATATCACGGACAAGAGCGTCAACGCCGCAGCGATTACCCGCCGCTGACGATCGGAAAGATGCAAATCGATCATGATCGCATGAGCTTAACAGAATGCCTTGCGTACGTCATATAGAAACATGGTCAAAACCGGTCCTTCCGTTTTCGCAAGGCCGTAAAGGCCACCGATGAATCGCAACGCAGGAACGGATTCGCCTTCTTTTCCGTCCCAATCGTGGACGGGACCGTGGGCAAACCGTCTCTCAGACGTTGTTGTGCAGCGGTCAGGGAATCCTGATAGACCCGGTCGTGCGGATCAACGGTAAGGGCAAAGCGCAAATTCTCCTCCGTATATTCATGTCCGCAATAGACCCGGGTCTCGTCCGGTAAGGCGGCGAGTTTCCGGAGCGACGTCCACAAGGCCTCCGCGCTTCCTTCCAGAACCCGGCCGCACCCGGACACAAACAGCGTATCGCCGCAAAACAACGCGTCAGGCCGCCCGGGCGTACGCAGCAGATACGACACGTCGCGATCCCCGTGGCCGGGCGTGTCCAGGACACGGAAATCGCTCCCCGCAAACGCAAACGTGTTTCCTTCGCGGACCGGGTGTTTCAAGCCGGGTATGCGTTCGTCGTTCGGACCGATTACCTCCGCGTTCGTATGCCGGCAAAGGCCGGGCACGCCCTGTACATGATCATAATGATGATGCGTAATCAGGATACGCGTCAGGGTCAACCCCCGCTTGTCCAGCTCGCGCATGACGGGATCCTCAGCGGCCGGATCAACGATAACCGCCTCCGCGTCCGCGCAAATCAAATACATGTAGTTATCGGACAAGGCCGGCAGAACAACGATTTCCATCTACATACTCCCGATTGTCATGCATTCGACCCGCCGCACGCGGTTCAGTGTCGATCGGCCTGTTCATTGGCTATCCCGTGCAACGGCCTCGGCGAAATAGCTCAGGATCATATCCGCCCCGGCGCGCTTGATGGCAAGGAGCGATTCATCGCGTGTCTTTTGCAGATCGAGCCAGCCCAGTCGCGCGGCGGCATGAATCTGGGCGTATTCGCCCGACACCTGATACGCCGCCACCGGCAACAGCGTCTGTTCACGCAGCTCGCGGATCACGTCCAGATACGGACCGGCCGGCTTGACCATCATCACGTCCGCGCCCTCGTCTTCGTCCAACAACGCGTCGAGGATCGCCTCTCGCCGATTCGCCGGATTCAACTGGTAGGACCGTTTATCCAGATGCGCCGTACCGGCCGCCTGAAGGCTGCCGACGGCTTCCCGGAAAGGCCCGTAATAGGCGGACGCGAATTTGGCGGAATAGGCCAGGATCCCGGTATCGATGAAGCCCGCACGGTCCAGTTCCTCTCGAATCACGCCGACGCGGCCGTCCATCATGTCCGACGGCGCCACCCAATCCGCGCCGGCAGCCGCTTCAAGCACGGCCAGACGGGCCAGCAATGCAACGGACTCATCGTTGTCCACACTGGCCCCGTCATCGGTCAGCACGCCGTCGTGGCCGTGACTCGTATACGGATCCAGCGCCACGTCCGTAATGACCAGTAACTCCGGTACGGCTTGTTTAACGGCGCGTATGGCGCGATACAGCAGCGCATCTTCATCCAGCGCATGGCTGCCGGTCGGGTCCTTCAACTCGGAATCGAGTTTCGGGAAGACGGCCACGGCGGGAATCCCGACGGCCGCCACTTCTTCGCATCGCTTCGCCAGATCGTTCACCGAATACCGGAACACATCGGGCATGCTCTCGACGGGCTCGGGCGCGCCCCGCCCGTCCACGACAAACAGGGGCTGAATCAGGTCCTCCGCGCGCAACACGGTTTCCTCAATCAGGTCCCTGATTTTTTGATTACGACGATTCCGACGCGACCGGCGCGTTAACAATAGTGAATTCATGGACTTGGCACTCCTTAAGGGTTTGGTATAGCATATCGGGTCCGATTGTGCAGGACAAAACCATTTTCTGCACCGTCCTCAGCAATTTTTGAATCGGCATGGTCTAAGCGATATATGGCGACATGGTTACATAAATTGGGCGAATCGCGTGCCGCCCTCGTGCATACGGTATGGGCAATCGTTGCCACGATCATGCTGTTCGGCGGCATGATCGTCGGTTACGTCATCAAACCCGTGGAATACGCCGTGCAGGAAGAAGAAGACGGTTTCCCGCCGGCGCTTTGTACCCGGGTCATCGACGGGGACACGATCGTCGTTGAATGGATGGGCAACAAGGAACGAGTCCGCGTGCTGGGCATTGATACGCCCGAAACGCGTCGCACGCGCGGCTTGCGCGAACAGGCCGAGCTGCTGGATATGGACCCTGAATTTCTGCTTCAGTACGGTGACATCGCCACCAAGGCCGTGGAAAACTTTGTGCTGAATCGAAAGGTGCGGCTTATCTTTCCCGAAGACGAGGTGCGGCGCGATAATTTCGGGCGCCTCCTATGTTACGTCGAGATTCAGGGCATGGACATCGGTGAACGGCTGCTCCTCTGGGGACACGCCATCGTTTACGATGCGCCCCATCCGCGCGAGGAAGCCTATCTCCTATTTCAGGCGGAAGCCCAGAAACAGCGGCGCGGCATATGGCGTAATCTGTGAACCCGGGGCCCGCGGGTTATTCCTCGAGCAGAGGAGACAAACGATCCAACGTCAGGTTCAGCGCGCCGGCTTTTTCCTGGACCAAGCGCCCCGCCCGCTCGCCCAGCGCGCGCCGCAGTTCCGCATCCCGAAGTAACGCGCCGATTGTTTCATGCAGTTCCCGACTGTCACCGACCTGTTTCAACGCGTCGGCGCGCTGAAAATCCTCCATAATCGCCGGGAAATTCTCCATGTTCGGTCCGACGATGATGGGTTTCTGATATATGCCGGGCTCGATCACGTTCTGCCCGCCGTGCGCAGTCAGGCTCTTACCGACAAAGATGACCGTCGCCGCGGCGTAGAAGTCCTTTAATTCACCCGTCGTATCAACCAACAACACATCCGCAACCGGCGCGTCGGCCGGCGGACCGACGGTCAACGTACTGCGACGAATTGATGTGAATCCACGTCGTTCAATGGCCTCGCTGACTTCGCGAGACCGCTCCATGTGGCGCGGCACAAGGACCAGAAACAGGCGGGGCCATTCTTTTCGGAGTTCCCGAAAGCCGTCGAGCAGGATCTCTTCTTCGCCGGGCCACGTGGAGCCGCCCAACAAGACAGGCGCGTCCTCATCGATACCCGCCCGGCGCAGCGCGTCGCGCGCGCGCTGTTCACCCGCCTCGTCCCGTTCAATCACTTCATACTTTGCGCTACCCACCACCTCGACCTGTTCCGGGGGCGCACCCAGCGCCAACAGACGCTCGCGATCACTTTCGCTTTGCATGCACATGATATTCAGCTCGGGAAGAAGGCGGCGCGTAAACAGGCGGACCAGCTTGTAGCGACGAAACGACCGCTGCGAAACGCGACCATTGATCATGGCGACAGGAATCCCTCGCCGGCGGCACAAACGAATGAGGTTCGGCCAGAGTTCCGTATCCACCATCACCAGCATGCGCGGCTGAATCCGGCGCAAGACCCGGCTCATCACCGGAGGAATATCCACGGGAAAATAGAGCAGCACATCCTGTTCCTCCATCTTTTGGCGGGCGATGGCGTGACCCGTGGAAGTGATCGTGGATAGCACAAAGCTAACATCCGGAAATCGCTTGCGCAGGGCCGCCATAAACCGCAGCGCCACGTACATTTCCCCGACACTCACGGCGTGTACCCAAATGCGTCGCCCGTCCCGGTCCAGTTTGCGACGCGTGTCCCGGTCGTACCACGCCAGGCGCTGCATGAAATGTCGGCGATACCCGCCGCGTCTCCACATCCGCAAGAAGAAACGGGGCAACAACAATGTAAACGCGATCACAAACAGAATGTTATAGAAAAACCAAATCATGCGCCGGAGTATGCGCGATATGGGGAACCCGAAACAAGTCATTGTTCGGGGCACGACGATGATGATATCCGTTACCGGCTCTGCACCGCGGGACAACGGTCAGGCGTGGGGATGCGACTGTTCGTAGACCTCTTTCAAGCGTTCGACGCTGATGTGTGTGTAGATCTGGGTCGTAGACAGACTCGAATGGCCGAGTAATTCCTGCACACTTCGCAAATCGGCCCCCGCATCAAGCATATGCGTGGCAAAACTGTGACGCAACGTGTGGGGCGAATAAGAGCGCTGTAGTCCGGCCCGATCGAGATAGCGTTTGAGCAGTCGTTCCACCGAACGGGCGGTCAGGCGCGTACCGGGCCGTCCGAGAAACAAAGGCGACGGGCGACCCTGCTTCCCTAAGACCGCCCAATAGCGGTCCCGCCATTCGACGGCCTTGCGGAGCGCGCGCTGAGCCGGACCGCCCAACAAGCAAAGACGCTCTTTCTTGCCTTTCCCCAAAACCTTGATCGTACCCGAATACGGATCAACCTGTTTTTCGTCCATTCCTGTCAATTCGCTGACGCGCATCCCGGTGCTGTAGAGCACCTCGATAATTGCCGTGTCCCGGTGCGTCACGTATTCCTTAAACAAACGCGGGCGCGGGCTGTCCGGAGTCGCGGTTTCTTTGGCCACCTGGGCGGGCGCGGACAGGAGCCGCTCGACTTCGTCCTTGGACAGTATCGAAGGCAACCGCTTCCCTTTCTTCGGAAGCAACAAGCCGGCAAAGGGATTGTTCGGCAAGACACTTTCGCGCACGAGATACCTGTAGAAGGCGCGCAAACTCGACAACTTACGCCCGCAACTGCCGGGGGCCAGACCGGTCTTCTGCAGCGCAACCAGGAAACGGCGCGCCGTGAATCGATCCGCCTCGGACCATCGATAAGGTGGCGACGCGTCGTCCCAAGTCAATGCGACGAACTGCGAAAGGTCGATGAGATAATTGTAGGTGGTATGCTCCGACGCCTGACGCTCAACATCAAGATACTGCATAAACTCGCGCACGTGCGTGTCCTCCGCCACCTGCGCCATGCGCGTGTTCATGCCGGCTCCGCTTTATCCGCTTCGTCGGGCTGTTGGCTTTTCTCCTTGTCGCCCGCTTGGGCCTTGGCGTACCGCGCGGCCATCTTTTTCAAGGACGCGACCTGTTTCGGACTCAACGTATTCTTGGCCTTGAATTGTTTGGCCAACGACTGGTAGAACCCCTCGTCAGACCATTCCCGTTTACCGCGCTTGACCGGCGGCTTCCATTCCTTGACCTGCGCCAATTGATCCAACAACAGCGCGATCTCTTTGGGGTCGGCCGGTTCCTCTTTGGCGAGCCCCCATTCTTCGGCCCACTTCTCGAAATCGGGAATCTGGCTCGCGTATTTCTGTACCAGTCGATCCAGGTATTTCAGTTGATTCACGCTCAGCCGTTTACCGGACTCTACCTGCTCGCGCAGGGATTCGCAGAAGGCCCTGTCATCATACACTTTCTGGCCGACAGTGCGCGGTTCATCCCACTCCACGGACTTCAATTGTTCCAGCTTGTCCAACGTCGTTTGACGGGGCGGCTCGCTCGGCGCGCTGGCCTTCTTGAGCGCATCTTCAAAACCCAATTCCTTGATCACCTTTTCGTGATCGGGCAATTGGTCCTTGTACTTCACCGCCAACTTGACCACGGCTTGGACCTGCCGCATGGACACACTTTTCTTGCCTTCCTTGAGCTGGTCCCGCATGGATTTGACGAACTTCTCGTCGCTATAGGTTCGTTTGCCGCGCTTTATGGGCGGTTCCCATTCCTTGATCCCGGCAACGTATTCCAGTAATTTCGCCGCCGCGTCCTGATCGGCATCCGGGCCCTTGGCCTTCTTCAGCCAGCGCTGAAAGTCCTTGTAGAATGCGTCCATCATGCGCGTCCAATCCACGCGCCCTTCCTCCACCGCATCCAGCTCCTCTTCCATCTTCGCCGTGAACTGGACGTCGAACAATTCGCCGAGATGGCCCACAAGAAACTCGTTGACCTTTTCGCCGGGCTCCGTCGGGCGCAATGAGCCTTTTTCCTTCTCGATATACTTGCGCTGATAAAGCGTCTGAATGATCTGCGCATAGGTGCTGGGACGCCCGACGCCGTTTTCCTCGAGTGTCCGGACCAGGGACGCCTCCGTATAGCGCGGCGGCGGTTTGGTAAACTTCTGGTCCGCCAACCATTCGCGACAATCAACCACTTCGCCTTGTTCCAGAGGGGGAACCACATCCTCATCCCCGTTGTTGTCCCCATTTTCGGCGTCGCGCGCGGCCTTCTTCTTTTTCCGGTCTTCGCCGGTCACCTTCATGAAGCCCGGAAATACGACATCGGACGTCGTAACCCGAAACAGATACGAGAGATCGGGCGATACCGGCGTCTGGTCACCGGCGGGAGGAGCTTCAAACTCTACCGTGCGCTGCGCGATGAGCGCGGGCGCCATTTGACTCGCCACAAAGCGCTGCCAGATCAGGCGATACAGTTTCAGTTCGTCCGGCTTGAGGTACGAGGCCATCGCTTGCGGCGTGCGGCGCACGTCCGTGGGGCGAATGGCTTCATGCGCCTCCTGAGACCCCGAACGGCCTTTGAAGACATTGGGTTTTTCCGGAACATAGGCGTCGCCGAACGTTTCCCCGACATAGGCGCGGCATTCGTTCTGCGCCTCGTTGGAAATCGCCGGCGAATCCGTACGCATATAGGTGATCAAACCCACCGGCCCGTCGCCGAAATCGACGCCTTCGTAGAGGTGCTGGGCCAGGCGCATGGTTCGGGACGGCATGTACCCCAGCGCGCTCGACGCGGATTGCTGCATGGTGCTGGTGATAAACGGCGGGCGCGTTTTCCTTGTCACCTCGCGCTCGTTGACGGCCGAAACCTGCAGCATGCGCGTGTCGAGATCTTGTCGTATCCGTTGCGCCTGTTCCTCGTTGACGATTTCCGGATCTTTCCCGTTGATTTTCACCAGGCGAATGACAAAGGGATCCTGAGGCGGCACCCGTTTGTTCACTCGCGCACCGAGCACCCAATACTCTTCCGGCACGAACTTGCGCACCTCGTCTTCCCGCTCGCAGATCAAGCGCAGGGCCACGGACTGCACCCGCCCGGCGCTGGAACCGCCGCGGATACGGCGCCATAAGAGCGGACTGACCTGGTAGCCCACGATCCGGTCCAGCACGCGACGCGCCTGCTGCGCGTCCACACGGTGCTGATCGATGCGGGTCGGATGTTCAAACGCCCGTCGAATCGCCGGCGCGGTGATTTCGTTGTAGGTGACCCGGTAGAAACGGTCGTCCGCCTCCTCTTTCCCCGACAACACATGAACGAGATGCCAGGCAATCGCCTCCCCTTCGCGATCCGGATCGGGCGCCAGATAGATTTTATCCACTTTGGCCGCCGCATCCTTCAGTTCCTTGACGGACTTCTTGCGCCCGCTAATGAGTTCGTATTCCGGTTGAAACCCGTTTTCTATGTCCACGCCCAATTTCTTCTGCGGCAGGTCGCGGACATGCCCCAACGAAGCCTTGACCAAATAGTCTTTCCCGAGAATCTTGTTGATACTTTTCGCTTTGGCGGGCGATTCAACAATAACCAGATTCTTACTCATACTCGATCCCTCCACCCCTCGGACAATTCCACCAGTCGGCCCGGTAGCATACGGATCACGCGCTTCATTTCCAGCCCTATTAAAAGAGAGCTCACTCGCGCGCTGTTCAGTTCCGTCGCCCGGGCCAGGGTATCCACATCCTGTTCTCCCTGCCATAGCGCCTTGACGATGGACTGTTCCTCTTCCGATAACTGCACCTCCGGTCGCGCCTCCAGATGAGGCTGCGCTTTTCGTTTCTCCGGCGGCACCAGAAATTCAAATTCCTGCAGAATATCGTCCACATCCTCTACCAACTTCGCGCCGTTCTTGATGAGCTGATGCGCGCCCCTGGCAGAGGGCGAATCCACTCGACCCGGAACCGCAAAGACCGTGCGTCCCTGCTCCAGGGCGGCGTCCGTAGTATGCAGCGCCCCGCTCTTGAACCCCGCTTCCACCACCACCACGCCCATCGACAGACCGCTGACGATCCGGTTCCGCATGGGGAACGTGGTCCGGTCCGGTTCGCGTCCGAAAGGGAATTCGGACAGGACCGCGCCCTGCTCTGCAATCCGTTCGGCGAGCACCTTGTTTTCCGCCGGATAGAGTTTATCCAGAGCGCCGCCCAGCACGGACAACGTCCGTCCCCCGCCCTTCAGCGCGCCTTCGTGCGCGGCGGTGTCAATCCCGCGCGCAAGACCGCTGACCACCGTAAATCCCGTTCGCGCAAGCTGGTACGCCAGACGATCAGCCATCTGCCGACCGTAATGCGTGGTGCGGCGCGACCCGATTAATGCAATGCCGTGCTTGTCGCGGCTATCCAGTGTGCCCCATACATACAACGCCAGCGGGGGATCATAAATCGTGCGCAACGGTTCCGGATAGGTCTCGTCCAGCGGCGTGATCACACGAGCCCCGTTCGCTTCGGCCGTCCGAATCTCCGCCTCCGGATCCAACCGTTCCCGTTGGGTTATGATGGAACGCGCCAGCTCAGGGCCCACCGCTTTGCCGCGCCGCAACGCATCGAAATCCGCCGTCAAAATATCGGTGACCGATCCCAGACTCTCAATGAGCGACCGCACGCGAACCGGTCCGATGCCCTCCATCATATTCAGCAGGATATAGGCTTCGCGCTCCGTCATGATCAGCGGGTCTCACCCGCCCCCCCGTGGTCGCGCCATACCGATTCCAGTACGGATTCCGGCGCCCGGCAGCCGTATCGGACCGCGCCCCAGGCCGAGGCCAGAACGAATCCCACGGCGCCGTCCACCTTCTTCTTGTCGCGCCGCATAGCTTCAAGCAGATCGGACCAGGGCAGATCCGGAAGCGCTACGGGCAGATGCAACCGTTGCAAGACACGGATCAGCCGTTCCGTTTCTTCCGGCGGGAAATCCTTCAACCGTTCCGAGACGCGGGCGGCAAAGACCATGCCCATGGCGATGGCCTCACCGTGCAGATAGCGCCCGTACCCGGCGGTCTGCTCGATGGCATGGCCGAATGTGTGCCCGAAATTCAATATGGCCCGGACCCCGCCCTCGCGTTCATCCCGTCGAACCACGTCCGCCTTGATCTCGCAACTACGACAGATGATCTTTTCCAACAGTGCTTCGTCGTCCAGCAAGGCTTCTGGAGACGTGTCCTCGAGGCAAGCAATCAACTCAGGGTCCGCAATCATGCCGTACTTCACCACTTCCGCCAGGCCGGCGGAGAATTCCCGAAGCGATAACGTACGCAGTGTAGACGTGTCCGCCACAACCAGGGCGGGTTGATAAAAGGCGCCGATCAAATTCTTTCCTTGCGGCAGATTGATCCCGGTCTTACCGCCCACGGCACTGTCCACCATGGCCAGTAACGACGTGGGAACCTGTATCAGACGCACCCCGCGCAAGAATGTCGCGGCGGCATACCCGGCCAGGTCCCCGACCACGCCGCCCCCCAAAGCCACAATAAAGGAGGAGCGTTCAAGCCCCGCGTCCAATGCCGCATCGTAAATGCGGAGCAGTTGTTCGTGACACTTCGACGGCTCACCCGGCGGAACCGTGATCCGGGCGCTGTCAAAGCCGGCCGCGCGCAGCGACTCCGCAGCGGCGTTGCCGTACAGCGCGTCCACCTGCGTATCCGAGACAATCAACCCCCGTGTCCCGGATTCCGTTTCGGCACAGCGCGCCCCGAGTTCACGCAGCATACCCGCCCCGATATGGATCGGATAGGCGCGCTCACCAAGTTCAACCAAGCGTTTACAGGTCATAAGGAGCTAAGCCATAAGCGCTCGCCGCGCGCAATGTCAATCAGCAATTACATTGAACCCCGAAACCAGGGCAGAGTCATTCAGTTCTCCGCAACGAATTCGCGCGTGGCTATTTGGCGACTTTATGTCGCTTTACTTAACAGGAAGGAATCCTTGCTGTTTTGTTTGGGTGACACATCGGGAGTGTTTCTGTAGGGGCTTCGCTCTTGTCACGCCGAAGGCCTTGCGGAGGCGGATGCGAAGACCAAGCACTACCCACATACCCGGTCCGGGAGTCGGGCTTATTGCCTCTTCTTTTGCTCCTGCAATTCCCAGACCTTTACGTACTTCATCGCCACACCGAATGCGCTGACCATGGCAATCAGAAATCCTCGACGCCCGTCCAACAGGCCCCGTTTCAACAAGTATCCTTTCAAAAAACGGAACACCGGGCGGAACAAGAAGTCGGTCCATTTGAAACGATAGCCGGCCTCGTATTTGGCGTGGGCGGAAATGCTGCTGAACCGGTTCATGGTATTGAGCTGATCGAAAATATCGTCATACGTATAGTGATATAACGTCCCCGCCAAAGTCTTTACAGGGCCGTCCACTACGACTTGATCGTGCGGTTCCTCACCAACGCTGTGTCCAAGCTCCTTCTTGAAAAGGCGTAACTTGATATCCGGATACCATTCTCCGTGCATGATCCAACGCCCCAGATAGAATACGCGACGCGGAAACAGATATCCCACGTAGTCGCCGGCGCCGGCCTCGAATTCGGCCATAATTTCTTCTCTCAATTCGTCGGATACCTCTTCGTCGGCGTCCAGGAAGAAGACCCAATCGTGCGTGGCCATTTCCCGTATGCGATTGCGCTGCCCGATATACCCCTCCCATTTATGTTGAAATACGCGGTCGGTGTACCGTCGACAGACTTCCAGCGTCCGATCGGTACTGAAACTGTCCAGAATCACAATTTCATCGCACCAACTGACACTTTTCAGGCAACGCTCGATGTTGTGCTCCTCGTTGTACGTCATGATACAGGCTGAAATTTTTGTTTTCATATTTCGATTAATCCCCCGCATCCAACAGGTCCAGTGCAACGTCATAGGCTTCTTGCGGCGTGATAGCGGCCAGGGCATTCCGCGCCGCTTCTGAAGCGCGCGCCACATCGCGATGCCCCGAATCGGCCTGTTGCAAAACGCGCGCGCGCGACGAGAGCGGCCCCGTTTTCGTCGGGTCCGTCACGCCGTACAACGCCAAAACCGGCGCGCCCAGCGCCGCGGCCACATGCATGCCACCGCTGTCATTGGCGACAACCAAACGTGCAATCTGCAACAAAGCGGCCCATTGCGTAAATTCCGTTCGCCCCGCAAGATTGCGCGCGGACGCACCGATCGCGTCCGCAATCGCCCCGCACAGATCGCGCTCGGCGGGAGCGCCCAGCACCATGATGCCGCACGCCCTTTCTTTCGACAAACGTTGGCCGAGTGCTACAAAATGTTCTGCGGGCCATTGTTTGGAAGGACCGCGGGCCGCGCCGGGAATCAACGCCACGAGCGGCCGGTTCAAATCACGAACCAGCTCTTCGGCCAGCGCACGCTCGTCGTCGGGAACCTGCAACCGAGGCGGCGTCCAGGGTTTGCCCCGCTCTTCCGGCGTCAACAGGTCGAGGTATTCGTATACTTGATGATCCCGTCCCGGGCCGCCGGCCGGGGGGATCACCTCCGTCAACAGGGGGTCGCGAAAATGACCGGGCATACCGATCCGTTCGGGAACCCCCGCCAACCGGGGAATGAGCGCCGAACGAATCGAGTGCGGCAGAATATAAGCGCGGGCGAACGGCCCCCGCTCCCTGACACGGGCGGCGGTGCGCAGCGTGCCGATCGCCCCGGGTTGGATGTCGATCACGTCGTCCGGCACATCGTGGAGCGACCATAACGGGCGCAACGCGGGCTTGATAAGCAGCGCAATGCGCGCGGAAGGATGTAAACCCCGAAACGCCTGGATCGCAGGCATGGACATGACCGTATCACCAATCCAGTTCACGCCGCAGATGAGGATGTTACCAGACACGAACGTGTACTCCCCTTATTGAAAGCAAATACGCCCGATCCATTCGTTGAAGGCTTCGGACCCGCTCAACATCTCGATTTCCACGCGCAGGAAATAGATCGGCAGATCGCGCCGCTCCATGAACGGAAAGCGCACGGCATCCTTTTCAGTGGTCAGGATCGCCTGCGCACCGATCTGAATGGCATGATTGATGATGTTCAGGATTTCCTGTTGGGTAAATCGGTGATGGTCCGTGTAGGCCTTGTGATGCAGGACCTCGGCGCCCTGCCGCTTCAGTTCGTCTTCGAACCCTTGCGGCACGGCAATAGCGGATGCGGCCGCTACTTTCAGCCCCTTCAAGAATGACAATTCCTTGCGTTCGCCGGTGTATACGTTCTGGATATGACGCGCACAGTGACGACATTCCGATATCTCGGCGTCCGGATTCAATTCGCGCAACTGTTGTTTGAGTTCCGGAGCCCCGTCGCCGTTCGATTTGGTGATGAAAATGAAACCGGCCCGGCGCACGTTGCGGATCGGCTCGCGCAACAGGCCTCTCGGCAGCACGTGCCGGTTACCGAACGGATTCGTTCGATCGATCAGGACGATGTCCAATCGATGCTTCAGGCTGAGATACTGAAATCCGTCGTCCAATACCAGGGTGTCGCAACCCAGCTTCTTGATAGCGTATTGTCCGGCCTTGACGCGGTTCTTGTCCACCAGGACCGCCACGTTCGGCAGGTTCGACGCCAACATGAAGGGTTCGTCGCCGCTAATGACGGAGTCGAGCAAAAGGCGTTTGCCGTCCGACACCACCAACGGCGGTGTCTTGAAAGGCTGAAAGGTCAGGCGCGCCTTGATGCGATCCCATAACGGCGGCTTGATCCGTTTGTAGCCGCGACTCAAAATCGCTACTTTCCGGCCCTGTTCCTGCAAGGAACGGGCGAACACCTCCACGATAGGGGTCTTTCCCGTACCGCCCACGGTCAGATTGCCCACACTCAGTACCTGACACCCCAACATGTGCGGACGGAGGATCCCCCATTTGTATAAGCGTAAACGGAGTTGTACGATCAACGAAAACAGCCGGGACAACTGGCGCAAGAAAAAGCGGAGCAGGGCCGCCCGCTTGCCGGGCCGGCGCCCATCAATCACTTCCAGCAAATAGGATTCGAGTTGTTCCAAACGTTGAGACACGCGCGCTTCCCTTTCATGCACCCTGTCGCGAGGCACCGCTTATGCTGCCATTGCCGAATCAATCGCGTCAAGCAGACCGTCCGCACGTGCCCGCCGCCCGGGTTCCCCACTGGCCCAACGACCTATCTCGGAGGGTCAATCCGTTGGGGACGCCGTGACGTCCTTCATGCGGGCCTCGTAGTTCCAACTGTATATGCGTACGGGGGTTATGCGCAGAGCGACTTCCGTTTCCACGCGTTCAAGCAACCACCGGGCCAGTGCGGATTCCTCGGATTGCAGGTATCGAGCGATTAAATGTCGCAAGATCCGTTCCCCCTCTTCGGGCACCACGGTCACATCGGCCGCCCCGCGCACACCGCAATATGGGGGCTGGTCGCCGGCCACCTCAAAGCCGCAACGCGCATACTTGAGACAGTGCTGCACAACGCGGGCCCTTCTTTGCGACGCGCACCAGAGGGAACGGCCATCCCAGAAATACCATAACGAAAAGACCAATGGATAGCCCGAGGGGGCCATGGCGCCGAGACGGAGCGGAATAACGGAACTTTCGAGATGGCGGCTCACCTCCTCCGCGGACCATGCCCCTGCGCAACGAATAGATTCCAAACCTGACATAGGAAGGAGTATGACCTTTCGCTGAGCGAAATCAAAAACTATCGTATAAACTTTCCCGGCTACCCGTGCGCATACCCCGCATGCCCGATCAGCCGCTCGCTCTTGCCATTCGACGCTGAAACAGTGAAAATACATCCATGAACGCTCCTTCTTCCAAGACTACCAGCCTGCGCCTGTACAGCGACGATGCGCTGAGTCCGTTGCCTCTGGCTTCCTGCTTCGATAAGCCGGCGCCGATCGAAGTCGATGTGGGCTGTGGCAAAGGGCGCTTTCTGCTGGCCCGGGCCAAAGATCGACCGCAAACGAATTATCTGGGTATCGATCGTATGCTGCGACGCATTCGCAAGGTGGATCGCAAAGCGGTGCGCGCGGGCCTGACCAATATCCGGCTGTTTCGGATGGAGGCGTACTACGCCATCTCCTACCTGATCCCGCCGGAAAGCATTTCAGGGTATTACATCCTCTTCCCCGATCCGTGGCCGAAAGCGAAACATCACCGGCACCGCCTGTTCGACGAACGCTTCATCGAAGCCCTGCATCGCACCCTATTACCAGGCGCCCCCGTGCACGTGGCGACGGATCACCTGCCGTACTTCAAGGAAATCCAGGCGCGCATGCGCGCCGTAGACGGCCATTTCGAGGAAATTCCTGCATGGGAACCGGCTGAACACGAGCGGACCGACTTCGAATTACTCTTCCTCGGGCACAAGGACATCGGCCGCGCCAGTTTCAGAAAACGGCTCGAATGAATCGGATACAAGCGCCGGATCCGGAGTGACAATCCATTCGGGCACCAACTGAAAGGGCGCGGGGCTCCAAGACGGTTCTTCCTCGATCCGCCCCGCTTGTTCCGCAACACGGAGCCGACGCTCGAGAATCATTCGCTCCATATCGGTGATCTCCACTTCGGGCGCTTCAACCACCGGCTCTTCCTCCGCCGGGATAAGAATCGGATCAATTCGCCAGAAAATAAACAAACCCGCCAATACCATGATCTGCAGAATCAGGATCACCGTCACAGCCACGAACGTCAGCCCGTGAAATTTGCCGGCCCTGCGCTTACCGCGGCCTTCCTCCGGTTGAATGAACTGGAAGACCATACGTTCGCCACCAAGCTCAATCTCATCGCCATGCGCCAGGCTCTTCTCCTGCACCGCCGCGCCGTTGACGCGCACGGATAGTCCGCCCGCCAGCGTCCTGATGAAATGCCCTTCCGGACGCTGCTCAATCATCGCATGCCGACCGGCCACGTCAGCCCCGCGCAAAAGCACATGGCATTCGGGGTCCCGCCCGAACACCACGTCGCCCTTTTGCACGGCCAACCGCCTTCCCGCGTGCGGACCAGTCTGAAAAATCAAACGATACATATCCATTCTCTCATCGAAACGGGCGCCGCGCCCGAAATCGTCTTCCCTTCGCGCCGACGGAATGCGCCCGCCGCCTCGGCGTCGATGCGTTCGGGAGAAGATGGCACAGCGTCCCGCAAATGACAACGCGGACTTGACCCGGTCGGGGCGCTTGACCACACTGCGACCATTATGACCGATAAAAACACGACAGTGAATCTCGAACAGTTGGCGTCGTTATGCAAACGGCGCGGCTTCATCTTTCAAAGCTCCGAGCTGTACGGCGGCATCAACGGCTTCTGGGATTACGGGCCGCTGGGAGTCGAATTGAAGCGGAACATCAAGGACGCCTGGTGGCGGGACGTGGTCCAGCGCCGGGACGACGTCGTGGGACTGGACGCTTCGATTATCATGCATCCGCGCGTCTGGGCGGCGTCCGGACATCTGGACGGGTTCTCGGATCCCATGGTGGATTGCAAGACGTGCAAAGGCCGTTTCCGCGCCGACCAGTTGGACAACACGCCCTGCCCGCAGAAACCCAGCAAGAAAGTCGGCGTGTGCGGCGGCGAACTGACGGAACCGCGCCAGTTCAACCTCATGTTTCAAACCTCTATCGGCCCCGTGCAGGACGACTCGTCCGTCGCTTATCTGCGCCCGGAAACGGCGCAGGGCATTTTTGCACAATTCGATAACGTCCTTTCCGTTTCACGCCAGAAAGTGCCTTTCGGTATCGCGCAGATCGGCAAGGCGTTCCGGAACGAAATCAATCCTCGCAATTACACCTTTCGCTCGCGCGAATTCGAGCAGATGGAGCTGGAATACTTTATCGCGCCTGGATCGGACCAATCGTGGCACGAGTACTGGGTGAAGGAACGCCTGGCCTGGTACACACGTATCGGGTTGGCTGCGGAACACCTGGATCAATACATCTATGCCAAGGAGGAGCTGGCTCATTACGCAAGTGCTTGTGTCGATATCATGTATCAATTTCCGTTCGGATCCCAGGAATTGGAAGGGATCGCCGCGCGCGGCAATTACGACCTGAGCCGGCACAGCGAATACAGCGGCAAGAACCTCGAATATTTCGATCAGGAGAAAATCGAGCGTTACATCCCGCATGTGGTCGAACCGTCGGCCGGCGTGGACCGCATCGCGCTGGCCCTTTTATGCGAGGCGTATCGCGTGGAATGGATTCCTAAAGAAGGCGCCGAAGGCGAAATACGGGACGCCGTGCCGGGCGAAAAGGTCCCTGCCGGCTGCGAGGAACGGACCGTTCTGCGGTTCGCGCCGCTCATCGCACCGGTCAAGGCGGCGATCTTTCCCCTGCTCAAAAACCGGCCGGAACTCGTGAACACGGCGCAGGAACTCTATCGCGACCTGCAACGACGCTGGCCGGTGTTTTATGACCAGACCGGCGCGATCGGCCGCCGCTATCGGCGTCAGGACGAAGCCGGCACGCCGTTTGGGATCACCGTCGATTTCCAGTCTCTGGAAGATCAAACGGTGACCTGGCGCGACCGCGACACGATGCAACAAATCCGTGTTCCGATGGCGGAAGTGCCCGCGCGATTGAGCGACGCCCTGGCATGAACACCCGTTTACCCACGCATATATTCGACTTGCCCGTCCACGAATTGCGGCGCGGCTATCGAAGCGACGCCTATTTCTGGCGGGAGAAGGTTGCACTGGAAAAAGCGAACCGGCATCCCGAGGTCCTGATGCAGGTCTTTCAAAAGAAAGACGCAGTCGTGGCCGGCATAGACGAAGCCATCGCCATCCTGAGCGTAGCCAGCGGCTATTACCGCGACTATCCCGAGGCCTACAACCTCTTTGATGAATTCGTGGATTTGAAGAAGCGCGCCCGTGAGGTCTTTATGAACGATCGCGCGGAATACGAGCGCATCATGAAACGCAAACTGGATTTGCACGAGGAACTGGACGCGTTGTGGGTCAACGGGTTTTCCGAGTTGGACATCGCAGCGCTCTACGACGGGAACGACGTCGCCCCCTGGGAAACCGTCATGCATATTCGCGGCGATGCCTCGCTCTTTGCGCATCTCGAAACAATCTATCTCGGCGTCCTTGCGCGTCGAACCCGGGTGGCCACCAACGTCCGGCGTGTCGTGGAAGTTGCGAACGGGAAGAGCGTACTCTTCTTCCCCGCCCGCTTCGATCATTGGGCGGTCCAGGGCGGCGACGGATATGCCGCCCAAATGGGCGGGGCGAAAGGCGTCTCCACCGACGCGCAAGGCGAATGGTGGGGCGGCAAGGGCGCGGGAACCGTTCCGCACGCATTGATTGCCGCCGTGGGCGGAGATACCGTCGAGGCCGTGCGCCTCTTCGGCGATGCGTATCCCGATGTCAACCTCGTAGCCTTGGTCGATTTCGACAACGATTGCGTGGAAACAGCCCTGGCCTGTGCGCGCGCACTGGGCAACCGGTTGTGGGCCGTTCGTCTCGACACGTCGGAAAACCTGGTCGACCGTTCCATACAGCCGATGATGGGCACGTTCAAGCCAACGGGCGTCATTCCCGAACTGGTCTATAACGTGCGCAGCGCGTTGGACCGTGAAGGGTTCACGGACATTCGCATTATCGTCTCCGGCGGATTCGACCCGCAAAAGATCGCCTGGTTTGAGACGTGCGGCGCCCCGGTCGATCTCTACGGAGTCGGAAGCTACTTTTTCAGCGGGCAATATGATTTCACGGCCGACATTGTCGAAGTGGACGGACGTCCCTGCGCCAAGGCGGGCCGGATGCGCAAAGACAATCCGCGCATGCATCCGGTCGCAACCTGACAACCGGCTGCCCCCCCTCGCCCGGTCAGAAAGCGACTATCCGCAAATGCGTGACAAGCGGATCGTTTTCCTCTATAAGGTCCGAATAAGGAGAAATACCCATGGACGAACCGGAAGAGAAGAAGGAAGAAACGCCCAAGCTCCGCGTCCGCCGGGATACGGGCGGTGCGGAATCCACTCCGAAAGAGTGTCCGAATTGCAACGCCCGACTCCCTGAAGACGCGGTCCTCTGCGTACAATGCGGTTACGATTTTCGCAGCGGCACGGTACATAAGGCGTCCTCCCCGGGTCTTTCTCGTGCGCTTATCGCAATCATCAGCGTTGTCGCCGTGATCCTGGCGGCGGTGGCCGTCGTCCTGCTCATTAGCGTCTTCCGCGGGGACGATGTCGCCGATACCGACGTCATGGAAACGGTAGATCCCGTCCCGGACGAAGAACAGGTCCGCACGGAAACGGACCCGCCCGCACCCGACGAAGAGGACGTGGCGCCGACGGACGAAGAACCCGAGGCCGAATTGCCTGAAACCGAACCGGCCGAAGAGGTCGCCGAGCCGGCGGAAGAGGAGGCACGAGAGGAAGAGGAACGTGAGACCATTGACCTGGAACAACGCGCTCAAGAACTGCGCGATTCGCTGAGCGCCTCCCTCGATGATCGGGTTCCTATGGTGCAGGTCGGTGACGAGGTGGCCCTGCGCCGCACGAACGGATTGGTTCATCGCGGTGAATTGGTGGCCATACGGGACGGTCAGGCGCTCATTGTAGATAACGAAATCCGCGAACGCGTCCCCTTGAACGAGCTCGATCGCGACTCCCGTTTACTTGTGGACCGGGAGTTTCGGGATCGGCTGGTAGAGTCGCGCGTACAGGCTGCGCTGCGCGAAATGGAATAGACCCGGGCACGCCCAAAGAAAGAAGCTTGCAGGTAACGGATCGTCATGGCGAAAACTGGCACCACCATCGCATCACTCGAAGAAGAGCGAAGAAAGCTCCTCGCGACTTTTGCGCTTCTGACGGAACGTGAAGCGGACCGCGAGGCGGATGCGCGGGACACGCACGACGCTCCCCTGCCGTCCCCGCTGCTGGACGCGCTACCCCTTACACCGGAGGAGGCGGACCGGGCGACGGGAGCGAAAAAGTTCATCGAGTGGGTTGTCGGAGAATCGGAAGAAGCAAAACGACTATTGATTCAATCCGACAATCACATGCTGCAAGCCGTACAGCAACAGGAGGAACCGTGCGCCACGGACCGGCCGTTCGGCTTCCGGGAAACGGTATTGCCGCTGCACAACGGGCATACCATCGTCGGGACATTGTGGTCCGGCAAATACCGCACCTCGCCCTTGTCAAAGGCCGCCACGAAAGCGCTCGCCAAACGAATCGATATGGATGCCGGAGAACTGGCCCGGCGCCTGGACGAAACCCCGATATTCAGTGTCGAGGAAGAACAGAGACATCTGGACTCGCTTCACCGCCTGCGACAAGCCGTGGAGACGGCGTTAATCGCGCAGGATCGATATCGTGAAAACGCCGCGCTACTACTCGAATCGGAACGCACCCTGTCGCTGGGCACGCTATCCGGCGGTGTAGCCCATCATTTCAACAATCTGCTATCCGTTATTCTGGGTTATTCATCGTTCTTGCTGAACCAAGGCGCCTTTTCGGGGGAAGCTGAAAAGGCGTTACACCAGATTTCGGAAGCGGCCCAGAAAGGACGCCGCTTAACGGAGGAGATCCTCGCCTTCGCGGGCAGCGAAGTCGAACAGGAAACCGCCTGTTCGCTGCACGATATGCTGAACAGCGTACTCTCGCTGCTTGAAACGCAAACGGCGGGCCGTGTTCATGTCATCACGCGTCTGAAGGCGGAAAAGGACACCGTACGGGCGCCCCGCAGCGTCTTGCATCAAACCCTTTTCAATGTCCTGACAAACGCCATCGACAGCATGCCCGGCGGCGGCGATCTGACCGTTACAACCGAAAATGCCACCATCACCACCGCCGGCGAACCCCACCCCCACATCCGCTTGGAAGTCCTTGACTCCGGCGGCCCGACCGCTACCGCGAGCAAGCAACGCCGTAAGAGCACGCGAAAGAGCAAGCTCTCCAGCTTGTACGGTATGGTGGACCAGCTTGACGGGTCAGCCGTTGTATCCAGCGAGGAAGGGCTGGCCAACAAGGCCGAGATCTTACTGCCACTGGACCGGGCGATCACGGAACTGCCCATTCAGCCCCCCAGGAAGAAGCGGCTTTCGCCCAGCCTGATCTGGATTGTCGACGATGATCCCATCTTCTGCGAGATGTGCGATCGCGTGCTGTCCGAAGACGGGCACGAGGTCCGCATCATCCCCAGCGGCGCGGCGCTGCAGGAGGAATGGGAAAAGACCGGCAAATCGCCGGACCTCTTCATAATCGATTTCAGCATGCCGGAATACAACGGACTGGAATTATGCACCTGGCTGCGCGACCAGGGATCGAAAGCGCCGGTCATCCTCGTCAGCGGCTTTTCGCATACCCAACCGGATATACATAAAGCCCTCAAGATGCGGAAGACCTACTTCCTGCAGAAACCTTTTCCGGTTCCCGAATTGGCGGATATTGTCACCGTCGCCCTCGGCGAAACCCTGCTCAGAAAATAGTGCACCGGCCAGGACGCTCGCGGATGCGCAAACGCAACGCGTCGGACACTGATACCGCGCCGCGAAATGCCCAATCCGGAGCATCTTGACTTTGCCCATCGCTCACTTATACTGGCCCCCACGCTTCAAGCCACGCCAGCTTAGCTCAGTTGGTAGAGCAGCTCATTCGTAATGAGCAGGTCGTCGGTTCGAGTCCGACAGCTGGCTCCAGAAAGACCCCGATGTTATTGGTCGAAACGCACTTTTCAGATCCCCTCCGACAAGCGGCTTGTGCCGGGCGATGTGCACCGTCTTGGGAGCATAAGTCTATTCGGGAATCGACTTAATGAACGCCCACGAAACAACGGACACCGCGTCCCGGACCTCGGTCGCCTCGAACGAAGTTTCACCCGGTCACGCGTTTTGTGTCGCCGTTCATATTATTGCCCTATTCACAGGCTTCATCGGTCCGCTCGTGATGCTCGTATTTTCAGGACGCGATCTTCCTAAACAGCATGCACGCATTGCTTTCAATTGGCAGATGAGTTTGACCGTATACGTGCTGGTCCCTTTACTGTTCTTCTTCCTATTCCCCCGAGAATCTCAATCCGCCGCTCTCTTAGGCCTCTTTCTCTTGTCCCTTGTTGTCATCAGCATATTCGTTTTGTTGCTGTTGTTGTATGACGTCATTGCCTGCATAATAGCCGCGGCAAAAGCTTCGCAAGGGATCATGTGGCGATATCCGCTATCGCTTCCTTTTTTGAAAGTGAACTACAAGATAACACAGAGCAGCCAGAATACCGGGGACGGCAGATGATATAAGGACGGGCTTCCTTGACGGCGCTTCGACCACTTTGCCGCTCATCATATGCCGCACCGGATTAATCGCTGACTAAGAACCATGTACGATATTCTATTCATCTGTAGTCATTGCGGTGTTCACCTCAGCGCTGATGAAGACGACGTAGGTATTAATCTGCCGTGCCCCAACTGCGCACTGGAAATTTCTGTTCCCCCTGGTGATATACTTTTCGATTGTCCGGAATGCGGAAAGGCACTATTGGCCAGCTCGGATTCGCGACATCAGCACTTTCACTGTCCATATTGTGAAATCCAAATCGCTGTTCCCTCAGAAGGCAAGCGGATAGCCGTTTCCAAGCACTCGCCGGAAAAGCCGACACAAGACCCGCAAGAGTCGCCTCCGCAGGAATCAAGCAGTACCGCGCCCAACGTTCCCCCCGACCCCAAAACGCGCCAACGCGATCAATTCATGACAACATGGGGAGACTATCTAGCATCGGCCGGGCTGACAGATAACGACGATGAACCCGATATGACGGACAGCAAGGAACATCGAGGCGACACGTGACGCGCAGATGAGTTTGCCGAGGTCGGATAACCACAGTCAACTGCTTGGGCCGTTGTAAAGTACCCCTGCTGAGATTCCGCAATCGAGAACAGTCTGTCCGGCTTTTTCGACCTATCCGCCATACCTGCACAAAAGCTATAATTATTATAGCTTTCATGTAGCCCTTTCAGAGTCCGTTTTGCGGCATGTTACCTAAGGGCGCCAGTTGGCAGGGATTTATTCTTCGCCGGCTTCCTCCGCCCGGATTCGGATGAGCGTAATGAGATGCCTACCGTCCGTATCTGTCCCCCGGGATGCAGTTCCGATCCATAGCCATTGGTAGGGCCTGAACGTCGGCGTCATGTTCCACGAACGGGTCTTGAACGCGGGCATGCGGGCGTCAACACCTTCGCGCGGAGTGTAC
>SLGY01000170.1 GCA_007136425.1 Kiritimatiellia bacterium
ATGCGTAAGGAAACGGTTATACCGACACCCAGGAATCCGATGCATAAGCCGATCCATTGCTTCGCTTGCGCCTTCTCGCCTGTTGCCAGCCCGGAAAACGCTCCTGTCGCGAGCGGTTGCAACGCGACCACGAGAGCGATGATTCCGGCAGGCACGTGATAGTCAAGGGCCAGGAGTACGCAGCCCAGCCACACGCCATGTGAAAGTACGCCTATCACCATTTGGCGGCTGACCGCATGCCAGCCTTTCCATGCCAGCCGATTGCGAACAGCGAGATAACCGAGCAGCAACAGGGTCAGAATAAGGTAACGCCAAAAGAGCAGGCTGAACGGCCCGGCATAGGGCAGCCCATATTCGGCCCCGATGAAGCCCGAGTTCCAGAGCAGGACGAAGCCCACAATCAGCAGAAAAGTCGTTTTCGTTTGCAAAGCGTGCCCATGATATTCGCATAAAGCGGCGCATGTACAGCCGCGCGTTACAAAAATGCAGAGGGCTCGGCGTTTCTTACGCTTTCCGATAGAGGACATCGACTACGTTGCGAACGAACTGTTCATCGGTCACGCCGTGGATCATGTCGGTTGGGATGGGGACTCGTTTCCGGAAGTAACGGGCCAGTTCGCGAAAGACCTCCACGCGCGCGTTGTCATCGAAGCGGTCGCGTCGAAGGATTGCCTGCAACGCGAGAGAGGCTTCTTGCGGACTGATTTGTTGGCGATAACGCGCAACGATATGCGGATGATCGCGCAAGGTATTGTAGATGGGCGCCGCGACCTGGCTCAGATCGGGCCGAACCGGGCGCGTGAGCCGAATGACCATGGTATTCCCCGCCAGATCGCCGAGCCGTTGCGCGCGACGCGTACAAAGCATGGCGACAACTCCGACGAGGTAAAGGGCCGGCAGACTATCGACGGCGCGCAGCAAATTGCGCATGAGGATCTGGCTGAAGCGCAGGCGCAGTCCGTACGCGTCCTGCACGCGCAAACCGAGCAATCGCTTACCCAACGTTTGTCCGTGCCAAAACCATTCCAACACCACGGCATAGCCTACCGAGGCAATGAAGTACATCAACATCATCATGCCGGCCGCCGCATCGGCGCTGACGATTTGTACGGGTATGACGATCATCTGAATGATCCATCCGGCGACCACCAAAACGGCCACATCAATCGCCCACGCCAATGCGCGATACACGGGGCCGGCCAGTTCATAGGTAAAGGTTACCCCTTCCGGCGTGCGGATTCGCCATTCCAAGGGATGTTCTCTTCTCATCGCCCGTCCTCCCCTTGCCCAAAGGGTCGCCGCCCGCACCAGAGCAAAAAGGCGGCGAGCAGGGCCAGTTCGACGACGCCAAACGCGATCTTCAAGGCATAGGGCACGATCGGTTCGTGGTACTGAGACAAGAACGCCTCCACCAGGCCGGCCCATACTAAGAGGATCGCCACGGCAGCGATTAGCGAGGAAAGATCCCCCGCCCGTTCCCGCAAGCGCTGGCCTACCGGGCGACGGTCGCCCCGCCCGATCAAGACGGCGCCGAGAACCAGTCCCGCCTGTCCGGCGATGAGAAACGCGGGAATTTCGACGGCCCCGTGTGGCAGTAACCAGCCCAGCAGGAAGCGCGTTTCTCCCGCCATGATGTAATCCGCCGCGACCGCGCCGATGATGACCCCGTTATAGAACAGGATCATAAGGGTGCCGAATCCCCACGTGATGCCAAGCGCCAGACAGAAGATCGCAACGCGCGTATTATGCGTCATCAGCATGGACGAGAACTGAGCCCGGGCGTCCGCGAGCCCTTCGGGCGTTTGCGCCTCTTCGCGCGCCACCCGTTCGGAGGGATGATCATGCAAATGAGGGAACGGCATGAGTACGCGACGCATTTCCTCATCGGCCACGATCACGCCGGCTCCGAAAAGAACACCGAGAAACAGGGCGACCGAGGCCACAATAAAAGCGCGCCAATGACGGCGAAACACGCGCGGCACGGTTCCGAAGAACCAGTTCCAGACACCTATGCGACGCGGTTTTTCGCGCAGGTCATGGATGAGCGCATAGGCGCGTCCGACAAGTGATTCGAGGTACCGGTTCAAATCAGGGTCGGAGGCGAATGTGGACAGGCGGGCCAGATCCGAGGTGGTACGTTCGTACAGGTAATGAAAACGTTGCGCCTCCTTGAGGTTCATAGCGGCCCAGGGATCGTCTTCGAGGCGGGCAACCATTTCTTCCAGTTCCCGCCATGTCGGACGTTCCTGCCGTATGAATTTTTCCAGATCAATAATCACAGGATTTGCCGTTGTTTGATATTCAGATACCGCGCAATCAATTCCGTGAGCATCGCTTCGTCCGGGCTGAGTAGGAAGCCCACGCCCTTCTTCTGCAACGCGTCCGAGATCCGGCGCAACTGCTGCCAACGCAAGTGTCCGCCAAGCGCCGCATAGATATCGTCCGGCGCCGTCACGCCTTCGGGAACACTGAACAACGGACGTACCACCGGCGGGCACGGCATACACACCAGCACCACGTGTTGCCGGCGGATGTATTCGACATCGTGCAATAGATTTTCCGCCAGGACAGGATCATCCAATTGTGTCAACAACACGATCAAGGCGCGCCGCCGCAGGCGATGTCGCACGAAAGAGCAGACTTCGCCGAAGTCCGGCGCCACGGGACGGGATTTCAGTCGGCATACGGCGTCCAGGCAGGCTCGATAATGTCCGTGCCCGCGGCGTGCGCGCACGAATGATTGCAAACGATCGCTGAACGTGAGCAAGCCGA
>SLGY01000220.1 GCA_007136425.1 Kiritimatiellia bacterium
ACAACCACGGACCGTTGTAGGCCGGACCTCTGCGTCCGGCGGATTCACCCAATGGGGTCAGTTTGCCGGGTTCGCTAAGGATTGTGGGTGTTCGGCGCGTGCGGTTGGCACGTATCCGTAGCGCCGATTTCCAATCGGCGCATTTACTCCCATTGAAAATGGGAGCTACGGAAGAACCCGTTCAGCGCGCCCGCATCATGCACCCTGAAGGGGTGCAACAAACCGCTTGTGGCCCCCTTACTTTTTCTCCTCCAACACGGTTTTCAATACGCCGGCGAGGTTTTGCAGCGTGAACGGTTTCTGAATAAAGGCGGCCATGCCGTCGATGACATGGCGATCCGTAATTTCCGCCTGGCTATAGCCGCTGGCCAGTATGACCGGGATGTTCGGGTCGAGCTTGAGCAGCTCCTTGAAGGCTTCTTCCCCGTTCATTCTCGGCATGGTCAGGTCGAGAATAACGCACGTGATGCTTCCGGCGTTCGCCTTGAACACGTCCAGCGTTTCGATGCCGTCCGTAGCGGTTAATACAGTGAAGCCGAGCCGTTTAAGCATCTGCGATGTCAACGCACGGATGGAAACTTCATCGTCTGCGAGCAGGACGGTACCCGTACCGTGCCGGACATCGCCCGAGCTATGGCGGAGGACGCGTTCCGTATTCGCATCCTCCTCCTCTCGGACGGCCGGCAGGAGGAGATGAAACGTGGTGCCGGCGCCCGGTGTGCTGGTCACGTTCAACGCGCCGTGATGGCCGCGCACAATCCCCGTTACGGCCGCCAACCCGAGTCCGCGTCCGGAGAATTTCGTGGTGAAGAACGGGTCGAAAACGCGTGCTAGCGTCTCTTCATCCATTCCGACGCCGGTATCCGTCACTTCCAGACTGACATAGAGGCCGGGCTCGAGATCGGTATCGAACGCGGCAGAGACGTTATCGTGTTCCTCGACCAAGTACGCGCCCGTGCTGACGGCAATGGTTCCGCTTCGATCCTCCAGGGCTTCGGAGGCATTGATCACGAGGTTCAATATGATCTGGCGGATCTGCGAGGCGTCGCCGCGAATCGGCGGCAGGTCGGGTTCAAGGTGCAGGTTGAAGCGGGCGCGCTTGCTGATGCTGGTCTTTAACAGATGAAGCATTTCCCGGATCACTTCGTTCAACGAAAAGGTCTCGATGACGAATCGACCTTTGCCCGCATACGCCAGCATCTGGCGGCACAGGTCGGCGGCGCGCAGGGCGCCGGTTTCAATGGCTTCCAGGCTTTCCCGCGCGGGGGACACGGAGGAAATGTCACGCAAGGCAAGGTCGGTGTTGCCCAGGATGGTGGTCAGGATGTTATTGAAATCATGCGCAATGCCGCCCGCCATCACGCCCAGGCTTTCCAGCTTTTGCGCCTGTTGCATTTGCCGTTCGAGTTGTTGGCGCTCCGTATCCTGTTCCCTCCGCAGGTGGGCGTTGGTCAACAACTGTGCGAGGAGTTTCAACAGCGCGCGTTCTTCGTCGCTCCAGGTGCGCCGCGCACGGACGGCATCGAAGCCGATGAAGCCACGACATTCCCGTCCGGCCATCAGCGGGATGGTGACGAGACTTTGGATCTGTTGCGATTCGAGCGTCGGGCGCAAGGGATGGTCGGCGGGCATGGCCTGTACGTCGGGCACATAATACGGTTCACCGCGTTTGTGCACGATCACGATGTCCAGGTCCGCCGGGGCGGGAATGGCCTGCGACTCGTCTATGGCGGGGCGTATGGCCTCGGCGCACCACTCGTGGGTATTGGTCATGATCCCTTGTTTGAAGTCGTATCGGAATTGATAGGCCCGATCCACGCGGCTGAAGCGCCCGAACGCGGCGAGGGTCTCTTCCGTGGCTTGATCGATCCGGGCGGTAGGGATATGGATAAAACGCGTAGCCGTTTGGATCAGCAGATTCTGGAGGGCCTCCAAGCGGGATACCTGTTCTTCCATGCGTTTGCGGCGTGTGATATCGGTCAGCATCACGGCGCATTGGCCCGGTTCGGGACAATAAGCCAGCACGCCGTAGTGGCGACCGTTGTTGAGGTCGTAATGGGTGAATCGGGTTGATTTGCCGCTGAGCGCGACTTCGGAAAAGCGGCTGAGCCAGAACGGGAAGGCTTGCGGCACGGTCTCGGACATGGTGCGCCCGATCAGTTCGGATCCGTTCAAGCCGGTATGCGCGTCCAGGGCCTCGTTGACCTCGATGAAGCGCATATCGCAGATCTTTCCGTTCGCGTCGGTGACCGCCTCGCACAGCATGAAGCCCGACGACATGGCCCGGAAAAGCTGGCGATAGCGTTTTTCGCTCAGGGCAAGATCGTGCGCGTGATGACGTTGCCGCATGGCGGCGGCGGAAGTGGTAACTAACGCGGTCAGGGCAATGCCCGCCAACCAGACGATGAACCCGCTGTGCGCGGGATGCGCGGCAAGGAATTCGTGGCACGGCCGGGCCCGGAACTCGAATACGCGGTCCATGGCCGGGATGGGCTGGACAAAGGACTCGCCGCAGGCGTCACCCGCATGACCGTCAGGGGTGCGGTCGGCGGGATAATGGACGGAGAAGCCCCGCTCCGCGCCCGCCATTTCGGTGAGACTGAATTCCACCGCGGGATCCATGACTAGCAGCCGTTCGAAAGTCTTGTCGAGCAGGGCCTGCAAGTCCACCACCAACAGGGTCAAGCCGTCTTGAAGACGGGATTCGGAGAGGACCGGACGATAAACATAATAGTGTGGCGCGACCGTTTCGTCCGTCGGCGG
>SLGY01000181.1 GCA_007136425.1 Kiritimatiellia bacterium
ACATGGAACGACGGTGTCTTTTCCTTGTGGAAAGGGCATAGCGCCCGAAACCTTGCGCCCGCCTTCTTGAGGGGGACATAGCGTTCGATGGTCTCCACAATGTCATTGTGCAGACGTATTTCTTCAATGACCTCTTTATTGGATCCCATGGGCATCCTGTCTCATCATCGGCGTCGCCCGGCCCGGTCGTTCAGGCGCGCTGACCGCGCCCGCAGCTTGGTTGAGTCCCTTTAATACGGGACCTGCGCGTCCGTGTCCTCGTCATCTTCCGCTTCGGGTAGGGCGGGCAGTTCGGGATAGCGACGGACCAGGTCCGTGTACAACGGTTCCACTTGTGCGATAGTGTGCCGGCCGATGAACGATTCCTGGATCACTATTTGTTTTAGGGCGCCGGCAGCGAACTGGTTGATCACGATCAGGAACGCTGCGAGGATCAGGGCGTAGCGGGTCAGGCCCATGAGACCGCCGCCGATCCGTTCGATCTCGCCCTTGAACGTAAATTCCATGATACTTTTCAGAACGATCGAAAGCGCCCACAACAGGATCAGCGCGCCGCCGATGACTACGACGAAGGCCACCGTATCCGCTTGCATCGCGCTCATGCGCGTGGTGTCGGCGAGATATTCGCCCAGCGGACGATAATAGTGCCAGCCGGTCACGGCGGCGACGACGAGACTGATGAGGCTGGCCAATTCGCCGGACAAGCCGCGCATGACGCCGCGTAAGGTGGCGATGGCGAGGAGTGCCAGGATGATGATGTCGATGGTGTTGAACGGCGGCATGACGCAATCTCCGAGTTTTCGGCGCTACTATAGGGCATGCGAGGCGCGAGTGAAACACTATTTCTTGCTTCGATTATCGAAAAGATCTGGTATGGTATGACGCATTCACGCAACAATACAATAACGGGAGCTTGATATGAACATGCACCAGCGCGGCTTTCTCATGCTGATGACGGCAGGCTTGCTTGTCGGCCAGAGCGCGCGCGCCGAGCCGGTTGAATCGGAGGCCTCCGCGCCGCAATCCACGGAGCTTGCTATTTACGATCAGGGCTTCGGTGTGGCCAGCGAAATGAGGCGTTTGACTCCGGCCGACGGCGAGAATCTCATTCGTTTCCGGCGATTGCCTTTGCGCCTGGATCCGGCCACGGTGTCTTTCGTCCCGGTGGCCGGATCGCCGGGGTTCGAAGTGTTGGAACAGCAATTCATGCACGATTCCGCGTCGCCCGATCTCTTGTTGACCCGCTATCTCGGGCGCGAGGTGGAGGTGGTGGCGGATGGAGAACGCCATGCGGGACGGCTGCTGCACGCGCCGCACAGCGAAGAAGTCGCGGAGGGCGAGGGCGCTCTGTTGCTGGAGACGGAGGACGGGGAGGCGCGCGTATTCATCAATATGGACCGGGTACAACAGATCATCCTGCCCGACGCCCGTACGCATGTGCAGCTCGAGCCCGTTCTTCAATGGCGCGCCGCCGCAGACGAGGAAGGGCCGCAAAACATCCGGCTGACCTATCGGGTGGACGATATTCGTTGGGAAGCGGCGTATGAGGTCATGTTGGCTGAGGACGGGCAGCGGGCGTATTTTGCCGCGCGGATCGGTTTGGACAATCGAACGGGCGGCGATTATCAGGACGCGAACATTCAGTTGATTTCCACCGAGCGGGGCCTGTTACGCGAGCGTCGTCGTTCGGCGGTGGAGATCCCCCGGGACCGGCAGCCCGGGGCGGCGGCGCTGCGGTATACCTACGGGGTCCAGGAACCGGTTTTCGAAGAGGCCGCCGCCACCCTGGCGCCGATCCATTCGTATCGGTTGGAACAGCCGGTGACCCTGTTGGACGGCGATCATAAGTTCGTGCAATACGCGCGGGTGGACGCCTTGCCCGTGACGCGGTTTTATGTATATGACGGCGTGCGGTTTGACCGGTTTCAGCGGCATCGGCGCAACGACTGGAATTTCGGGACGGAATCGCATTCCGTTGTCGAAACGCATCTGCAGTTCGAAAACGAGCGCGCGGAAGGGTTGGGCGTTGATTTGCCGACCGGCCGGTTCCGCCTGTATCAACGCCGGGCGGACGATTCGGTGGAATTCCTTGGTGAGGACATGCTCATGCCGACGTCGGCGGGCGAGTCCGGGCACGTGTTATTGGGACCCGCACGCGGTCTCCGCGGCGAACGGGAACGGACCAGTTACACGGAAGTCACGCCGCTGCGCGTGTATGAGGAGTCGTTTCAAATCCGGCTGGAAAACAACACGGACGAGGTCGCGGAAATTCGCGTGGTCGAACACCTGTATCGCTGGCACGAATTCGAGATTGTGCGCGCGGACGCGGAGTATGAGCAGACGGCGGACCAGACGATCGAGTTTCGTCCCACGTTGCAGCCCGGCGGACGTCGCACCATTCATTACACGGTCCGATACAGTTGGTAAGTCATGGCTTTGCGGCACGTCACAAGACGCGGTGTGCATGCGCCTTTTCGCGGTGCGGCGTGCGTTTGCGCGGCGATCCTGTTTGCGTGGTCCGGTGCGCCACTGTCCGCTTCGCCAGACGCGCTTGATACCAGTGTGACCATCGGGGAAGGGTGGGCGATTGTGCGCGAGGTGCGGCGCATGGACCTGGTCGCGGGCGAACAGGAACTGGTGTTGCGCGGTATTCCTGCGCAGGCGGATTTGGGGTCGCTCACCATCCGTACGCGCCGCATTCCCGTGGACCTGTTGGAATGGGAACGCCTGGATCCGGGTGCGCG
>SLGY01000216.1 GCA_007136425.1 Kiritimatiellia bacterium
CCAACAGCGAATACGTTTGCGGGCTGTTACTTAACGTGTCCTGATAATCGATCTCGATGGTGTAAAGTCCCGGCTCGGTCGGTTCGGCAATGAAGACCTGTTCGACGTTGTCGGTATTATTCGTCCCTGTTGTGGCGGGCTCGCTCATGGACGCTTCTGTCCACGTGCCGACAAAGGGCATGATCCAGGGGAGATATTCCGTTCCGTCCGGTCCGATGACTTTCACGTCCAGATTGTTGACCAGGCGCGGTGTCCGGTTGGTGGTGTCGAACGTGGCGTTTCCGGCCGGATCGGTCCAAGCCAGGGTGACGCGTATGGGCGATTCCCCGTCCCAAAGCGCTTCGTACGTGGTCGGGCGATTGGCGGAGCTGATGCTGTCTTCCGTCAGGCGTATACTGTTCGTGCGTGAGGCAAAATCGTTGATCAATTCCACAGCGGCCAGGCCGTTGACCAAACCCCAACCGTATTGATAATTCGGGCCGGGTGTGCCCATGTCATCGGCGGTATGAATCAGCAACCCTCGAAGCGTGCTGGCGCGTAGCGCCTCGCCGGGGAAAAGTTGTTTGTATTCCTCAATCAGGAGGGCGGCCGTCCCGGCAGCGTTGGGAGAGGACATGCTGGTGCCGCTGGAAAAGTAGTAGTCGCTATTGTCCTCGCTTCCTGAAGACCATAGCGAGACCCCGTTCGCCACGAGGTCAGGCTTGATCCGGCCGTCATCGGTGGGCCCCCATGAACTGAACCACGCCATGTCTGCTGCATCCGGATTGCGTTGTCCGCCGCTCACGGCGTCGGTGACGGCGCCGACCGTGATCACATTCTTACCAAGGGCCTGATCGGCGATGATATCGTAGCCTCCCCGGTATACCCCGTCTCCGGGGGGGTGCTGATCCGGGTCGTAGGCGACCGTCGAGCCGCCGGGACTAAGGGCAACGGTGCTTCCCGTCGAAGGGTTGTCGGACCGATCGTTCCCGGCGCTCCAGAAGACGGTATAATATGGCTTGCTGAAAACAAGCGCGTCCATATCGCGCGTGTAGGTGTTGTAGCGCCCAAAAGCTCCCTCAACGGCATTAGCGTCCGTTCCATCGCCCCACCACTCATAATTGTCGCCGGTCCAGTACCAGCCTCGAATGAAGCCATAACTGTGGTTGGAGAGGTAGATCTTGCCTTCTTCATCGGGCGCCGCCGCGCCCCGCGCGGTCATTTCACTGAAATCGTTGTTCCAGTCATAGGAATCCACCCGGGCGGCCGTGGCCATACCTTTCGCCGAGGCATCCACGCCGGCCGCGATCATGGTGCCGCCGACGTGCGTGGCGTGATCGATGGCGCCCACGTTATTCATGTTCGCCATGCGCCCGTCGGAAAATTCCTGATGCGACGTGAGCCCAGAGCCGCCGTCCCACATGCCGATGACGAGATTCGTTCCGTCCAGGTTATAGGGCGCAGACTGCAACTGATCGGCCGCCGTGGATATGGCGGCGTTTACGTTGTGTGTCTCATAATAGAGGGGTTGGCCGTCTTCATCGATGCCCACCACTTCGCGCACCCGTCCGTCCGGAAGTTCAACGCGTAACGGAAGGCCCAGTTCTTCGGCCCGCTGACGTCCCGCTTCCCTCCGTAAATCTTCCAATTGGCGAATGGATTCCAGCGCGCGGTCGAGGTTGTCGGGATCGCTTAAATCGCCTGCGGCTTCCAGGATATCCGCCATGCTGAGCCGGGCAATTCGGGCATAGTCCATTTCTCCCGTATGCTCGTCCCGCAGATCCGACAAATCGGAACTGTCCAGTTTCGTTCGGCCTTCGTCATTCGATGGCTCGGTCTCCCAGCTTCGTTCCGGGCGCTGATCTGGAATCTGTGCGTGGGCTTCGTCCGGCTCGTTGGAAGCGGACTCGGGTGTTTGCTTTTCTTCTGCGGATCCGGGCGGCTCCGTGTCGGGCGCAGCGTGATCGGCGGATAGGGCGGCCAATTCCAGTTTGTCCTGCGCGTCCGCGGCCGTCTGCCGATCCGTATTGGGGAAAAGAGTCAGGGCGCCGGCTGCAAACAAGAGTGCCAGGCCCGCGATCACATATGTTTTGGACATAGAACGCGCGTTCACTTCACTGTAATCCTCTCCATCACACTAAACTTATACGCAGGAAACCCTGATTCCGAACCAACTATTTTACTTTTTTTGGTCGCGCGGGGACCATAATCGATTACGAAGAAAGTAGGCATTACATTGATTACATTTTGCGCCAGGCAAGTCTCGGCAGGCAAATCTCTGTCCCTATTCACTATAATAGACGCGGATCCGGCCCGGGAAGCCGGGCCGCTCCAGGGTTTGGCATATCTCTGTCCCTATAAATAGACGCGGATCTGGCCCGGGAAGCCGGGCCGCGCCGGGGAGGTGTGCTCAGCGTAATCGCAACCAGACCAGAACGGCGCGGCGCGGCTTCGATGCGTTTCCGTATCCGGGGAGGCGTGATCGGCGCAATCGTAACCGGAATGGAGCGGCGCGGCTTCCCGCGCCGGGATCGCGTATGGGGATCTGCAAGTCGGGCTTGACTCGCTGGAGGTGTATCAATAGGTTAGTGCCCTTTTCGTAGCGGTGGCATCGGGGCGAGCAGGTTTCTCCGGATTTTGATTTCCGTTTGAATATGGTAGGGTGGATACGGTTCCATCGCCGGGATGCCCGATGGTGTAATGGTAGCACACGGCCCTTTGGAGGCCAGAGTCAAGGTTCGAGTCCTTGTCGGGCAACCA
>SLGY01000099.1 GCA_007136425.1 Kiritimatiellia bacterium
CCGCACCGGAGCCGAAATCCCAGTGCTCGTCTTCGCCCGGCAGCGACAGGCCGCGCGGGCTGGTGTCGGGAATCACCAGCGCGAGGCCCAGTTCGGCCGCGTAGCGCTGGGCGCCGGCCTTGACGCTGAAATTCTCCTCGGTGCAGGTCAGCCCCGAAAGCCAGTACACCGCCGGCACCGGGGCGCGCTCGGCCGCCGGTGGCAGGTACAGTGCGAAGCGCATCTCGCTGTTGCAGCTGCTAGAGCGATGGCGCAGGGTCAGTTGGCGGCCGCCGAAGCAGCGGGCCTCGGAGACGGTCTCGGGTGCGGTGGTCATGGGCGCTCCTTGATGCTGGCCGCATGTTATCAGGGGTCCGCGCGACCCGGACACGGTCGGTCGCCCGTCGCCGCGCACGCGGCTACAATCGCCGACGGACCGCGCCAGGGAGGCCGCGGCCATTCATCGGGGAGGAGTCAGCCGTGAGCCTGGACGCTTTGCGTGACCGGTTGACCGGTATAGACCGGCAGATCATCGAGCTGGTGGCCGAGCGCCAGGCTATCGTCGACGAGATCGGTCGCAGCAAGCTGCAGACCGGCCGCGCGACGCGTGACTTCCAGCGCGAGAAGGCGGTGCTCGATGCCGGCCGCGCAACCGCCGAGCGCGTCGGCATCCCGCCGCAGGTGGCCGAGGACATCCTGCGGCTGCTGATCCGCTCGTCGCTGACGAGCCAGGAACAGGCCCGGGTCGCCGCGACCGGCCGCGGCAGCGGGCAGCGCGCGCTGGTCATCGGTGGCGCCGGCGAGATGGGCCGCTGGTTCGCGAGGTTCCTCGATTCACAGGGTTACGCGGTCGACATCGCCGACCCCGCCGGGCCGGTTGCGAACTTCGGCTTCGTCGACGACTGGTCGGCGGTGGCGCCCGAACACGATCTCATCGTTGTCGCCGCGACGCTGGCGGTCAGCGCGGAGGTGCTCACGACGCTCGCCGCGCTGCGTCCGCGCGGCGTCATCTTCGACATCGGCTCGCTGAAGTCGCCGCTGCGCGCCGGGCTGCGCGCGCTCGCCGAGGCCGGCTGCCGCGTCACGTCGCTGCACCCGATGTTCGGTCCCGACGCACGACTGCTCTCGGGCAAGCACGTGATCTTCATGGACGTCGGCGTGCCCGAGGCGACGCAGGCGGTGCGCGAACTGTTCGCGTCGACGATGGCCGAGCGCATCGACATGGATCTCGAGGACCACGACCGGCTGATCGCCTACGTGCTCGGTCTGTCGCATGCGCTGAACATCGCGTTTTTCACCGCGCTCGCGGGCAGCGGCGAGGCGGCGCCGCGGCTGTCGCGCATGTCGTCGACCACCTTCGACGCGCAGCTCGCGGTGGCTTCAAAGGTCGCCGGTGAGAACCCGCGCCTGTACTTCGAGATCCAGACGCTCAACGACTACAACGAGCAGGCGCTCGACGCGCTGTCGACGGCGGTGGCGCGCGTCGTCGCGCTGGTGCGCGACCGCGACCGCGACGGCTTTGTCGAGCTCATGGAGCACGGGCGAGGTTACCTGGAACGGCGCGCGGGCCCGCCGTGAGCGAGGCCGAGCTCGAGGTCCGCCGCCTGCGCGAGCAGCTCGCGGCACTCAAGCGCCAGGCGTCCGAGAACTACGACATCCTGCGCCGCTCTCGCGAGCGCGAGCTCGTGCTGCTGAAGGCGGACCACCTGCCCGACCTGCTCGACCGGCTCGTCAACCATCTCGCCGACAGCTACGGGCTGACTGCAGTCAGCGTGGTGCTGGTGGACGCCAGCCACGAGATCCGCCACCTGCTGCTCGACGCCGGCCGCTCGCCCGAGGACTTCCCGGGCGTGAAGCTCGTCGACGGCCTCGCGGGCCTCAGCCCGAACCTGCTGCAGCTGCGTGGCGCGTGGCTGGGCCCGTACGCCGCCGCGGACCACCAGCTGCTGTTCGACGGCCGCCAGGATCTGGGCAGCATCGCGCTGCTGCCGCTGCAGCGCCAGGGCTGGATGATCGGCGCGCTGAACCTCGGCAGCCGTGATCCGACGCGCTTCACGCGCCACCACGGCACCGAGTTCCTGTCGCACCTCGGCGTGATCGCATCGTTCTGTCTCGAGAACACGATCAACCGCGCGCGGCTGCTGCGTAGCGGCTTCACCGACGTGCTGACGGGCTGGCACAACCGCCGCTACCTGCAGAGCCGGCTTCGCGAGGAGCTGGCGCGCGCGCATCGCGATGAAGTGCCGCTGTCGTGCCTGATGCTCGACGTGGACCACTTCAAGCGCATCAACGACACGCTTGGCCACCTTGCCGGTGATCGCGTGCTGCGCGAGATCGCGCAGCGCGTCGAGGCCCAGATCCGTGCCAGTGACGTCGCCGCGCGCTACGGGGGCGAGGAGTTCGCGCTGCTGCTGCCGGCCACCGGGCTCGACGATGCGGTACGGATGGCGGAGCGGATCCGCGCCGCGGTGGCCACCGAGCCCTTCGATGCCGCCGGTGAGGCGCTGCGCGTGACGGTGTCCATCGGGGTTTCGGAGGTGCGTCCGGCACGGCGCGAGGGCGACCACAAGTCGCTTGGCGAGGAGCTCTTCGCGCGCGCCGATGTCGCGCTCTACCAGGCGAAGGGGCAGGGGCGGGATCGCGTCTGCAACGGCTGAACGACGCATCACGGCGCCGGGCCGCTGTGGCGGGCAAATGGCTATTGTGAAAAGATGAACTACATTCAGACAGGGCCTTCAGAACGCGAACATGGCGGA
>SLGY01000108.1 GCA_007136425.1 Kiritimatiellia bacterium
GGGCATTCGCGCCACCGCAGATTGGTTCGAACAAGCGCGCAAGGAGGGACAGGTACGATTGTGACCGCACGCTCCTGTATCGTTCTTGGAGGAAACGGCTTCGTCGGGTCCGCCATCGTAAAGGAAGCGAAAGCGCGCGGCTATGACGTCCTCCCGGTCGGCCGCGAAGAATACGAGGCCGCAAAAGGCAGGACTACCGATCTGCTGATCAACGCCAACGGCAACTCAAAGAAATTTCTCGCGCGCGAAGATCCCGTCCTGGATTTTCAACTGTCCGTTGAATCCGTCCTGCGCGCCCTTCATGATTTCCAGGCGACGCGCCACGTATTCATTTCCTCCATCGACGTGTATCCCGATTGCAGTGATCCCGCCCATAATGCGGAGACCGCCGCGATCGATCTGAACGCCCTTTCGCCGTATGGCTTTCATAAATTCATGGCGGAACAGATCGTGCGTTATCACGCGCCCGACGCCTTGATCCTGCGGCTCGGCGGCGCCCTCGGACCGGGGCTCTGGAAGAATCCCGTGTTCGATCTCATCACCGGCCAGACCCTGCGCGTGCATCCGGATTCCGCCTACCAATATTTGAACACCGCCGATGTGGGCCGCATCGTATTCGATCTCGTAGAGGCAGACCGACGGGCCGACACCATCAATGTGGCCGCCACCGGCGCGATCCCGCTGCGGGACGTCGCCCAGATGATTCCCGACTGTCAACTACCCGAAAACGAAGTGGACCTGAAAAAGGAGCGCTACGAAATCAACAACGCAAAGCTCGCCGCACTCCTGCCCGTTCCGGAATCGCGCGCGGTCGCGTGGCGGTTTCTCAATGACGTCATCAACGGCAAGACGTTTATAGGCAAACCGGGAGCGGGCACATGATCATTTCGCGCACCCCCTTTCGCGTCAGCTTCTTCGGCGGCGGCACCGATTTTCTTGAATACTATCGCGAACACGGCGGCGCCGTCCTCGCCACCACCATCGATAAATACGCCTACCTGTCGGTCCATCGCCTCAGCCCTTTCTTCACCCATCGGTACCGCGCCAGTTATGCCCGCACCGAAACGGTCCTTGCGCCGGACGAATTTCAACACCCGCTGATCCGCGAATGTCTCCTGTACCTCCGCATTCGGGACGGCATGGAAATCGCCCACGTATCCGACCTGCCCGGCCGCACCGGACTCGGCACCTCCTCGTCCTTTACCGTCGGACTCCTCCACGCGTTACATGAATTCCGGGGCGACGAAGTCAACAGCGAAGAGCTCGCACGCGAAGCCGTCATCGTCGAACGCGAACGGGTCGGCGACGCCGGCGGTCATCAGGACCAGTACCTTGCCGCCTACGGCGGCTTTCTACGCATCGACTTCTCCGGGCAACAGCGCGTCGAGGTGAAACGCCTCGCCGCGCCGGCCGAACGAATCGCCGCCTTGCAGGATCGGCTCATGATGTTCTATCTCGGCACCGAAATGTCCGCCGAAACCATCCTGCGCGAGCAGCAAGAACGCACAACAAGCAACGCTGGGACGCTCGCCGACATGCGGCGCATGGTGGACGACGCACAGGCCGTCATGGAAGGCGACGCCGACCTGTCCGCCTGGGGCGAACTGCTCCACGAATCGTGGACCCGCAAAAAGGCGCTCGCCAACGGCATCACCAACAACGACGTGGACGATGCCTACGACCGCGCCCGGGCCGCCGGCGCCGGCGGCGGCAAATTGCTCGGCGCGGGCGGACGCGGGTTCCTCCTCTTCTACGTCGAACCCGAGCGACAGGACGCTGTGCGCGGCGCGCTGGAGGCGCTTATGGAAGTTCCGTTCGCGTTCAGTCTCGAAGGCAGTCGCATCATCTTTCGTACGCCCGAATGAACGACGCACCCAAACCGCGCATCGCCTTATGGTTCCGGTACGGTCCGGCGGACCACGCCCAGCTTTTCCACGCCATCCCCCGCATTGTGCAGGACCTCGCCACACACGCCGAAGTTCATTACTTCGGACTCAAGAGCAAGACGCCCGTGCCCGATCTCATTCGGGAAAACGCCGTACTCCATTATCTCCCTTTCACTGTGGACCGCACATGCACGCGGGATAAATGGTGGAAAACCGCACTATGGATCATATCCATTCCATGGATCGCACTCTGGTGCCGATTCCATCGCGTCCGCGCCGTCTACATCGACGAAACCATCCCGCTCGCCGCCCCGCTCGCCCGCCTCTTTTACGGGCCGCGCGTCGCCATGACCATCGCCGACTTCTTCATCGACATCTATGCCGAACAACATGCGGCGGTGCGACTTTTTGGAGGATTGATCAAGCGACTCGATCTCTGGGCGTGGCGCAGGCTTCCGCTCATCTTCACACGCGCCAAGAGCACGCGCGCCTGGCTCGCCGAACAAGGGATTCCCGAAGACCGTGTGCAGCCCGTGTATGACCCATGCGAATTCTCCATCTACCATCCCACCGATCGTGCGGCGGCGCGTCAACCGGTCAATCTCCCGCCCGACGCCGTTGTACTCGTCCATCACGGGATACTGCATCCCAACAAAGGCAACGACCGGATCCTGCGCGCGCTCGCCGAACATCGCGACCGCTTCCCCAAACTCCGCTATCTACTCATCGGCGACGGCCCGGACATGGAACGCCTGCGGGCGATGACCAAAGAACTGGATATAGAAGAACGGGTTCACTTCACCGGTTGGCTCAAGACATTGGAGGAAGTCAATCAGGCCATCA
>SLGY01000044.1 GCA_007136425.1 Kiritimatiellia bacterium
AGCGCCATTCGGTTTGTATACAATCTGTCATGGTGAATTTCTCCTGTTGCTGTTTTGTAACTAATTCCAGCTTAGCAGGTTAAAAGAAATTCACCATCTTTTTTGTGCAATATCCGGGCTAATGGGATTAATCCAGACGGGTTGTTTGACGCAAAACGTCATCGTGGTGGTTGAACCGGACGGCAGCGGTAATATCGCCATCACGCGCACGATGTCGGCCATGATGTTGGCCGGGATCACCATGCAGATGCAGCAAATGGAGGAACAATTCGGCGATGTCGACGAAATGGATATCGATTTGCCCTTCGATCCGTCCAACCCGTTATACAATCGCGAGGCGCTTGAACGCGCCGCGCGCCAGTACGGGGTGGGCGTTACGTTCGTCAATGCCCGGCCCGTTGATCGCGCCGGCGCCAAGGGCGTGCAGGTCATGTACGCCTTTGAGGACATCAACAACGTGCGGATCAATCCGAATATCATGCTCGCGATGATGACGATTTTCGGGGGCGACGATGACTTCGATATGATGGAAGGGGTCCCGCCCATGGAGGAGGTACAGTTTGCATTTGCCGCCGAGGAAGATGTGAATCAACTCCGCGTCTTGTTGCCGTCCGGCATGAAGGATGCGCCCGAACGGCGAGAGCGCATACGCAGTCAGGCCGGGACCGTTGCCGAAGGAACGGCGGAGGAATTCGATGACCTGCCGCCACCTATGGAAATGGAGATGACGATGCCCGGGGCCGAGATGTTCGGCATGACCGGAATGGAATCGCCCGAACAGGCGATGCGGATGATGTTTGCCGGTACCCGCATGAGTTTGGCGGTGGAGGTGCGCGGGACCGTAACGGAAACCACGGCGCAGTATCCGAGTGAACGGCGGCCTACCCGCTTTACCGTGTACGACATCGATTTCGACCGGGCGATGGGGCATGACGACTTTGACCTGTTCACCGAGGATATGGATGCGCTGGAATCAGCAGATTCGCCGGATGCCTTTATGAATGTGCTTTATGCGCTGCCCACCGTGACGGTGGAGAATCAGTCTGAACTGCGGATTAACTTCCAATGAGGTGCCACATGCAAAAATGGATCGTAATAATCTTCGTGGCGGCCGGGACCTTGGTGTCGGCTTGGGGACAGGCCGAGCGCGACTATACCGCCGGCTTTGAGCGTTTGTTCATGTTGGGACTGCCGGATGTGTCCGAGGCGGAATACGTGAACCTGACCTTTCACGGACATCGCCGTCATTTACATCAGGATTGGCAATGGCGGCAATTGGAACTCGGCGGCAATGCCTGGCTGCTGGAAACCGATGAGGAAGGCGTCAGTCGTTACCTGTTCAACGACGGACGCATAATCACCGTCTATGAGCGGTCGCACCTGCAACGGTTGCAACGGGAAGAAGCGGAGGCGGAGGGCCGTGATCGGCGGGGTCAACCGTTGGATTGGAGTGATCCGCGCCTGAGCGGCACGGCCAAGCCCGCTGATTTGGCCGAGGACGTGCAGAAGGCGTTGGCACGCTTACAGGGCACGAGCGACGATGACACGCAACGCGCTCTGCGACAACACGAACTCGATGCCATTGGAGGTCGCATGTTCGTGTTTGCCGCCCTGACGCACCGCCATGGCCTGCAGGAGGAGGCCACCGAGTTGGTCAATACGCTGTTCTCCATGGCCCCGGAACCCCGCGAGATTATCCTGGGCGGCTTGGACCACATGGCCAATCAACAGTATGCGGACCTGTACCAGGCTTGGCTGGAAGACCAGCAATGGGAGGCCTATGCCGTGGAATTGGAAGAGCTGATCCAGCGATTCCGCACCGGCTGGCTTCAGGTCCCGATCGCGGAAATGGTGCGGTCGGATCTGGAGAATCGTCTTGATGACAGTGGGCCGCCGTTGCTGGACGAATTGACCGAAGATGAGCAGGCCTTGGCCCGCGCACTGGCCGATGCGAGCTCGCCGGGGATGCACAGGCAGCACGGGTTCTGGATCTTCCCGCGCTCCTCGTGGCAGCAATCCTTCTTCATGCGCGATCACCTTGAAGAGCATCCCATCACCCAGATCAAGGCCAAGGGATTGAACGCTGTTCCATTCCTGTTGGCGATGCTGGATGATCGTTATCCCACTACCATGACATGGGACGACGTGGCCACGAGCCGTACCACGTATGGCTCCATGCGGCGTCGGACCCTGGACGAAGAGTGGACCTGGCGGCTCTACGACTCCATGCAACGGCCGGCTACACGCGGCGATGTCGCGCGGGTGCTGCTGGGCCAACTGGTGCGCGAAGAGGAAAACCAGCGTGTTTCCGGGCAGACGCCCGATCAGGTGCGTGCCGCCGCTGAAATGTGGTGGGATCGCTTTGGCGAACGGAGCTTGGAAGAAATCGCGCGCACGTATTTGGAAGAAGGCCTGAAAGATCAACGTGCCGCGGCCGGTCTGCATTTGATGTACACGGACGATCCCGCGGACATGGCATTGGTCGAGAACGCCATTACCTCGGCGGACGATCCCGTGGATGTCTCGGAGTTGGTCATGAACTATGCGCGTGTGAAAGGGCCGGAGAGTCACGAGCTGGTGGAACCCTATATCGAGCAATTGCGGACTGCGCTGGAAGACCTTGAAGGGGAACGCGCCTGGCAACGTCATGGAGTGCAGCAGGTCCTGAACAACTTGGAAGCCCTGCTTTCAGACGAGACGCTGGAAACGTATCTGGCGGAGGTGATGGAAGGGGAACAGACTTTCGATCATTCGCGCTTCATGCGTTTTGTCGGGCGTAGCCCCATCCGTGGGGCCGTCACGTCGATGTTGGATGCGCTGGTTGAGACCGACGATCCGGAACTGCGCGGCGGCTTGCTGATGTCGTTCTTTTCCGTTCAGCATTGGCGCGCGATGAGTTGGCAACTCCAAATGGGTCACGTGGACGATGAAGAGCCCGGTCCATGGATCGTGGATGATTTCGCGGATCAATGGCGGACGCTATTGGACAGTGAGGAACTGATCCATGCGTATGGGGCGGGGCCCGTGCTGATGCGGAACCGGGTTGCGCAACTCTTCTTGGCGTTGCTTTCGGATCAGGAATACGCAGGCGGTCATCACCGAGCGATGACGCGCGGCGGCGCGCAAGGAAAAGCCTACTATGTAGATTGGGCGAAAGAGCGATTGAATGACCCGGACAAAGCGCTGCCGCCTGTTCCCACGTCTGACGATGTGAGCGAAGAGGCTCGCGCGGCGATAGCGGAGCGCCTGCTGGCCGCGGACGAGTCGGATTTTGAATCGGTGCTGAATCAGTTATCGATTCAAGAAATGTTGGCCTTGAACAATGTGATGGATGAAGACCCCGCTTTGCGGCGGCACCTCACCACGTTTGCGAATCGTGTGACATGGGTCGGGCCAACACGCGAAAGCGAGCGGCGTGAATTGCTGGACAACTTGGCGACCAATCAAGTGATCAATGCCGACTTGGTGCGAGCGTTGCTGGAACAGGTTCAGGACGAAGTGGCGGCGGATAAATCGCTGCAGGTCAGTGTGGTGCGTGGCGCGGGCCTGGAACAGGCCGCCGTCGCGTATGGACCGCAATCGGAGATGGCGCTTAGAATGATGCAACAGGCGGGAAGCGAGCCGCACGTAACGGGTCATGTTTCGGTACCCGGCCGCAACGTCACCAACGTGCGCTGGCCGTTGGAAGCATCGGCGGCAGCGCCGGACGAAGATGACGATGAGTTGGACCTGTTCGATGAAATGTTGATGGAATTGGATGACCACGTTCATCGTGCCCAGGATGAGCAACGGGAAGCCTTTTGGAAAGAGGTCGAACGCATTGCAAACGGGGACGTGTATCCTCATCACCATGGCACTATCTATCTGCTGGGTATGCCGACGATGACGGACAAGGAGACGCCATGAACGAAAAGGACTGGCAGCTGGCGCAGGAACGTATTGGCGCGCTGAAATCGGAGATCGCCAAGGTCATTGTCGGGCAGGAAGCCATTGTGGAACACATGTTGGTGTCCCTGTTCTGTCGGGGGCATTGTCTGGTCATCGGTGTTCCGGGATTGGCGAAGACGCTGTTGGTCAGTACACTCGGCAAGGTGCTTGGACTGACGTTCCAGCGTATTCAGTTCACGCCCGACCTCATGCCGACGGATATCGTAGGTACGGAAATCCTGCAAGAGGATCACGCCACCGGCCAACGTCGTTTCCAATTCGTGCATGGCCCGGTTTTCGCCAACTTGATTCTGGCCGACGAAATCAACCGGACGCCGCCCAAAACGCAGGCGGCCTTGCTCGAAGCCATGCAGGAGCTGCAAGCCACCGTGAACGGCCAGACGTTTCCGTTGCCGAAGCCCTTCATGGTATTCGCGACACAAAACCCGATTGAGCACGAAGGTACGTACCCATTGCCGGAGGCCCAGTTGGACCGTTTCCTGCTGAGCTTGAATATCGAGTATCCGGAATCGACCGATGAGCGCAATATCGTCCTGCAGACCACCCAACGCGACAAGCCGGAAGCCTCGTGCGTAATGCATGCGGAGGAATTGATGGATCTACAGAACCGGATATTCGACATTCCGGTACCGGACCATGTGTTGGATTATATCCTGCGACTCGTACAAGCCACTCGCCCCGTCAACGCTGATGCGCTCGAGCCGACGCGCCGTTATGTGTCGTGGGGCGCCGGTCCGCGGGCGGCCCAGACGTTTACCTTGACGGCCAAGGCCCTGGCCTTGTTGCGCGGACAATCCGCCGTAAGCGTGGAAGAGGTGCAGGAACTGGCGCTACCGGTGCTGCGGCACCGCGTGATCCCGAATTACACCGCCACCGGCGAAGGAATCGGGGTGGATACCATCATCACGCAGTTGGTCGAGCAGTTACCGGTGGCTCCATGAAGTCCCGCTACCTCCAGCCCGACGACATTCAACGGTTGGAGCGCTACGCGTTTACCCCGCGCACACTGGTGGACGGCCATTTCGCCGGTCGCCACCGGTCGCACGTCGCCGGGCCGTCGACCGAGTTCCGGGATTACCGGCCCTATGTGCCCGGCGACGATACTCGTCAAGTGGACTGGCGCGTCTATGCGCGCACGGATCGCTACTACTTACGCACGCACAATCAGGAAACAAATACGGTGGCGCATTTGGTGCTCGATAGCAGTGCGTCCATGGGGTTCGGCGGCAAGACGACCAAGCTCGATTATGCGTCCCGCTTTGCGGCGGCGCTGGCGTTCCTGGTGGTGCGGGGCAAGGACACGGTTTCCTTGCAATGTTTCGACCGCGAGATTCGCACCTTCATCCCCCCGGGCAGTACCCCGGCCCATTTGCAGCAACTGCTGCGCGCCTTGGACGAGAACGAACCGCGCGGCGAAACGGCTTTAGCAGCGGCCTTGGAACGATCCTATCCGCTGCTGAACCGTAAAGGCGCCTTGGTGGTCTGCTCCGATTTCTTCGACGATCCCGGAGCCATATTCACCGCCCTCAATCCTTATTTGCACCGAGGGTTTGAAGTGCATCTGTACCATATTCTGGCGCCCGCCGAATTGCAGTTGACCGATCGCGGGCTGGCGACCTTCGTGGATATGGAGAATCGCCGACGTGTCATTGCACATACGCGCAATATCGCCACGGCGTATACGGAAGCCATGGAAGCCCATATTCGTAATCTGCGCGATCTGGCCCGACGACGCGGCGTAAACTATACGTTGGCGCGCACGGACCGGCACCACTTTCAGTTGTTCGATCAATTGGTCCATTAACGATGTCGCTTACGTTCCTGAACGTTTTGTTGTGGCCGCTGCTGGGATTGGCGATCTTGCCGTTGCTCATCCATTTGTTTGCGCGCGCGCGGCCGCCGGCCGTGCCGTTCAGTTCCGTGGCCTTTATCATGCGCATCGTGAAGCGTACCCAACGGATCAAAAGACCCCGGGATTGGCTGCTCTGGCTGATTCGCACGGCCGTGGTGCTGCTGCTCATCGGCTTTTTCCTGAAGCCGCTCTGGTTCGCCCATCCGCGGCTGGCCGCGCCGCACCAAGCCCAGACGGCCGTGATTGTAATGGACGCCTCGGCCTCCATGGCGGTGATGGACGGCGCGCAATCCCGCTGGGCAACGGCCTCCGCCGAGGCCAGCGCCATTCTGGGCGGACTGGGCGAGGGGGACCGTGCGAATATTATCTGGCTGCGCAGTCGACCGGATGCCGTGTTTCCGGCGCCCGGGCCGAATCTTCGCTTTTTGCGAGACCAGCTACGCGCGGCGGAAGTGACCCATGAACGGGGACAACCACAGGAAGCGCTGCGTGTGGCGTTGGATATGCTGCGCGATGAAGAAGGCAGCAAACGGCTGTACATCGTATCCGATTTTCAGACAACGAACTGGCAGGATGTACGTGTCCCGACGCCGCCCGACGTGACCGTGGTGACGATTCCTGTTGGCGAATCATTACCTGACAACACTGCCATTCGCCGTGTTCATTTGGATCCGCCCAACCCGATTGCGGGCGAGGATATCTCCATTTATGTGGATGTGGCCAATTATTCCGATCGTCCCGTTGAAGCGGCGTTGGATTTGACCTTGGGCGCCTTGCGCCAGCGCGAATCGTTGCACATGGAGCCGGACGAAGAACAAACGATCGCATTTCACGTCGCGGCATTGTCCGCCGGATCACATCCTTTGTCGGTGCAAATGGATGAAGACGCGTTTCCGGCGGATAACCGGCGCTTTGACGTCATCCGGGTTCGCCCCGCACTGCGCGTAGGCGTTCACGGCGAGGCCCTTTCGGGGATGATCCGTTCCTGGACACGCGCGCTGCGGGCAACGGGCTGGTTCACCGTCGAGCCGTGGGACGGTGAATGGGCGCCGGGCCAACCGGCCTACGACGCATTGCTGTGTGCGGGTGGCGATACATCAACCTTGGCTGCGGCGGCACGGTACGTGCGGGAAGGGGGCCTGTTGCTGTGGGCGCCTGCGGACGGCGACGATGAGGCGAAGTTGCGCGCGGTGACCGGGAACGACTGGGCTTGGTCATGGCCACAACCGTTACAGGCACAACAGACGACAACAGAGAGCCCGTTTGATTTGCAGGTAAGCGAGCGGGATGATCCCGTCTTCACCCTGTTCGCCGACGGCACGCAAGGCGATCCGGCACGGGGCACGATCCTCGAACGTCTCCTGGCGCCGGCACCCGCGGAGTCGGGTCTGCATACCCTATTGCGATACGTCGACGATGTGCCGGCCTTGCTGCACGGTCGACTGGGTCAAGGCCGCCTGATCTGGTGGAACATCCCGCTGCATTCCGGGGCCGGCGACTGGGCCGAGCAACTGGCGTTCTTGCCGTTGTTATCGGAACTGCTTCTCCAATATCGGGCGCGCCTGCCCCTTGAGGATGCGCGTCGTTCGTTTGAGCCGGGCGATACCTTGACGTGGCGCCCGGAACAGGATGTGTTGTTGGCGGATGTGCAGCTTGAACGTGTCGGCGGCGACACCAAACCCATTGTGCGCCGTGAAACCGAGGACGGACCCGTGTTCTGGTCAGAGCCCGTGGCGCAAACCGGCATCTACCGTTGGAGCATGTACGGCACGCCGGTACATGACCAAGCGGTCAATTTCCCTGCTGTTGAATCTGATTTCCGGGTCATGGACCCGGCAACGGTGGATGCGTATTGGATTCCGATTGCGCGCGGCCATGATTCCGTCGCCCTGCGCGCCGGCTTGGAGATTTGGAAATACTTGCTGATCGGCGTGCTGTTGCTGAGCGTGTGCGAGGCGTTTGTATTGTGGGAGGGCCGACGACGATGAATCCGTTCTGGCCCATTGACTATCTTCTGCCGCTCTGGTTGCTGGTTGCCGCCATCGGGGTGTTGGCGGCATGGCGTTCCACCGAAGCGGCCGCGCCTCGATTACGCATCGGCCTCGTCGCCCTGCGCACCCTCGCGCTGTTATTGCTCGGCGTGCTGCTATTGAATCCGGGCGCATGGGATTGGCCGGTCGAAGAACAGGATAGCGAGTGGCTGGGATTGATCGATCGCAGCGCGAGTATGGACGTGGAAGACGGGGCCGGGCCAACGCGCTGGGCGGGGGCGGTCAATGCCCTGCAAGCCGCCTGGCAGGCGGAGCCGCAACCGGAACGTGTGCGCCTGCACCCGTTCAGCGGATCGCTGGAACCGCGCCTTCATTCCGTTGACGCGTTCACGGATGTACAACCGGATGGTGCCACAACCCATATCCTCGCCGCGCTCGACGAAGCGCTCGAGGTCTATGAACGATCCCGCACGCCGTTGGACGGCATTTTGTTGATCAGCGACGGACATGAACTCGGTCCGGCGCCCGCCGTTGATCCCGCCTTGCGCGCCCGCTCACTCGGCGCCCCGATTCTGGCCGTGGCGCTGGGCGGCGATGTGGAACGGCGCGACTTGAGCCTGGCGCCTGTGCGGCGTCATGCGGTCGGATTCGTGGGGCAACCGCTACGTCTGCAAGCGCGCGTGATGAACGCCAATCTCGGGGATATTCGACCTGAAATCCATTTGCTGGGCCATGAGGGAGAACGGTTGCAGACGAAGCCCGTTCGCTTGGCGTCGAATGAAGAAACGATCGTCACGTTTGAAGTATCGGTCGAGGAGCCCGGCTATCAGGAGTACCGCATCGAAACGCCCGCCTGGCCGGGGGAGGTAACGGTCGCCAACAATCATGTCCGGCTCGCGGCGTCGATTCTGGAGCAACCGGCGCGCGTCCTGTTTGTCGAGGGCGCTCCGCATTGGGACAGCAAGTTCCTCCTGCAACTGCTCCGCGCCCAGCCGTATGTGCGCGTAACGACCGTGCACCGTATCACGGGTGACCGATTCTTTTTGACGGAAACGGATGAACACTTGAGCGAGGTGGAGGAACGATCGGTATTCCCGGCCACACAGGCGGAACTGAATCAATACGACGTGGTTATCTTTGGTAAAGGAGCGGAATATTTTCTGGATGCGCAACGGCTGGTCTTGTTGCAACGCTACGTGGCCACTTACGGCGGTCCGGTACTCTTCGCACGCGGCAAGCCGTATGCGGGGTCCTTCCCTGAGCTGGAACCATTGGAACCGCTGCAATGGGGCGGGGGCGCACGGGGCCCATTCCGGTTGCGCCCCACCGTCGCGGCCGACGGGGGCGGGCTGCTTGGCCCTTGGTTGCCGAGCCGCCTTGACTCGGTCTGGGACGACTTCCCACAGGTCCAACATGCGCATCGTGTGGCGCGTCTACAGCCGTTCACACAGGTATGGATTGAAAGCGTTGAGGACGGGGCCTCGGACGCATCCGTGCCGGTACTGGCCGTGCGCCGTCTTGGCCGCGGTCGTACGGCCGTGGTCAATGCGGGGGAATTATGGCGCTGGGACTTCTTCCCGGACCAGCCGCACGCGTCCGAGTTGTACCAGCAATTCTGGACCGCGCTGGTTCAGTGGATGGGCCTGCAAGCCGACTACCTGCCCGGCCAGACCTATGCCCTGGCCTTGAGCCAACTGACCGCCGATCCGGGACAAGCGGTACAAGCCACGATCCGCAGACGATCCGTCGCGGAAGGAACGGACGCGGGCGCGCCGCCCATCCGGATTGTGCGCGGCACGGAAACGGTGCGAACACTGTCGCCCCAGGCCGTCCCCAATGAAGAAGCGGAATGGCGCGCGATTTTCACGATGAACGAGCCCGGCATTTATCGTGTCGAGCTGGGAGAGGAAGCGCAAGGGGCACGGGCCACACTGGAAGTCCGGTCGCCGCCCGACGAGTTGATGGATGTTAGTGCGGACCCCGCTTTTCTGGAGGACCTTGCCCGACGTTCCGGCGGTGAGTTGATCGATCTGTCCGATGTAGCCGACGTGCCGGCCCGTTTTCGTCGGGCTGTCGCGGTCGAACAGACCGTGGAACCGGAGTGGCACACGCACTGGGACCGCTGGTGGTGGGCCGGCTTGTTGGTGGGGTGTTTAGGTGCGGAGTGGTTTTTACGGAGACGAAACGGACTGATGTAAAGTGCATACGGTGATCACAACTTTTCTGCGCTTGCTGCGTCGACAACGCAACGGGCATCGCGTGGGCCTGGCCCTGCGCGAGTGCATGCGTATAGCCGGTTACGCTGTGGTGGCCCTGCTTGTGTATGCCATCGCTGATTTCGCCCTGAGCTTTTCGGTCGTGGCCTTGCATCGTATCGGCGGAACGCTCTTGGTGGTGGGGATTCTACTGGCCTTGTGGCGGCTCGGTAGGGTGTGGCGCTATTCAACCAAGGACTATGCGCGGCACGTGGACCGTGTGCGGGCCCATCGACGTCACGATATTTACGCGGCGTACCAGTTGGCGGATCAAGCGGCCGACGCCGATTATCTCATCGAACGACTGGTTGGTGGAGCGCACGCGCGTTTGCAGGACCTGCGCTGGAAAGATGCCTGGCCGTACCGGGCACTGGCCGGGCAAGGGCGCATCCTGCTGTTTCAAGTGGTACTGGTGGGACTGCTATTGGGCATTCCGCATGGGGTGAGTCAGGTCGTCCTGGAACGTATCTTCTTCCCCGACCGGGATCGCCCCCCATACAGCCCCTATGAATTCGTGGTAAACCCCGCTGAACCCGAGGTGCTGTACGGCGACGGTGTTGAGCTGAACGTGGAAATTGGTGGTGGGCCGGTACGCGATACCGTGGTGTTGTTGACCCGGGTCGGGAACGATGTGCAGCGGGCGGTCTGTTTTCAGGAGGGGCCGTCGCAGTTTGCGCAGCGTGTGGGTAATGTGATCCAGCCCATGGAGTTTGCCTTCGGGTTGGGGCGTGCGCGCAGTGAGTGGCATCC
>SLGY01000035.1 GCA_007136425.1 Kiritimatiellia bacterium
GCCGATGATTCAAGCGATCATATTGTTGGGCGCGCCGGGCTCGGGTAAAGGCACCCTGGCCGAGGATATGAAGTCGGCGGATAGTGAACTGACGCACGTCTCCACCGGAAACATGCTGCGCGAAGCCCTGCAATCCGGCAGCGCTGTCGGGCTGGAAGCCAAATCGTACATGGACGCGGGGGAATTGGTCCCGGACGAGGTGGTCATGAAAATCGTCAGTGACCGGCTCGGCGCCGGCCCAGCCGAAGTAAAATATATCTTCGACGGGTTTCCGCGCACGTCCGAACAGGCCCGCTTGCTCGACGCCTTTCTAGAGGGCGAGGACCGCGGGAAGGTGTCGCATGTGTTTCTGCTGGACGTGCCGACCGACGTGTTGGTTGACCGGATTGCGGGTCGCCTGATCTGTCGTGGTTGTGGCGCTGTGTATCATATCACCAACATTCCGCCCAAGGTCGAAGGGGTATGCGATTCGTGCGGGGGCGAGTTGTATCAACGGGATGACGACAAGCGCGAGACGGTGTTGAACCGGTTGGAAGTGTACAACAATCAGACGGCGAGCCTGATCGAATATTACCAGTCCAAGAACGTGTTGCAGAAGGTGGACGCGCTGGATCGTGAGAAAGCGGTGGCTACGATTCTTGATCATTTGCAAGGCTCATGATCAAGGTCAAATCAGCGCATGAACTCGAACGGATGAGAGTGAGCTGCGGGATGGCGGCCACCGTCCGGGATGCCGTGGCGAAGGCGATCAAGCCCGGCGTCACGACGATGGAGTTGGATGAGTACGCGCAGGAATTGATTGCCGAAATGGGTGCCAAGAGCGCCTTTTACGGGTATCGCGGTTTTCCCGGACATATCTGTGTGTCGACGAACGACGAAGTCGTTCATGGCATACCGGGAAAGCGGATCGTCCAAATGGGCGACATCCTGAGTGTGGATTTCGGGGTGGTGTATGACGGTTTTGTAGGGGATACGGCGACCACGGTGATGGTCGGCGTGAGTGATCCGGACGTGATCCGGTTGATTACGGTGACGGAAAAGGCGTTGGAAGCGGCGATCGGGCAGGCGGTGGAAGGCCGTCGATTGTCCGATATCTCGCACGCGGTGGAAACGGTGGCGGTGGGCGCGGGGTTTACCGTCGTTCGTGACTTCGTGGGGCACGGTATCGGTCGCACCATGCACGAAGAGCCGCAAATCCCGAATTTCGGGCCGCCGGGTCGGGGGCCGAAATTGAGGGCAGGGATGACGTTCGCCCTCGAGCCCATGATCAATCTCGGCACGGAAGAGGTGGAAGTCATGTCGGACGGCTGGACGGTGCTGACGAAGGACCGGAAAGTGTCCGCGCATTTCGAGCACACGGTGGCCGTGGGTGAGAAGCGGGCGGAAATCCTGACCGTGGCGAAAAAGTGAGCAAAAAAGAGACATTTGTGCTGGACGCTGTTTTGACAGATGTGATACAAGGTGCGACCTTCAATGCGGTACTGCCGAACGGCCACGAGATTGTGGCTTTTCCCCGGCGCGCGGATCGTGAACGGGCCCGTGCCTGCTTGAGTAAGGGGAGTCGGGTCCGAGTGGAAATGTCACCCTTCGACATGTCAAAGGGGACGTATGTATTTTAAAGGTGAATCATGAAGGTTCGATCGTCTGTAAAGAGAATGTGTGAACGGTGCAGGATCATTCGCCGCAAAGGCGTGGTCCGTGTGATTTGTTCGAATCCGCGCCACAAGCAGCGTCAAAGTTAAGAGGAGCGGTAATAGGTTATGCCAAGAGTTTTGGGGATAGACATTCCGGGATTCAAGCGCGTGGATTATGCCCTGCGGTACATCCACGGCATCGGTCCGCGCTCGGCGCGGGATTTGGTGCGGAAAGCGGGGATCGATCCCGCCAAGAAGGCCAATGATCTGGCGGACGAGGAAGTCACCAAGCTGGCGCAGATACTGCAGCAGGACTATCGCGTGGAAGGCGACCTGCGCCGCGAGGTGTCGCAGAACATCCGTCGCATTGTGAGTATCGGCAGCTATCGCGGGTTGCGCCATCGGCGTGGGCTGCCCGTGCGCGGCCAGCGCACCAGCACTAACGCGCGAACCCGGAAGGGGCCGCGCCGCACCGTGGGCGCCGTGCGCGGCAAGGAAGCGCGATCCGCCGCCAAACAGGCGAAGTAATTTATTGCAGGAGCGTTGACCACTATGTCTGAAGAGAAACCAGCGAAAGACGAAGAGACGGCCCCGTCCGAGACAGCGCCCGCACAGGGTGCGGACGCCACTCCGGATACGGCTGCGCAGGAAGCGCCCAAGCCGGAGGAGAAGCCCCAGAAAAAGCGCACCGCGGAAGATATTCTGCGGGAGGCGGACGAGCCGGCCCCGGTGGCCAAGGTCAAGAAGAAGGGCAAGGGCAAAGGGCATCGGCACGTGCCGGTGGGGGTGGCTTATATCCGGGCCACCTTCAATAACACGGCCGTAACCATCACCGACATGCGCGGCGGTGTCATTGCGTGGCGGACGGCCGGGCGTTGCGGCTTCAAGGGGTCGCGTAAGAGTACGGCCTTTGCCGCCACCATGGTCGCCCAGGAAACGGCGCGCGAAGCGGTGGGCTACGGATTGAATGAAATCGAAGTGCGGGTGCAGGGTCCGGGAGCGGGCCGTGAATCGGCGATTCGCGCCTTGCAGGCCGCCGGGTTGACGATCA
>SLGY01000106.1 GCA_007136425.1 Kiritimatiellia bacterium
ATTAAGTTGCACGGCAGCATATTGCGCCAGCCATTGTAGCCATCTCGCTTTTCGGCATTCGGAATTCGAGCTTCTTTCGTGCTTGGGTACTTGGGTGTTTTGTCATTCTTTTCAACGGGTTGCGCAAGTAGATGAATATGCGCTGGTCCTCTTTTGAAAGGCGAGAAATCGCCTTGACCCTCTTTCGCATCAGTCTATGATGCAGATTGATACCGCTATTTTAACGGGAAAACACCATGCGCGTGGCGAGTGACAAGCGGTCGGGTCGTAACCGGACGCCCGTTCGCTTGGTGAAAGGTTGGAGGATTCATGACGAAAAGAGATATGGTCGTACGTATCGCTGAAGAGACGGGCTTGATCCAGCAGGATGTTCACACGGTGATTCAGAAATCACTGGATATGATTGTGGAAAGTCTGGCCGAAGGCAAGAATGTGGAATTGCGAAACTTCGGCGTCTTTCAATTGAAAGAACGGAAGCAGCGGATTGGGCGCAATCCGAATCGGCCCGAACAGGTCGTGACCATTCCTTCATGCCAAATCGTGAAATTCAAGCCCGGCAAGGTGATGAAGCAACGGGTCTCGGGTTAGGCGGCTACAACCCCATGACATCGGAATCTTTTCAGCCCATCAAAGGCATGGCTGACCTTGCCCCTCCTGCGATCTATCTCTGGCAACGGTTGGAAGAGACGACCCGCGATATTCTTGCCCGATACGCTTTTGACGAAGTCCGCACGCCCGTGATGGAGCGGACGGCGGTATTCAAGCGGTCGCTCGGCGATACGACCGACGTAGTACAGAAGGAGATGTACAGTTTCACGGATCGCGGCGGGCGCGATCTCAGTCTCCGCCCGGAAGGCACGGCGGGGGTCATTCGTCATGTGGCGGGGAGTGGCCAGGCGGCGCAGGACGCGCGTTTGTACTACATCGGGCCCATGTTCCGCAGCGAACGGCCGCAGGCGGGCCGTTACCGGCAATTTCATCAATTGGGTGTGGAATCCATCGGCGCACCGTGCCCGGCCGCGGATGCCGAGGTCATTGCGTTGCAGGCGCATGTGTTGTCGGCGTGGGGGCTGAAGGATTTCCGGATGGAACTCAACACGCGCGGCTTGCCCGAAGACCGGCAACGGGTGGCCGACGGATTGCGCGCCGCGTTGGAACCTGATCTGGATCGGTTATGCGAGGATTGCAGAAGGCGCTATGCGCAAAATCCCCTGCGCATTCTTGATTGCAAAAACGCCGCGTGCCGCGATATAGCGGACCGGTTACCGCCCGTGACCGAGTTCATGTCTGCCGAGGCCCGCACCTATTTGAAGGAAGTGATTTCTCTGCTGGAGCGTCTGGAGATCCCCGTGACGGAGAATCCCCGGTTGGTGCGCGGATTGGATTACTACGTGCATACGGTCTGGGAGATCACGCACGCCGGGTTGGGCTCGCAGGACGCGTTGTCCGGCGGTGGCCGTTATGCATTGACCTTCGGCAACCAGACGATCGAGGGCGTGGGTTTCGCCATGGGGTTGGAACGAATCATCACGGCCTTGACCGGGCAGGGCCTGGATCCGGGGTCCTTGGCGAAGCCACCGTCGGTATGGCTGATCTCGCAGGGCGCCGCCGCGTTCGATGAGAACCTTGTTCTCATGCAATCCCTGCGCCTGCGCGGCGTCTCGTGCGCGATGGACTTACGGGGCCGCAGCATGAAAGCGCAGATGCGCGCTGCAAACCGTGCGAACAGCCGGTATGTCGTCATTCGCGGCGATCACGAAATGGAGCAGGGCACTTTTCAATTGAAGAACATGGCGGACGGCGTTCAGGAAGAACTGGATATGCCGGAATTAATGCAGCGTTTGACGTCCGGTACGGATCGGGTCTGTCCGGATACGGAGGAGGAAGAGTAGTTCATGATGCGAACACATACATGCGGGGAATTGCGTGCCGAACACTTGAACGAGCGCGTGCGTTTATGCGGCTGGGTGGATACCGTGCGCGATCATGGCGGCGTGATCTTTATCGATTTGCGTGATCGATACGGGCTGACCCAGGTCATTTTCGATCCCAACGACTCCCGGGACGCGTGGGACCTGTCGCAAACCACCCGCGGCGAATATGTCATACAGGTGGAAGGCGTCGTCGAGGCGCGTCCGCCCGACATGGTGAACGCCAAACTGCTGACCGGCGAGATCGAGGTGCGATGCAACGCCATCTCCATCCTCAACAAAAGTCGTACGCCGCCGTTTCCGCTCGACGACGCGGAGGCGGAAAAGGTGTCCGATGACCTGCGCTTGACGTACCGCTATCTGGACCTGCGCCGCCCCCGGATGCAGCGCGGTATACGCGTGCGGCACCGGATGGCCCAGGCCGTGCGGAGCTATCTGGACGAGGTGGGTTTTACGGAAGTCGAAACACCGATCCTTACCAAGAGCACGCCCGAAGGGGCGCGCGACTATCTCGTGCCCAGCCGGGTCATGCCCGGTTCGTTCTATGCGCTGCCACAGGCGCCGCAACAATACAAGCAGCTCCTCATGATGGCGGGCGTGGACCGGTATTTCCAAATCGCCCGCTGTTTTCGCGACGAGGATTTGCGCGCGGACCGGCAACCGGAATTCACGCAAATCGACATGGAAATGTCTTTCATCACGGCCGAAGACATTTACGAC
>SLGY01000144.1 GCA_007136425.1 Kiritimatiellia bacterium
AAGTTTGCCGCCGCCGCAGTGATCGAGGCGGCGGAAGCCGGTATCTCGTTGATTGTCTGTATTACGGAAGGAATACCCGTCATCGACATGGTCGGCGTGTATCATGCGGTGCAGGCGAAGGGGGGGCGTTTGATCGGGCCGAACTGTCCAGGCGTGATCTCGCCCGACAAGGCCAAGATCGGGATCATGCCGGGCCAGATACACAAGCCGGGCCGCGTGGGGGTGATTTCGCGCAGCGGTACGTTGACCTACGAAATCGTCAATTCGCTCACGGAACGCGGCGTCGGGCAGTCCACCTGTATCGGTGTGGGCGGCGACCCGATTGTCGGATCCGGGTTCCGGGATCTGTTGCCGCTCTTCGAGGAGGACCCGGACACGGACGCGGTGGTTTTGATCGGCGAGATCGGCGGCGACGAGGAAGAGCGTACGGCGGAATATGTCGGCAAACACATGAACAAGCCCGTTTTTGCATATGTCGTCGGGCAGACCGCGCCGGAAGGCAAGCGGATGGGGCATGCGGGGGCGATTGTGTCCGGCGGCGCGGGCACGGCGGAATCGAAGATCAAGGCGTTCAGCGCCGCCGGTGTGCCGGTGGCGCGCACCATTGATGAGTTGGCCGATGCCGTGGCGGGGAAGAGTAAGAAGTAAGAAGTAAGAAGTGAGAAGTAAGAAGTAGAAGGTAGAAAGTAAGAAGTGATAAGTAAGAAAATCATTTCGTGAAATGGTAGCCGCTGCCCGCCTACGGCGGGTTAGGACGTGAATTCCTGTTTGCTCGGGAAGATCATCTACCGTCTAACGACGGCGGCTACGGAATTACTTTAAATGCTCTAGCGTCCATTTGCGGTTACAAGTATTCAATCGAAAATCGAAAATCGAAATTTGAAAATCCATGAAATGGACTGTTGACCGAGTACGAAAGATTAAGGGGAAGGGGAAGATAGTTTCCCTGACCGCCTATGACTATTCCACCGCGCAGTTGGTGGATGCGGCGGGTATTAACCTGATCATTGTGGGCGATTCGCTCGGCATGACCATGCTCGGTTACGATTCGACGATTCCGGTGACGATGGAGGACATGATTCATCACTCGCGCGCGGTCGCGCGCGGCGCCGAATCCGCCTTGATTGTCGCCGACATGCCGTTTCTGTCCTATCAAGTGACACTGGATCAAGCGGTCGACAACGCGGGACGCCTGATCAAGGAGGCGGGTGCGGACGCGGTGAAGATCGAGGGGGGCGCGTTTCGTGCCGAGACCGTGCGGCACCTGATCGCCAACGGGATTCCCGTGATGGGGCATATCGGGTTGACTCCGCAGAGCGTGCGCGCGTTCGGGGGTTACAAGGTCCAGGGCAAATCCGACGCGGCCGCCGATCAATTGAAGTCCGACGCGCTGGCTCTTGCGGATGCCGGGATCTTTTCGCTGGTGCTGGAAGGCATGCCCGCGGCGTTGGCGGCGGATATTACGGCGTCGATCGACGTGCCGACGGTCGGGATCGGGGCGGGCCCCGAATGCGACGGGCAGGTCTTGGTAGTTCACGATATGCTGGGTATGTTCAGCAAGTTCACGCCCAAATTCGTCAAACGCTACGCCGAGCTGGGCGAGGCGATGCGCAACGCCTTCGCCGCGTACAAGCAGGAAGTGGAAGACGGGACGTTCCCGGCGGACGAGCATTGTTATTAACCATTTGGAGTGCGCCGCAAAGCGCCGCGCTCCAAGACCAGGGTCAATGACGGATCCGGGGCCGGGACAGCTTGACATGATACTGCAATGTCAAACGATGAAACCTGGTGATCGATATCTGAAAATCGTTAAATGGTCGGATGAAGATGACTGCTACGTGGGCACGTGCCCGGGCCTCATGTTGGGGGGCGTCCACGGTGATGACGAAGTGCGTGTGTACCACACAGAGAAACGACGCAAACGCAAAGTGCGGAGATGAAGCAAGTGTTGACCCGTTCCCCTGACGAAACGCGCGCACTGGCGGCGGATTTGGCCGCACGCTTGCAGGCCGGCGATGTGCTGGCCCTGCACGGCGAACTCGGCGCCGGTAAGACCTGCTTCATTCAGGGCATCGCCCAGGCGCTTCAGGTGGATCAACCGGTGTCCAGTCCGACTTACACGTTGGTGAACGAGTATCGCGGTCGTCTGCCGTTATATCATATCGATCTCTACCGTTTGCGTACGGCCGATGATGCGTTGAACATGGGGTTGGACGAATACTTGGAAGGTGCGGGTGTGACGGCCATAGAGTGGGCGGAACGGGCGGAAACGGCGTTGCCGGAGCGGACGATTCATGTCCGGCTCGAGCACGGCGGGACGGAACAGGAACGCCAAGTCCGAATTGAAGCGAGTGAGCGCGTATGAAGATTGTGGCGATTGAGTTGTCTTCTGCCGTCGGCGATGTGGCGTTGCTGGAGAGCGATCGCATTGTGGCCCGACGCGAAATTCCGTTCTTGCACGGGCGCGTCTACGGGTTGTTCGGTGTATTGGAAGAAGTTCGAGAGGAATCCGCGTGGACGTGGGGAGACGTCGATGTGTTTGCGGCTGGACGCGGCCCCGGTCGCTATTCCGGGATGCGGGTCGCATTGACCGCCGCGCGCGGGTTGGCCTTGCCTGGAGGGACTTCGGTGTTTGCGGTAAGCAGTGGGGCGGCCCTGGCGGCGGCTACAATGGCGGAACGGTCGGATGTCGATCAGGTCGCCGTGGTTGGTGATGCGCGGCGCGGTCAGGCCTGGTTTGGTGTATACGAGCGGGCAACGCAAGGGGTGGAGCCGGTTGGCGATTGGCGAATGGCGGCCTATGCCGATTTATCGTCGGCGCTTCCCCCCGGCGCCGTGCGGGTGACATCGGAGTGGAGCCGGTTGGCTGCGCATGTTGTGAACGAGTCGTCGCGTGGCGATTGGGTGGAGCAGGATCGATATCCCTCCGCCGAATGGGTAGGGCGGTTGGCTCACGTCGCGCGGCGGGCCGGTTGGGCGTCCGAACCGTTGGCGCCTATCTATTTGCATCCGGCGGTAAACGTCTCTTGACGGCGTGAACGCTTTTGCTAAAGTACGCCGCCTATGGGACAACAATTGAGAGTTCGAGTTAAGCGTCAAGCGCGCTTACGGCGCAAGAAACGGAAAAAGACTGAAAGTCGGAAGTCCGAGACTTCCGCTGCTGAAGCCAAGGCCTGATCTTTTCCCGCCCGGATCCGGTAAGACCTGCAACCGATAAGCCGGACTGTCGCCTGTGCCGAAGAGGCGCGGCGATCTTGTCGTTCTTTGAATATACCCGGAATCGCGCATCCGCGCGGTGCCGGTTCAATACGCGTTATCCCGCGTAAAGAACGTCTTCACCAGTATCTTGAAGTCGAAGGCCAGCGACCAGTTTTCGAGATAGAACAGGTCGAACTTGATACGGTCTTCGATGCTGGTGTCTCCCCGGAATCCGTTGACTTGCGCCCAGCCTGTCATGCCGGGCTTGTAGATGTGCCGCCACATGTAGCTGCCGATGTCTTCCTTGAACTGTTCCACGAAGTGCGGGCGTTCCGGGCGCGGGCCGACAAGGCTCATATCGCCCCGGAACACGTTCCAGAATTGAGGCAATTCATCGATGTTATATCGTCGCATGAAAGCGCCGAGCTGCGTGCGACGCGGATCATCCTGTTGCGCCCAGACCGGGCCGGTCTTTTCTTCGGCGTCGGTTGTCATGGTGCGCAGTTTATAGATGATAAATGGCTTCCCGCTTTCGCCACAACGCTGCTGACGATAAAATGCGGGGCCGGGTGAAGAGCGCTTTACCAGCACGGCGAAAAGCCCGATCAAGGGCGCGCTCAGGATCAAGCCGATCAGCGAGCCGAAAAGGTCTTCCGCACGTTTGAGCAGGCGATTGCCGAAATGGTCCAGCGGCCATTTGCCCATGCCGAGCAACGGCACGCCGTCCACATTATGAATGTCCACCTTGCTTGTCAGAATGCGGAACAAATCGGGCACGATGTGAAAGTTCACCATGGCGCGCTCGCATTTTACGATGATGTCCACCATTTCATGTCGGCTGATGTTCATCTGGGAAAGAATAACGTGATTCGTTGCCCCGGCATCAAGATGGGCCTGCAGATCCTCGAGCGAGCCGCGAATCATGGACGGATCGATGCGGGAGTCCGGGGGACTGTCGTCCGTGGAGAAAAACGCCGTGATTTTCGAGCGCAGGCGTGGATCGGTTTCCATGGCGTGTTTGAGTTGTGCCGCGTTTTCGCCTGTGCCGAGAATCGTGACATGGTTGCGGACCCCCTTTCGCGCGTAGAGGAAAATCTCCAGCCGGAAAAGGAGGTAACGTTCAATGCTCAGGAATCCCATGACGGTAAAGAACGAAATCCCGGTGGCGAGTCGCGAGAAGGGCGGGTCGGTGCGGATGGCGAAGGCAAGGATCATGGCCAGGCCGATGCTCCAGAGGCACGCGCGCAGGATACGCGGGATTTTGTCGCCGAACGGGCCGATCTGAGGACGCTTATACAAGCCGAGCGCGGCGAAGATGAGCAGAAAGATCAAGGTCGTGACCCCCGCGCCCTGCCAGTAGATGGCCAGCGGGGGTAAGGCTTCCGTAAAGGGTACCCAGCCGCTGAAGAAGCGGATCCATACGGCGAGCATGATGCCGCCGTAAATGGCCAGCGCGTCTCCGAGTACGGCCAGCAAGCCGGTCATTACATCAAATGAATCACGTCGATGCATACCGGGCAGGGTAAGCGCTTTGCAGGATTATGAGAACAAAAAATAACCGGGCGATAGCCATTCTTACCCTTTCTTCGCGCGCACCGCTTTCAGTGCCGCGGTCTGGTTGAACACGGGTGCGCCGGGACGCGAATCCTTCATATCCGCACAGAAGTAACCGGTGCGCTCGAATTGGAACGATTCGCCGGGTGCGGCATCGAGAAGCGCGGGTTCGGCTCGGGCGATGACCGTGCTGAGCGAACGGGGGTTCAAGTGTCTTTTGAAATCCGCGTCCTTGACTTCCATGGGGTCGGGGACCGTGAAAAGGCGATCGTACAAACGTACTTCGATTTCGCGCGCCTGATCGGCGGACACCCAGTGAATCGTCGCCTTTACCTTCACTTTGGTTTCCGGCGGATCCCAACGGCAATGGAGGGCGGCGATGTCGCCGGTGGCCGGGTCGTGTTCGACACGTTCGCACGTGAGGAACCCCGCATACCGGAGCCGGACACTCTTGCCGGGCGCCAGGCGGAAGAATTTTGGAGGCGGTTCCTCGGCGAAGTCTTCGCGCTCGATAAAGAGTTCCCGCGTGAACGCCATCGTGCGCGTGCCGGCATCCGTATCTTCGGGATTATTCACCGCCTTCACATCGATCGCGGGCGTGTCGGGAAAGTTGGTAATGACGACGCGCAACGGATTCAACACCGCCATACGGCGGAGCGCGTGTTTGTTCAGGTTTTCTCGCACGCAATGCTCGAGCAGCTCCATTTCCGTCATGCTATCGTATTTTGTGACCCCGATCGTTTCACAGAACGTGCGAATGGCCTCGGGTGGATAGCCGCGCCGACGCATGCCGCAGATCGTCGGCATGCGCGGATCGTCCCAGCCCGCGACGTGCTTTTCCTGAACGAGTTGTAACAGGCGCCGCTTGCTCATGACCGTATAGGATAGGTTCAGGCGGGCGAACTCGATCTGTTGCGGGTGAGCCGGCGCGCTGATCTGCTCGAGAATCCAGTCGTATAGGGGCCGGTGCACCTCGAATTCCAGCGTGCAGATCGAGTGCGTGATGCCTTCGATGGCGTCCGATATGCAATGGGCGAAATCATACATCGGGTAGATGCACCAGTCTTCACCCGTGCGATGATGATGGATCCTCTTGATGCGATAGAGCACGGGATCGCGCATATGCAGATTCGGCGAGGCCATATCGATCTTGGCGCGCAGAACATATTGGCCGTCGGCGAATTTGCCGGCGCGCATGCGGCGGAAGAGGTCGAGGCTTTCAGCGGGCGGGCGGTTCCGGGACGGGCTTTCTTTCCCCGGTCGGGTGGGCACGCCGCGATACTCCTTGAAGGCTTCCGGCGATAGCGTGCAAACGTAAGCCTTCCCTTTTTGAATGAGTTCTTCGGCGTATCGATAGAACGGCTCGAAATAGTCCGAGGCGAAGTAATGGTGCTTGCCCCAATCAAATCCCAGCCAGCGCACGTCCCGTTCGATGGCCTCGACATACTCCATCTCTTCCGCAGCGGGATTCGTGTCGTCATAACGCAGGTGGCATTGACCGCCGTATTCCTCCGCCAAACCGAAATTCAGGCAGATGGATTTGGCGTGCCCGATATGAAGATAACCGTTGGGCTCGGGCGGAAAGCGGGTAATCACGCGTCCGTCGTTCTTTCCTTCGGCCAGATCCCGGTCGATGATTTGCCGGATGAAATGGCGGGAAGGGGCGGGGGTGTCTGATGGGGTGGTGGTGTCCGACATGTTGTAGTGTTGATTGCTAGAGGGTTCGGGGTTCAGGGTTCAGGATAGCCGGGAGGATTGGCGTCATACGATTCTTCATATTCTCGTAATGCCGGATTGTGGCCAGCGACGTTCATTCTCAGGTAATTGCTTTTCAAGCGCTCTTTCTAATCCGTTCAGCATACGAATGCATTCTTTGTAGCGTTCCCGATAGGCCTCATACATTTCCGCTGTTTCATAGCCCTTCCTGTGGGCAATGTAAAGATGGTGTATGGTTTCTGCCGCCTCGCCGCGACTTCTGTTCACACCCTCGATCTTGTTCCGAACTCACCCAAACCGTTCCAGCGTTCTGTCGATACGCCGCACCACGCGCGCCTTGCCGAGCACCTCCAGCATATGGAACAGGCTGGGCCCGTGAGGGATGCCGGAAACGGCGATCCGGACCGGGTGGATCAGGTCGGCGGGTTTGGCGCCGCGCGCATCGGCCAGCTCGCGCAAGGCGGACTCGGTGGTTTCCGCGTTGAACGGATCGAGTGAGGTGTAGGCCTCTTTCAGGGCTGCAAGCAGGTCCAGCGCGCCCTCCCTGCGCAGACGTTTGGTTACGGCTTTCTCGTCGTAGGGGTAGTCTTCCGTAAAGAAGAAGCCCGCCATACCCGGGATGTCGGGCCATTTTTTTACGCGTTCCTGCATGACGTCGATGACGGCGTCCAGATAGGCGGGATCGTCTCCCGCGTTCGGGATGGCGGCCAGATACTTTTCGCGGTGGACCTCTTTCGGCAGCGCGCGCATGTGTTCGCCGTTCATCCATTCGAACTTTTTCGGGTCGAACTGCGCCGCACCGGATTGTACCCGGTCAAGCGTGAACAGGCGGATCATCTCGTCCCGCGTCATCATTTCTCGATCTTCGCCGGGGGACCAGCCGAGTAATGCGAGGTAATTGAGCAGCGCTTCGGACAGATATCCTTTCTCGCGGAAGTCGCCGACGAACGCGTCGCCGTCTCGTTTGGCGTAGGGCTTGCCCTGCGCGTTCACGATCATGGGCAAGTGCGCGAATTTGGGGACGGGCGCGTTGAGCGCCTGATAAAGTGCGATATGGCGAAAGGTGTTTTCGATGTGGTCGTCGCCGCGGATCACGTGTGAGACGTTCATGAAGATATCGTCCACTACATTCGCAAGATGAAAGACCGGCGCGCCGTCGGAACGAACGATCACGAAGTCTTTCATGTCCTTCGCCTGTTTGTGCAGGTCGCCCTTGATCTCGTCGTGAAAGGTCATGGCTGAGCCCGGCATCCGGAACAGCACGGCTTCTCCTCGCCCGGTTCCGCCCTTGTCCTCCTTGTAGGCGAGGCCCTTGCTCAAGAGTTGTTCGGCCGCCTCCAGATGCGCCTGGCGGCGTTGCGATTGATACACAGGGGACTCGTCCGGCTCCAGGCCGAGCCAGGTCATCGCGTCTAGCACGGCCTGTACGGCTTCCGGAGTGGAGCGTTCCCGGTCGGTGTCCTCCATGCGCAGCAGGAACTTTCCGCCCGCATGGCGGGCAAAAAGCCAGTTATAGATGGCCACGCGCAGGTTGCCGATATGGACCTGACCGGTGGGGCTCGGGGCGAAACGGGTACGTATGGTCATTGCGTCGGGTCTTCTTCAAGTGCCATTTGCCATAAGGCATCTAGATGGCGTTCGTCTATTAATTTCTGCAAAGCGGACCTGTCCAAGGCCTCACCCGACACCGCCAGGATGCCGGCGATATCGCGCAGGTGCTTGGTCGATTCGCCCTCCCTGTAGAATTCGAGTTTTCGGACAATCACGTATTCAGGGGGCGCCACGCGCACCTGAACGTTGGAGATGGGTATGGTTTGCGCGTGATTCATTGCCCATGCATGCAAAGGGTCACGGCCGGCCAAGTAGAAATCAGCCTTCAGGCCGCTCCCGATATGGATGATGTTAAAATGTCCGCGTTGCTCTCTCGCGCATTCGATGAGAATGACGTCCTCGGGAGGGCAATAGTATTCCGGTTCACAGAAAGTGTGGATGAGGGCATTAACCTGGCTGCGATGAAGCACGATGACGGCATCGGCATCGTGTGTCAGGCGCGGGGTCCCATAGGCAATGCAGGCCAGTGAGCCGGTTACCATATAGGGAATTCGGAGTTGATCAAGAGGGCGAATAAACAGGGATATCGGTTCAACTTCGGGCATGCAGGAATACCTTTCGAACTTCATCGTGCACGCGGGACTCGCTCCATTCCGGGTGTTGTGCCCGGCAGGCCGCCGTCTTGATGCGACGCGCCGTCCGATAGAGCGCAAACGCCGTTTGACAGCGCTGGTCGGGCGTCATCTGCCGGAATGTTTCGATGGCCATATCATTCGACTTCATGGGGGGATCATAGAGCGTTTCCCTTCAGCGCGCAAGCGGAGCGGTCGGATAGCCTTGCTATTTCCGGGTCGGGGTTGGGTCGTGGCTAGTGGCAAAGCGTCCTGCCCTTCAATCCCCGCCCCCTCGTGTCTTCGCCTATCCGCCGGAATTACATTCGATACATATTGAGTTAAGATAACGGCCGCATCAAAAGTGATCTTTTTGTTTGCTATTCATCTCTTCCTGTGGCAGCGTTCGAATTTGTCGTGAAGGAAACCCGCCCGAGGGGTAGTGGAAAGCTTTATGCGAAAATGAGGACGAGGGGATATAGAGTCGGGAATATGGTTGGTGTCGCTGCGGTTTTCGCCGTGCTGGTTTTTCCTGTTCATGTATCTTTTTCTGCTTTTGTAGTCGATAATTTCCGGGGGGAAGTGGGAAATCAGATCGAGATCTTTTCCCCTACCGTTAACTTTGCAAGCGTGAATGTGACCGGCATCAATCCCTCGGACACGGTAGGCGGTTCAAGATATTACGAAATCACGGCTGCGCCCGGCTCCGAAGGCGCTGTGGTGGCACGAACGGAAACCATTGCGGGAGTCGTGAATCGCTTCACGTATACGTCTGATGCGACGGCGATAGCAGGGGGGCTGTTATCATACGGGCGTTTCGAGGATTTGAATGCCAACTTTGACCGTAACGGGTTGATTACCGGCTTCAGATTGTCCGGATTAGCTGCAGACGAGCCTGCCCAGACCGGCTTCATGAGCCTTACCGTTTATTCGCCTACGGGCACGGGTACAGTGACTAAGGATATTATTGATTTGTTGGAATCGGCGGAATGGCTTCATGAGGAATTTGCGGGTGACAACATTGATTTCTCGAATGTATCGCGACTGGATCTGGAGTGGGGTGGCTTTACAACGGGTGGCGCAGATTTCAATATTAATTTTAGCATTTCCACCGTCAACGGTCTTCCCGAGCCCGGAACGATGTCTCTTATGGGTTTGGCGATGCTGATGTTGTTCTTGGTTCGTGGTCGCGGAGTATTGCGTGCGTCGGAGCCCGCGTTGGCGCATTCACGACAATATAAGGCAGGTACAGTACGTGCGATTCCCGCCACCGACCTCTACAATGTTCCGCATCGGTCGGTATAGCCTTTCAAGGACACTCACATCTCACCTGCCCGATCGTTTCGTGTCCTGTACGCGCTGGCTGTGCCATGCTATAATAGCCGCTGATGGATGAAAACGGCACAGATGCACGCCTTGTTCCCAGCGGGGTTCCCGCCCTTGACGAGTTGATTCAGGGATTTCGTCTCGGCGATAATGTGGTTTGGCAGGTCGAGGCGCTCGATGATTACCGCCGTTTTGCCCGCGCGTTCCTGGACCAATCCCGTCGGGACGGCCGCACGTTTGTCTATATCCGGTTCGGCACCCACGAGCCGGTGCTTGCCGCCGGGCCGGGCATGGTGGTGGAGTCATTCGATCCGCGCGCCGGCTTCGATGTTTTCAGCGCCCAGATTAACCGCATCATTTCCCGTTGGGGCGAACGGGTCTTCTACGTCTTCGATAACCTTTCCTGCCTGGTTGATTTGTGGGCGACCGACGAGCTGTTGGCCAATTTCTTTCAGGCGACCTGCCCCTACCTGTATGAGCTTGATACGGTCGCCTATTTCGCCTTGGAACGCGAGCATCACGCCGATCACGCCGTGGCGCGTATCCGGGACACGACGCAAGTGTTGCTGGACATGTTTCACATGA
>SLGY01000037.1 GCA_007136425.1 Kiritimatiellia bacterium
CGGATTGCGCGCCTGAATGGTTGTGCCAATTCGCGGTCATGGGATTGGCGTACTCCCGGAGCATATTAAAAAAGGAGAATCCGACAGTCGGTCTGCTTAACATCGGGGGCGAAGAATCCAAAGGGAACGAGGCCACCAAGGAAGCGTACCGCATGCTTGATCGGTCCAATCTCAATTTCAAGGGCAACGTCGAAAGCCAGGATTTATTCGATGGAAACGTGGATGTCGTCGTGACGGACGGGTTTGTAGGCAATGTGGTGTTGAAGACATCCGAAAGCGTGGCGCGTTCCATTGGGCGCTGGTTGAAAGAGGAGCTTACGCGCAATCCGTTGCGGTTGGCCGGTGCGTTGATGTTGCGGAAAGGGATTCACAGCATCAAGGAACGGTCTGACCCCGAGACGCACGGGGGCGCCCCCTTGCTGGGCGTAAACGGGGTGTGCATTATCGGGCATGGTTCATCCTCCGCCGTGGCGGTCTGTAACGCTATTCGGGTGTCGGTAGAGTGGGTGCGTCAGAACATCAATCAGGACATTGAAGCGCAGGTTAAACAGTTCGGTTCGGCATCATGACGGAACCCATCACGCATAGACTTACGCGGCCCGTGACGTCCACGGTTCGGACGGTATCCATTGTAGCCACGGGGGCTTATCTCCCGGAACGCGTCCTGACCAACGCTGAGCTGGAGAAGGTCGTCGACACCTCGGACGAGTGGATTTATACGCGCACCGGGATTCGGGAACGTCGGATTGCGGCGGAGAACGAGGCCACATCCGATATGGCCGCCGAGGCGGCGCGCCGGGCCATGAAAGAGGGCGGCATTGCCCCCGACGACATTGGCCTGATTGTGGTGGCTACGTGCACGCCCGACATGGCGTTTCCCAGTGCCGCCTGTTTCGTGCAGAAGCAGATCGGCGCCCGGAACGCGGCGTGCATGGACCTGTCCGCGGCCTGTTCGGGATTTCTTTATGCCATGGATGTCGGACGCCAGTTTGTGAGTACGGGCGGTGTGCAAACGGCGTTGATCATCGGGGCCGAGAAGATGAGTATGGTCATGGACTGGACCGATCGCTCCACCTGTGTGCTGTTCGGCGACGGCGCCGGCGCGGCGATTCTGCAGGCGAAAGGCGCGCCGTACGGCATTCTGACCAGTGTGCTCGGGGCGGACGGTACGTTGAGCGATTTGTTGTCCATTCCCGGCGGGGGCAGTCGACATCCCTTATCGCAGCAGGTGTTGGACGAGCGCATGAATTGTTTGAAGATGGCTGGCCGCGAAGTGTTTAAGCATGCGGTTACGAACATGGCCAACGCGGCCCAGGAAGCGTTGAGACTGTGCGGTGCGACGATTGAGGATGTGTCGTGCATTATCCCGCACCAAGCCAATGCGCGGATTATTCAAGCCATCGGGCAACGGATCGGTGCGCCGTTGGAGAAGTTCTATCTGAATGTGGACCGATATGGGAATACTTCCGCTGCATCCATCATCGTGGCGTTGGACGAGGCGGCTCGGAACGGTCGTATCCACCGCGGCGAGCTGGTCCTGATGGTGGTCTTCGGCGGCGGCTTTACCTGGGCCGCCAGTTTGTTGGAATGGTAGGAGAAAAGTGTTCAGTGTTCGGTGTTCAGTAATATATGCCGGTTCAGATCGCGTCATTTCCTGAAAACTGAAAACTGAACACTGAATACTGAACACTGGGAACCAGTGAGGACAATGAAATGAGCAAGATAGCGATACTCTTTCCGGGGCAGGGCGCGCAGGCCTTAGGTATGGGCAAGGATCTGGCGGAACAGGTTCCGGAATGCCGCGCGTTGTTCGAGCGCGCGAACGAGGTGCTGGGCTTTGATCTGGCGCACATCTGCTTCGAAGGGCCCGACGAGGAATTGACCAAATCGAATCGTGCGCAGCCCGCAATTTTCGTGGTCAGCGCCGCGGCGTACGAGGCCCTGAAGCATCAACGACCGGACCTCCGGCCCGCCGCCGTGGCGGGATTGAGTTCGGGGGAATGGGCCGCACTGTACGCCGCCGGGTCGGTCTCGTTTGACGATGCGCTGCGCGTTTTGGAGGCCCGGGGCCGTTTCATGCAGGCGGCGTGCGAACAGTCGGCCGGAGGCATGCTGAGCGTCATCGGGTTGCCGGTGGAACGCCTGCAATCGATCGCCGCCGAATGCGGGGTTGAGATCGCGAATCTGAACTCTCCGGAGCAGACGGTGTTGTCGGGTCCCGTGCCGGGGATCGAACGGGCCGAAGGGATGTCCAAGGAGGCGGGTGCGAAACGCGCGATCCGCTTGAACGTGGCCGGCGCTTTTCATTCGCGTCTGATGGAGCCCGCCGCCGAACAGCTCAAGGCGTTTCTGGACACGATCACATTGGAGCCGCCGACCATGCCGGTTGTCTCCAATGTCAAAGGGGCCCCGTTCGCGTCCGTCGACGAAATCCGCGAAGCCATGGTGCAGCAGGTTACTCATTCGGTGCGTTGGGTGGACGATGTGCGGTGGATCCGTGAGCAGGGTGTGAGCACGCTTGTCGAGTGCGGGCCGGGCAAGGTGTTGTCGGGGCTCGTTAAGCGTATTGACAAGCAGGCCGCCATTCATAACATTCAGGACCATGCCTCCTTGACGGCCGTGTTGGGGCGGCTGTAAGTCATTGCGTCATTGAGGGAAGGATTTAATTATGGGTCGATTTGATGGTAAAGTAGCGCTGGTTACCGGAGCCGCGCGCGGCATAGGCCAGGCCACCGCGCTGAAACTGGCGGCTGAAGGGGCGGACATTGCCTTATGCGATTTGCGGAAGGAATGGATCGAGGATACCGAATCGAAGGTGCGGGCTTTGGGCCGGCGCGCGGAATCCTTCGCGATGAACGTCGCCGTCGGTGACGACGTGACGCGGGCCGTAGGCGAAGTGGAGAAGGCGTTCGGCCGTATCGACGTGTTGATTAATAACGCGGGCATTACCAAGGACGGGCTCCTGATGCGCATGGCCGAGGAGGACTGGGACAACGTATTGGAGATCAATCTCAAGGGCACGTTCCTGTGCACCAAAGCCGTATCGCGGATCATGATGAAACAGCGTTCGGGCGCCATTGTGAATGTGGCGTCGATAATCGGGTTGATCGGAAATGCCGGACAGTGTAATTACTCGGCGTCAAAAGCGGGCGTAATTGCCCTGACAAAGTCTGTGGCCAAAGAGCTGGCCGCGCGGAATATCCGCGCCAACGCGGTGGCGCCGGGATTCATTGCGACGAAGATGACCGATGAACTGTCGGACGATGTGAAGAAACAAATGTTGGACAACATTCCATTGAAACGATTTGGCTCGCCGGATGACGTGGCCAATGTGATCGCGTTTCTGGCCGGAGACGAGGCGGCATACGTTTCCGGGCAGGTGGTCACTGTATGCGGAGGTATGGTAACCTGAAAGGGTAAGAAAAGGAGAAGCACATGGCACTGGAAGATAAAGTCAAAGACATCATTGTGGAGCAACTCGGTGTAAACCCCGAACAGGTTACGCCGGAAGCATCCTTCATCGAAGACCTCGGCGCCGATTCCCTGGACACAGTGGAATTGGTCATGGCCTTCGAAGAAGAATTTGGCGCGGAAATTCCGGATGAAGACGCCGAAAAGCTCACGACGGTCGGTGCGGTAATCAGCTACCTGAAAGAAAAAGGGTACGGCGAAAGCTGAGCACCTTGATTGAATGATAAGCCGGGGAGGCCCGCTCAAGCGGGTCCTCCCCGGTCTGTCATTATATGGGTTCCCGGACAGGGTTGCCGGAGAGGCCGGAGAAAAAGGACATCGGCGGCCGGCGCCGCTGGTTTTCTGGTCGGGTCTAGCAAAGGAGCGGACGAATGGCTCAACGTCGTGTTGTCGTCACAGGAATGGGTGTGGTTTCCCCGTTGGGGTGCGGGTTGGACATCTTCTGGCAACGGCTGCTGGCCGGAGAGTCGGGTATCCGGCCGATCCAGCAGATGGATGTGACCGAATATGCTTCGCAGATCGCGGGCGAGGTCGTTGAGTTTGACGTCGACGAATTTATTTCCAAGCGCGAACAGCGGCGCATGGACCCCTTTACGCTTTTCGGTATTGCAGCCGCCAAAATGGCCGTGGCCGATGCGGGCATGGAATTTGCCAAGGAGGATCCGAATCGTGCTGGAGTCGTGATCGGATCCGGTATCGGAGGTTTGCACGTCCTCACGCAGCAGGCGCGCGTCCTGATGGAGCGGGGACCTTCCCGGTTTTCGCCCTTCATGATTCCCCAAATGATCGTGGACATCGTCGCCGGGTACGTCTCCATTGAATACGGATTGCGTGGGCCGAATTTCGCGATTACTTCCGCGTGCGCCACGGCGACCCATTGCCTGGGCGAGTCGCTTCGTATCATTCAAAGCGGCGACGCGGATATCATGATCGCGGGCGGCGCCGAGTCGTCGATCTGCGAGATGGGTGTGGGTGGGTTTTCCGCCATGAAGGCGCTGACTACCCGCAACGACGATCCACAAGGCGCCTCGCGCCCGTTCGATGCCGATCGGGACGGGTTCGTGATTGCGGAAGGCGCCGGCGTGCTCATTCTGGAGGAATTGGAGCACGCGCAAAAGCGCGGGGCGAACATCTACTGTGAACTCGCCGGCTACGGACGGACGTGCGACGCCCATCATATCACGGCGCCCCTTGAAGACGGCAGCGGCGGGGCGAAGGCCATGTCGTTGGCGGTTGAAGACGCCGGCTTGCAGCCTTCCGACATTGATTATCTCAATGCGCATGGCACGAGCACCCCGCTCAACGATAAGGGCGAAACGCTCGCCACCAAGACCGCTTTGGGCGAGGAACATGCCCGGCGTATTATGATTAATTCCACCAAGTCGATGATTGGACATACGCTGGGCGCGGCCGGCGGGCTGGAATCAATCGTATGCGCTTTGACGTTGCGCGACGGTAAAGTCCATCCGACGATCAACTATACGACGCCCGATCCGGCGTGCGACTTGGATTATGTGCCGAATGAAGCGAGGGAAGCGCCCGTGCGCGCGTGCCTCAATAACTCGCTCGGTTTCGGCGGCCACAACGCCACGCTTTGTTTCAAGAAGGTGTAAGGGACCGTTAAGACGCCCTGACGGTGCCGGCTACGAAGAAATGAGTAGCGCTCCGCCGATCATTCCTGCTGCGCCTGCTCAATCATATCTTCCACCAATCCCATCGGCAGGCCGATGACGGTATTGGGGTCGCCTTCAATCCGTTCGACCATCACGCAGCCTTCCTGTTGCAAGGCATAAGCGCCGGCGTAGGCCAGCGGTTTCGCGATTTGCACATGACGCCGGATATGGGCATCGGACCAACGCCGCATGGTCACCTTCACCGTATCATGTGCCGACCCTATCCGTCTGCCGCCGGGCCCGATCACGCAAATCCCCGTCATCAGCATATGCGTCTTGCCGCACAGTTCTTTCAGCATCTTTTCGGCCGCATCGAGATCGGCGGGCTTGCCGTACGTGCGCCCGTCAAGATAGAGGACGGTATCCGCGCCGATCACAACGTCGTCGGGATGCTCCGCCGCAACAGCCGTCGCCTTCTGTGCGGCGAGATATTCCACATACGCGCCCGGATCTTCGCCGGTCTCGAAAGGGCGCTCATGGACGCCGGAGGGCTGTTGTGTAAATTCATAGCCCGCTGCCCGCAACAGGTCGGCGCGGGCACGGGAAAAGGAAGCGAGAACAAGATTCATGAGGAATGGGTAATGGTTAATGGTTCATGGTTCATGGTTAATGGTTGATGTGGCTTGCCAGCCGAACATTACACATATTCGTTTCTTCTTTCTCCTTCAACCATTAACCATCAACCATGCCTTCTCCCTACGGCAAGGTGCCGAACAGCAGGATCCCTTCCCGTTCGACGCGTCTCCAGAGTGCGTCATATTTGTCTTCGTCCATATTGTTCACATCGAGCAGGACCGGATCGATGGTTACGGCGTAACGCTTTAGTACCGTTTCGTTCAGCGCTTCCATGCGGCTGAAGGCGCGAATACGGTTTCTGCCCGTCGAAAAGATCATCGTCAGTTGGATGCGCGTGTTCAGGGAACTGTCATCGCGGGCGAGGGGACCTGTGGCGACGGCGGCAATGGGGCGTGGATGCACATGCCGACGCACGGTTTTTGTAAAGTCGGTCCAGAAAAGCGATTCCGCTTCAAACGCCGGTTTCAATCCTTTGGCGACAAAATAGTTGGTTCGGTTCAACGTGTAGAGGTGTTTCTTGCCGGATTCCTCGAACAAGACGGCCGAACAATCGACCAGGGCTTCGAGGGCCAGCATGGTGGCGCGATTCGACAATCCGGTTCGCCGTTCGATTTCCCGACCGCTCAGGGCCGTCTGGGCATGGTACAGCGTGCGCAGGACCAGCAACTGGCTATACCGCGTAATGAGAACGTTCAGGCCATGCATGTCGGCAGTATAGCATGGGCGATCGGCTCGTCGAGCGCGGGATTGAGGCGCCGGACGCTCGACAAGTGCGCGGCTTTTTTATATCTTGACGCGAACTTGCCATCTGAAGCACAGTATGGCGTTTTACGGGTTTTACTCTTTATTAGAAAGATTTTCGTATGTTTGGCCGCATTCTTGGCATGTTTTCCAATGATATCGGGATCGATCTCGGGACGGCGAACACCTTGGTCTATGTGCGTGATCGAGGCATTATCCTGCGCGAACCTTCCGTGGTGGCGATCCAGTCGGGCACGAATCGCGTCCTGGCCGTAGGCGATGAGGCAAAACGGATGTTGGGCCGGACGCCGGGCAGTATCGTGGCCATCCGTCCGCTCAAATCCGGTGTGATCGCCGATTTTGAGATCACCGAGGCCATGCTCCGCTATTTTATTCGTAAAGTACACAATCGGCGGGCAATGGTTCGGCCCCGGGTCATTATTGCCGTGCCCAGTGGCATTACAGAGGTGGAAAAGCGCGCCGTCAAGGATTCCGCAAATCATGCCGGCGCAAGGGAGGTATATTTGATTGAAGAGCCGATGGCTGCGGCTATCGGTGTGGGGTTGCCGGTTCAGGAACCGGCGGGAAACATGATCGTGGACATCGGGGGCGGAACCACGGAGGTGGCGCTCATTTCCCTCGCCGGGATCGTGTTCAGTCGCAGTGTGCGGGTAGGTGGCGATGAAATGGATGAGGCCATCGTTCAGCACATGAAACGGGTGTATAATTTGATGATTGGTGAACGTACCGCGGAAGAAGTCAAAATGATGATTGGCTCCGCGTATCCGATGGGCGAAGAAACCACCATGGAAGTGAAGGGCCGTGATCTTGTGGCCGGCCTGCCGAAAACGCTCACCATTACGTCCGAAGAGATTCGAGAAGCCTTGCAGGAACCGGTTTCCACGATTGTGGAGGCTGTGCGTATTACACTGGAACGGTGTCCGCCTGAATTGTCCGCCGATCTGGTTGATCGCGGCTTGATCGTGGCGGGTGGCGGCGCGTTGTTGCATGGATTGGATAAGCTGATCGCGGAGCAGACCGGTCTGCCCGTGCATCTGGCCGACGATCCCTTGAGCGCCGTGGCCGAAGGTACCGGCGTGGTGTTGCACGAGCTCAATTTCCTGCGTAAAATGGCCGGATCCGATAAGACGATGTGATACACCCGTCCGTTTGCCCTCGCGACTGCCAAGTTCCCGCCGTGCCGGCTTCGACAGCCCCGCTCTTCGCCGTATATTGTGAACTACGGTAATGAATGGCGGTGACAGGTAAGCGGTGAGAGAACGTAGTATATCCATATGGTTGATCCTCGGCACGGCGCTGATCGTCGCGCTGAATTTGCCCGAATCCGTTTCGGATCGGGGCAAGGCCGCCATCCGCGAGTTCCTGGCCCCCTTGCAGGGGTTGGTTACAAGTGTTGGACAGAATGTGGGCCAAGGCGTGGACGCCATCCGCGGACTTGGCGATCTGGCATTGGACAACCGGAATATGGCGGCGGAATTGACCCGGCTCCGCAGCGAGTTGCGGTATCTCGAAGCGTTGGAACAGGAAAATATCGAGTTGCGCGAGCAACTCGGCTATTTGCGCCGCCCGGATCGAGAGTTGATCCCCGCTGAAGTCATTGCGCGCGATATCAGCGGCTGGTGGCATTCGTTGCGAATCGGTAAAGGGCTCGCGGAAGGGGTCGAACCACAGATGGCGGTGGTGACGCCCGACGGATTGTTGGGGCGCACCATGAATGTATCCGCCGGGACGTCCGATGTCCTGCTCATATCCGATCCGTCCTGTCGCGTGTCCGCTTATCTCCCGCGCGTACAAACGTACGGGATCACGTCGGGACGCGGATTATCCGTGCGCGGCCTGCCCATGGTGCGCATGGAGTTCATCAACAAAGACAAGGAAATCCGGGCGGGCGACGAAGTCGTTACGTCCGGCTTGGGCGGCACCTATCCGCGAGGCATCCTGATCGGATATGTGGAGCGAGTGGTCATGGATGACAGCGGTTTGTACCAAATGGCGGATATTGTGCCCGCTTCGGATATCGGGCGGTTGGCCTATTGCTTCGTGGTGGCGGAAACGCCCGATCCGGTGGATAACCTGTTGCGGCGTCGCGATACGATGGAAGGCGCCTTATGAATCTTCTGGTCATGCTCTTCCTGTTGATGGGCGGCGCGCTGGTGCAGGCGTTTATCCCGGCATCGCCCGCGCTGGGTCAGGCCAAGATCCCCGCGCTGGCCGCCATCGTGGTATACTATGCCCTGGCCCGGCGGCGCGGTGACATGCTGTGGGCCGCGATCCTGGCCGGATTGGTGCAGGACGGGCTGGGCTTAATCCCTTTCGGCTATTCGTCCTTCGCTTTCTGCCTGATGGGCTTGATGATCGCGCATTTCAAGGAAGCGGTTTTTGTGCATGAAATGTTGACTCATATGATGTTCGGCGTCCTGATGGCCGCCGGTTCCACGTTGATCTTGTTTGTCTTACTTACTACTACCGGTCTTATCGAAATGCCCGTGGCACAGGCATTGCATAAAGCCTTTGGCGGCGCCCTGCTTGGGGCCGCGGCGACTCCGCTGATCTTTCATGGTTGTGCGCGCATGGATCGTCTGATGGGGCTGGTGGAAACATCGGATACCTCATGGCACGAAATCCCATAGAAAGAGAAATACTGCGCATACGTTTGCTATTGGTTGCGATGCTCGCGGCGTTCGGCTTTCTGGCCTTCATGCTTTGGCGGATCCAGGTGGCGCACGGGTACCAATACGAACGGGACGAACTGCGTCAAAGTGTGCGCCGCGTCCGGATTCCGGGCATGCGCGGACGGGTCTACGATTCCGCCGAACGCGTGCTGGCGGATAATCGACCGGGCTACAGTCTCGCCGTCTATCTCGAAGAAGTGCGCCAGCCCGGGTCATGGACGCGAACAATCGACCACGTGGAAAATATACTCGACGCGTTGGCGGTTGAATTGGGCGTGGAACGGGAATTGAGCCGGACGGATATCCAGCGCCATGTCCGCCGCCGGCTGCCCATGCCGCTGATCGCCTGGCGCGACATTGATGAAGCCACGCTCGCGCGGTGGGCGGAGCGCGTCGCCGGCATGCCCGGGGTCGATATCTATACCGAAGCCGTCCGCGTGTATCCGCAGGAAACGCTGGCCGCGCACGTGCTCGGTTACGTGGGGCGCGCCGACCCGATTCCCGATGAGGCGGAGCCGTTCCATTATTACCTGCCCGAAATGGAAGGTCGGTCCGGGATCGAACGAAGGTTTGACGCCCTCATGCGAGCGGAAGCCGGTGCGCGGCTCGTGCGCGTCGACGCCCTCGGTTATCGACACGAAGATCTGGCCGTTCGCGAGCCGGGCGCAGGTCAGGATATCCGGTTGACCATCGATAAGCGTGTACAAGCCGCGGCGGAAGCCGCGCTCGGAGATGAGCCCGGTTCCGTCGTAGTGATCGATCCGCAAAACGGGGACGTGTTGGCAATGGTCAGTGTGCCCGCCTATAATCCCAACCAGTTCATTCCCGCCATACGCAGCGATTTGTGGGCGGCCCTGATGAACGATGATGACCGACCGCTGGTGAACAGGGCTGCGGCCGGGGCATACGCGCCCGGAAGCATTTTCAAACCGGTCGTTGCCATCGCTGCGCTGGAGAACGAATTGGTCACACCTGCGCAGACGTTCCATTGTCCCGGTCATTTTGAGTTGGGCCGCGCCCGTTTTCATTGCTGGGCGCGACACGGACATGGAACGTTGACGATGCGGGAGTCCATCGAGCGCTCCTGCAATGTGTATTATTATCGTTTGGCGCTGCATACGGGATTTGATGCGGTCTATCACATGGCGTCCGCCCTCGGCTTGGGGCAGCGTACGGGAATTGCGCTGGATCATGAAGTCAGCGGACTCCTGCCGAACAACGCCTGGAAACGGCGCGTGCATAATGATGCCTGGCGCGATGGCGATACCGTTAATGTATCGATCGGTCAGGGACCGATTAGTGTCACCCCGCTGCAGATGGCGCTTTATACCGCGGCGCTTGCCAACGGCGGCGTCCTGCATACGCCGCGGCTGGTCAGCGGGACGCGGGAGTTCGGCGCCGCGGAGTTCGAGCCGGTTCCGCATGAGCCTTCTAAATCCCTGAACTGGTCCCCGCAAACACTGGATACCGTGCGCGGAGGTATGCAGGACGTGGTGATGGGCGAGCGCGGCACGGCGCGCAACGCGGCCATACGCGGTGTTACGTATGCCGGCAAAACCGGGACCGCGGAGTTCGGGCCAAAGGAGGAGGGCCGAAAGCATACCTGGATGATCGCTTTCGCCCCGTACGACGAACCGCGCTACGCCATCGCGCTCATGACCGATGAAGGAATATCCGGCGGCCGAACCGCCGCGCCCAAAGTCAGACGCCTGTTGGAGGAGGTCCTGGTGTTGGAATGAATACGGCGCCGTTAAAACGCTATCTTGTCCGATCGGATTGGTGGATGCACCTGTCCGTGCTCGGATTAATGTTCATCGGGATCCTGTTCATCTACAGCGCGGGCTTTCAACATGCGGATATCCCCGTCAGCGGCTTCCACCAACGCCAGATTATCTGGGCGCTGGTAGGGGTGCTGGGGTATATCGCCCTTGCCATGACGGATTACCGGCGCGTGGCCGAGGGCGCGTGGTGGATCTATGCGGCCACCCTGTGTCTGTTGGTGCTCGTGTTGTTTATAGGTAAGCAGGTGCATGGCGCGAGCCGTTGGCTGAGCGTGTTCAATATACAGCTGCAACCGGCCGAGTTCGCCAAACTGGCCGTGGTGCTGGTGTTGGCGCGGTACCTGGCCCGGCCGGGTCGCGACATCGGCCATCCACGCTGTATCTGGTTGGCGCTGATCATGGCCGGTATCCCCTTTATCCTGATAGCCCGTCAACCCGACCTGGGCACGGCCGCCGTGTTTGTGCCGATGGTGTTCATGCTGCTATTCGTCGCCGGGGTGCGCTTGAAATTCATCATGATCCTCGTGCTGCTGGGCATGATGCTGTTGCCGGTTGCCTGGCTCAGTTTGGGGGATTATCAGCGCGACCGCATTATGGTCTTTGTCGATCCGGACCGTGATCCGTACGGCGCGGGTTGGAACAAAATGCAGTCCCAAATCGCTGTTGGATCAGGCGGACTGACGGGTAAAGGCTATTTGAAAGGAACGCAGAATGTGTTGGGTTACCTGCCGCGAACCGTGGCGCCGACCGATTTCATCTACTCGGTAATCGCCGAGGAAAAGGGATTTGTCGGGGCTGCTGCGGTCCTGGCGCTATACGGCATGGTGCTGATAAGTAGCATCCGGGCGGCATTGGTGGCTCGCGATAAATTGGGGCGGCTCATTGCCGTGGGCGTGGCGAGCATGATCTTTTTTCATGTGTTCGTGAACATTGCGATGACGATCGGGTTGATGCCGATCACCGGCCTGCCCCTGCCATTAATGAGTTACGGGGGGTCATTCATGATCAGCACGATGCTGGGACTCGGTCTCGTGCAGAGCATCATTGTACGACGCGATCGTCGATAAGGAGAGAACTATGTTGGAGTATTTAAAGATGTTGAAGTCGAAGAAATCGCATGCGAAGGAAATTATCATTAACGAGGAAGGGCTCGAGACGCGGGTCGCCGTTCTTGAAGAAGGCAAGCTGGAAGGCTTCTACGTGGAGCGCGCCAGCGAAGAACGCATTGTGGGCAGTATTTTCAAGGGCAAGATCCAGAACGTCGAAGATTCGTTGCAGGCGGCCTTTGTGGATATCGGAATGAAGAAGAACGCGTTCATTCATTATTGGGATATGATCCCGGAAGACGCCGCCCGCCTGGAGGCGGAGGAGGGCGTGTCGCGTTCGCGTACCTCGCGAAGAAAAAAATATGGGCCGGGCGAAATGGCGAAGAAATTTCCTGTCGGCTCTGAAATCGTTGTGCAGGTCACCAAAGGCGCCATCGGGACGAAAGGCCCGAGAGTAACCGCTAACCTGAGCGTCCCGGGACGCTATCTGGTCATGATGCCCGGAAGCCGAATGAAGGGCGTGTCCAAGAAAATCGAGGACGCAAAGGAACGAGACCGTCTGAAGAAGGTGTTGACGCGCCTGCCCGCCCCGCCGGAACTGGGGCTCATCGTGCGCACGGCGGGCGCCGGCGCCCGGCAGGTGAGTTTCGCGCGGGATACCCGGGCTCTGGGCGAAATCTGGAAGGAAATTGAGAAGGGGATCAAAGAGTTGCCTGCGCCCTGTCGCTTGTATCAGGAGCCGAACCTGGTTGAACGCGTTGTGCGCGATTCCCTGACGGAAGACATTGATCGCATCGTCATAGACGACAAGGAGGAATTCAACCGGATCAAAGACCTGGTATCGAAGATATCGCGTCGCGGACGGAACCGCATCAAACGCTATGACGGGCACGTGCCGATATTCGAACACTTTGACGTGGAACGTCAGCTCGAAAGCGCGTTTCAGAGAAAAGTATGGTTGAAGTCCGGCGGCTATCTCATTTTTGACGAGACCGAGGCGCTGGTCGCCATCGATGTGAATACCGGACGGCATAAGGGAGGCAAAACACAGGAGGAAGCAATTCTCGAGGTGAATCTCGAAGCCGCCGACGAGGTGGCCCGACAATTGCGTCTGCGCAATGTGGGCGGTTTAGTCATCATTGATTTCATAGACATGAAGTCGCGCAGGCATCAGAACGCGGTGTATCGCGCATTGCGGGACGCCGTAAAGCGGGACAAGGCGCGAACAAACGTGTTGCCGGTATCCGACCTGGGACTCGTCGAGATGACGCGCCAACGGGCGGAGGAAAGTATCCGGGCCGCCAATTTCACGGATTGCCCCTATTGCAGAGGCCGCGGCGTGGTGAAATCCGCGCTGAGTATGAGCGTTGAGATTCAGCGCCGTTTGGCGCAGGTGATGCGGGCTCGAAAGAATGACGGCGATCGCGCGTTGCGCATCACGGTGAATCCGTCCGTGTTGGAACGCCTGCGCAGTGAAGACGAGGATATGCTTGTGGAGTTGGAGAGCAAGTTCGGGGCGCAATTGGCTTTCGTTTCTGACCCGAACATCCATGTCGAGCAATTCAGAATCGTTCAACCCAACACAAATGAAGAACTCTATCCGGCGTCAAACGGGCAGGACTGATGGCTCGGCACGCCGGCGCGACCACCACCGGTTATGAACGGCTCTAGCGCAGTTTAAGAAGTTCTGTAGCCGCGCTGGCATGGCGCGCCGTAGTCCCCTTGGGACGTAGGCGGGTAACAGCGTGGAAGCGATATCCAGCGGTCAATCTATCCACCGCTTTCCGCCTGAGGCGGATCCGCCTTTGGCGGAACGACGGCGGCTACGCCTTTGTTTAAACGGCTGTTAGTTGATGCGGAAATAGAATTGGTGCGGCGCAATGTCCCGGCTTATACGAACCAGGACATGGTTGAGCCCGCCAATCAGTACCGGCTCTATGATGTCCTCGCCCTGTTCGGGGTTCCGGTGCACGGGATGGTGCAGGACTTCCCGGCCGTTTATCCAGATGGTCATGGCGTCGCCGGAACCCGTCCGGATCTGAACCCGCCGCGGCCAGCGCGAGAAGATCGTGGTATATACGTAGCTGGTGCTGTAATCGTCGTCGCCCACGATGTCAGCGAGATCGATCAATCCATCAGGACGCATGGCCTCGCTCGGCACATCTTTCCAGGTAATACGTTTACCGTCCCGGTCTTCATGGGAAGCTTCGATATCTACCGGTTCATCATCCAATTCCTGTTCGGAGGCCACCCCTCCGTCGAATAAACCCAGCACTTTCCATGAAGGGGAAAGAACCAGGTCCAAGGTCGGCGCCGGCACGTCGCGTCCGCCTCTGCGCACTTCCAGCGTTAGCGGATAGGTGCCGGGCGTATGATGCGGTGTGGCATTGACCGTGAAGGTGATCTCGCGATTCGTGCCCGGCGCCAACGGAAACCGCACCAACTGACGCGGAGAGACGGCGATCCCCGCCGCCGGAGCCAGACGCACGCTGATGTGCGCGGGTTCGTCTGTGTTGTTGGTAATACGGTAAGTCAGGTCGATCGATTCCGTGCCGCGCAGATACATCCGGTCAGGCACGATGTCCCGGGCATCTTGCGGTGCGACGGCTTCAACGGCGATGGGGGCGGGTGCGGGCTTGTGTGGCGCATCGGAAAAAAGATCGCGATAGTCGGCATACGCTTCAGCACGGGCAAAGACCGGTATTTCGAGCAGCTCCGCCGTATGCGTGCGATGTACCGGTCCTGTGTGCGACGCGCCGCTCCATAAGTCGATCCATTCGCCGTCCGGTAGATAGATCGAGCGCTCGGACTGCGGTTCGACCATTGGTGCAACCAGCAGGTCCGGCCCCAACATGAATTGATCATCGATGCCGTACGTATCCGGATCATTCGGGAAATGCCAGGGCAGGGGCCGGATGATCGGAGTGCCGTCGGCCACGGCCTGTTCGCCCCATTGTTCAAGAAATGGGAGGAGGCGTTCGCGCACGGTAAAGTAGAATTGGGCAACCTCCAGCGTTTCCCGGTCATAACGCCACGGTTCGCGCGGTTGCTCGCCATGGAACTGCATGATGGGAGAGAAGGCCCCGAATTGCAGCCAGCGTATATAAAGATCTTTCGTCGGTACCCCCGAATAGCCGCCGATATCGTGGCCCCAAAGCGGGTAACCACTCACCGCCGCCGATAAACCCGCGCGCACAACGCCTGCGAGCCGGCTCCATTTCGCCTGTTGATCGCCCGCCCAGACCGCACCCAGTCCCGCCGTACGCGGATTGCCGGAACGGGAAAAGGTGATGCCCTCCCGCGCCGATTCGCGGAAGGCGTCAAGCGAGGCCCGTTGATAATAGTACGGATGTTTATTGTGGAAGAAAGGATCGGGCATGTGTTCGCCTCCATCCGTCTTGATCCCGCTGATGCCCATTTCGACCAGCGGTTTTTGCAGATCCCGCCACCAGTCACGCGCGTCCGGAATGCGGAAATCAATCTTTCGTCCGTGTTCCAACCAGCGCACGATATGTTCCGATCCGTCTTCTTCAAGGACGAGATAGCCCCGTTCGCGCGCCTGCTCATGGGCTTCCGTTCCCGGCAGGACGCTGGGCGTTATCCAGCACACCACATGTACACCCGCCCGTTTTAACTGGCGAATCCATGTGATGGGATTGGGATAGCGGCGGCGCTCGAACCGGAAATTGTGAAGCTCTTCCGCCCACGCCTCGAGGACCACGACGCCGACGGGCATGCCCAATTCTTCCATTCGGCGTAGGACCCTATTCACCTCGTAGGCGCTGAGATAGGAATTGCGCGACATCCACGGGCGGAAGATCCAAGCCGGCGCGGCCGCCGGGCGGCCGACCAATTCCGTATATGCGCGGCTTATTTCCGCCGGGTTGCCCTGGAAAGTAATCAGTTCAACGCCGGGTTCAGGTATCACGATGGATAATTCATTGCTCTGCGCGGCGCCGATATCAAATTCCACTTTGCCACTGCTGTTGATGAACAGTCCGTAACCGCGCGAACTGATATAGAATGGCACGGCAAAATAAGACGAGCTCATATCGTTCCAAGCGTCCTTCGCCCAGCTTTCGATCTGGCTCGCCCGCATGTTAAACGCCTCATAACGAGGGCCGAACCCCCAGACAACTTCGCCAGCCTCCAGCGGGATGCGAAGTTCCAATCGATCATCGTCGCGCGGATGAACCATAAGTGCGGGTTTGTCCGGGAGATCGCCCGCAGGAATATCCTGCAGAAGCGGGTAGCGATGACCGGGTTCCCCAAGAAGGATACGTTTTGCGGACGGGGCCGTCTCTTTCGCCTCCGTCTCCGTTTCTTCCGATTCATCTTCCGAACGAGGCGATGTCTCGACCTCATCTTCCTGCAAGTCCTTCATGGCGACCCGTTCAGGAGAGGACTCAACGGCAACCACGTTATCGAGGCGATGCGGAGCAGAGGGGGCATCACAACCGGCAAGAATGCCACAACACAAGAAACTGCACCACGCCAGCCGGAGTTGCCGTCCCATAGACCGCCAGTGCGGCGGTCGGCCCATCTGCTGATTGCCGGCCCGATGCATTGACTCCGTTTTTGTCAACTGTTTCTCTGCCTTTGGCGTCACGTAACGGCTCCTGGTGAATACTTACGGGTATTGTTGTACTCAACTCAAAGAAAAAATGAGGTATGCCCTTTTACTTGACCGGCTTGGCGCCTCCCCGTATAGTGCGCCTTTCGTTTGGAAGGAGTACAGGAATGGCTAAGAAATGTGATATTTGTGGAAAAGGCCCCCGGACCGGTAATCGTATTGTTCGCAAGGGGTTACCCAAGAAGAAGGGCGGAATCGGCCTGCATACGACCGGTATCTCGCGACGTCGCTTTCTTCCGAACCTGCAGAAGATCAAGGCGGACGTAGGTGGATCGATCCGGTCGCGTTTGGTTTGCTCTTCCTGTCTTAAATCGGGTAAAGTCGTAAAGGCGTAACAGAAGGGATAGCGCCCGTTTTTTTATCGGGCGTTTTCTTTTTGCTGTCGGACGCGGTTGGGCCTGTGACGGAAGAATCGACGGCCATGTCGCGATCAAAGATACCTATCGGAAGGAGCATCTCATGCATGAGGTAAAAGAAGTCGGCAGTGCCGAGTTGAAATACGACGGGAACACCTATACCTACCCCGTATTCGAAGGCTCCGAAGGCGAACGTGCCATCCATTTGGGGAGTCTGCGGAAGGATACCAAACTTATCGGCTACGATCCCGGATTCGGCAACACCGGCTCCTGTATCAGCGATGTGACTTTCATTGACGGAGAAAAGGGTATACTGCGTTATCGCGGTTATCCCATCGATGAGCTGGCAAACAACTGTACCTTCATCGAGGTCGCGTATCTGCTTGTACATGGACGTCTCCCCAACCAAAGCCAGCTCTCACACTTTTCCCGTTTGCTGAATCGGAAATCCCTGATTCATGAAGATATGCGCAATTTTTTCCGGAACTATCCGGAACACGCGCACCCGATGGCGATCCTGTCCGCCATGGTGGTTTCCCTTTCCAGTTTCTATCGCGAACTGGATATGCCGGCGGAAGAGGAAATCGACCTGACCGTGGCCCGATTGCTCTCGAAGATTCGAACCCTGGCGGCGCTCTCGTACAAGCAGTCCATCGGTCAACCGCACGTGTATCCGAGCAGCAAGCTCACCTATGTAGAGAATTTTCTCAACATGATGTTCTACACGCCGGTGGCGAATTACGAAGTGGACCCGATTACCGTGCGCGCCTTGAACAAGTTGCTGATCCTGCACGCCGACCATGAGCAGAACTGTTCCACGTCGGCGGTGCGCCTGGTCGGCAGCTCCGGCGCCAACTTGTATGCCTCGATCGCCGCCGGGATCTGTGCGCTGTGGGGGCCGTTGCACGGCGGCGCGAACCAAGCCGTGATCGAAATGCTCGAGCAGATCAAACGCGAAGGCATGACCATTGATAAATGCATCGAACGGGCTAAAGATAAGAACGATCCGTTCCGGCTCATGGGCTTCGGGCATCGCGTCTATAAGTCCTACGATCCGCGCGCCAAGATCGCCAAGAACGCCTGCGAAGATGTGCTCAATAAACTGGGCATCAAGGATGATCTGCTCGATATCGCCGTGCAGTTGGAAGAGCGTGCGCTCAGTGACGAGTACTTCAAGGAACGCAATCTCTATCCGAATGTCGACTACTACACGGGCATTACCTTGCGCGCCATGGGGATCCCGACAGCCATGTTCACCGTGATCTTCGCTATCGGGCGATTGCCCGGCTGGATCGCGCACTGGCTCGAACAACGGGACGACAAAGACCAGAAGATCGGGCGCCCGCGCCAGATCTATACGGGCCCGAATGAGCGTGAAATCATGCCCATCGAAGAACGCCCCTGACCTTCACAACCGCGCATCGACGGGGTACGCTGTATCTGGAAGGCCGTGACGCACGTGCGCGGAGGAAACGAGCATGAAACGGCAGGGCGAAGAACAAGCCGATCAGGTGGAAATCCGGTTTCTGGAAGGGGTCCGTACCCGTTGCCCGCATGATACCCGTGTGCTGAAAGCGTTGGGCGATCTGTATACGCGCGCGGGCGAATTGGACAAAGGTCTAAGAGTGGACCGCGATCTCTCACGCCGTTGCCCTGATGAACCCGAAGTCTGGTATAATCTGGGATGCAGTTGCGCCCTGCTCGGAGAAAAGGAAGCGGCATTCGACGCATTGGAACGGGCCGTAGCCCTGGGCTATAACGATCATGAATGGATGAGCAAGGATCGCGACTTGCGATCCCTGAGACGGGATCCCCGATTCGAATCTTTACTCCAACAATTACGCGACTGAAAGGCCTTCTTATGCACATTGCCATGGGCACCGACCACGCGGGCTATCTATACAAGGAACGCATCAAGGAACACTTGGAGGCGCGGGGACATAAAGTGCGCGATCACGGGTGTCATTCCGAGGAAGCGGCCGATTACCCAACCTATATTCAGCCGGTTGCGCGCGCCGTACAGGCGGGCGATTGCGAGCGGGGCATCGTCCTCGGCGGCTCCGGCAATGGCGAGGCCATCGCCGCAAATCGCTATGCGGGCGTCCGCTGTGCGCTCTGTTGGAACGAGGAAACCGCCGGCCTGGCACGCGCCCATAACGACGCCAATATGTTGTCCATCGGCGCTCGCATGGTTTCGGAAGACGCCGCCTTGCGCATAGTGGATCGTTGGCTGGAAACGCCTTTCGAAGGCGGGCGCCATGAGCGCCGGATTCGCATGATCGACCACCTGTAGATTCACCGCATGCGTTTGGTATCGCGCCGCGATTTCAGGGCGGAAGAAAACAGGACGAAGAACAGGCCCGTTTGCAGAAGACAACGCAAGCCAACAGACTCCGCGCGACCCAATGCAATGCCGATACGTTGCGGCTCGCGCGCCCCATTTTTCTTGCGCGACAGGGATAGATAATACGTGCCGCGTGCCGGATCATGCGATAGTGATATCAACGTGTTGCCGTTATTCGTCGCATGATATAATCCCTTCCGCTCACCGCCCATCTGCGGGGCATGCCCGTCCAGAACCGTTAACATCTCACTGATATCAAGGAACCCCATCTTTACCGTGATCTTGTTTTCCCAGTCGAACGTCGCATGTGCGCGACGATCGCCGCGACCTTCCGCCGCCGTCTTTTGCGACGCCATCTCCAGAAAGAAACAATTGTACCGGTCTTCGTCGTGTCGGTTGATGCGTGGCTCAATACGTAGCGCGCTGCCTGTGCCTTTGCTGTTCGGATGGTATAGGCAGAGCGATCGCCCCTTGTAGTCCGGCAAGGGCCTCTCCGGATCGGATATGTTTTGTTGAGTGGTCATGGCTGATACCCTTTCTAATCGTGTGTAACCCGAAACACGCGGATGCCGCCTTCTGCGGTCGGCATCCGCATGCCGCGATGGTTCAAAACGGGACTTCTTCCTCGTCCGGAATGTCCGCCTTTTGCGAAGGCGTCGGTTCCGCTTCGGCCTTCGATTTGGCGGGGCGTCCGAGAAAATGGACGCGCTGCGCGCGTACGCGGAGCTTGTTCCGTTTTTCCCCGCTGTCCGTCTGCCACTGGTCCAACTGCAACTTCCCTTCCACCGCCACCGGCGCCCCTTTCTTGAGGAACTCCGCGCAGGTTTCCGCCTGACGGTCCCAAGTGACGACATCCACGAACACCGTGCGCTCGACCGCCTTCCCGTCCTTGTCCTTGTAGCCGTCATTGACCGCCAGACCCAGATCCGCCACCGCCTTCCCGGACGGAATCTTCCGCAACTCGGGATCGCGCGTCAGGTTACCGATCAATATGACTTGGTTCATGGAATTCATGATGTGACTCCTTTCGTGTTGTGCTTTCTTGCTTGTCTGTGACTGGGCACCCGCCCGGTCTCTCATGACTCCAATGGCATAAGGAAACGGGCGCCCCAGATTTCCGGGATTTTTTTTGATGAAAGTTATAACCCTTTGGTAACAGGCGAGCTGAGAAGGGGAGATGGGGATACACTCGTAAGAGGCGTGCAGGCTGTCCCGTCCATGCAGATCATCTGCCGGTTGATTTTGTAGCCGCCGGCGTCAGCCGGTGGTAGCTTTGCCATTTGGTTCAGCATGCACGTCCTCACGGACGCGGCTACGAAGACCTGCGGCGCTGAGTCCATTTTCCCATCGCCTTCCTCTACCCGGGGTGCCTATACTCCCGTGAACTGTCTTCGAGGCATAGGGCCGATGGACAACGGGAACAAGCATCTCACGACGGAACAGGCATGGCGCACGTGGCGCGCGGCCTGCGCGGTTGATCTTTGTCCGCCGTCCGACGCCGTAGTGCTCCGCGCTTTCGGCGCACAACGTTTCCGTTTTTATCTGGACCGGTACGCCTCGCGAACCGGCCATCGCCCCCGAGAGGGACAGACACTTCGGGTATCGGAAGACAAGGACGCATGGCATTTCCTCGAAACCCATGCGCAGGCCGGCGCGACGCGCGAAGGCAAGCGATATAAGGATTGGCTATTTGCCCGGGCCGAACAGGGGACAGACACTGAAACAGGGACAGACACTGAAACAGGGACAGACACTTGGTTGCGCGCAGTGGAGTCGGGCGCCTCACTGCTCATGCGCGACGCCGTACGCGAATACCTGCGCCGCGAACACGCCGCCGCATTCATGGAATCCCTGCAGCGGCCCGCGAGCCGGGGCGACGATACGGCCTATACTTTAGAGGAACTGATCCCGGATCAGGTCGATCCGCTAGGGATTGTCGAAGCGCGAGAATGGAACGAATTGGGCCGTGCCACAGCGGAATCCTACCTTGCAACCATGACCGCCCGCGAACGCATCGCCCTCTGGGCCCGCGCGAATAGTATTGCCCTGTCCGATCCCGACCTGACCCGCTGGGCCGCATGCGGCAAGAGCGCCTTGCACGATGCCTACACCCAATGCGTGAAACGGCTGTGTGCCGAAATCAAACGTTCCTACGCCGCCGAATCCCCCGCCATCTGGGTGCAACTGGCCCGCGTAACGCTCGAGCGCCTGAACGGACTGCTTTTTCAGAAAATAATGGCGGAAAAGGGGGCCGCCCGTTTCTTTAAGAAGAAGGGGATCCGGCCGAATGCCGGACCATCGGAACATGAAATGGCCCGCACATAATTTGAAGAAGGCCCGCGCAGCGGATCGTCGCAAACTGGCTGAATGGCTTGCGGAACGCGAGTTAGACGGTCTGCTGAACGACGCCGGCGGCACAACCACCGGATCGGAACCGCCCGCTGATGCCGGTGCGTCGAACGATCTATACGTGCGGGACACCGTGCGAGCGGGCGACATTCGGTTGCTGATGCCGAGATCAGGGCTGGGCGCGATCGATAGCCCTGTCTATGTTGCCGCACTGCCTGGCGGCGTGGCGGAAGAGGTGGTTGCCGTTCCGTTCGGTCGTTATGCTGTGCCGGCGTTGCCCACGGAATGGAAGACGGGCATGAAACAGGCCGCGTTGCGGGTGCTCTGTTTCTGGAACGCGCATCGGGTCGCGGTGGACCAGTTCCCGCCGAGTTGGCGTGTTAAACGCCTGACCGCTCGCCAAGTGACGGCATGGACGGAAGTTCGATGCCAAGTGGAGCAGGGGAGCGAGCTTCCCGGTGGCGTGCAAAATCGCATTGGGCCTCCGTTGCTGCATCCGGCCGATCCGCGCCACGCGTACGTCGCCGAGGAACAGGAACGCGTGAATCCGTACTTTACTGCGGGAAAGGTGAATGCATTGACGACGAGCGAGGAGGAAGGGCTGTATTTGACGGAATGGCGATCGGACCCTGTGGACTGGCTCATGGCGGCGGAGGGCCGGGAAAAGTACGGCGTTGCGGCGTTCATCTATGCCACCGAAGACGAGGCCGTTGTCGTGGCCGTTTACGAGGAGGAAACGGACCGCGTGCGCGTGCGGATCATGAACCGGGACGGCTTCCTGTGCCACCGGTTTGATGGCGGTCATGTCGAATCCATCGCGGGCGGGCGAAGTGCGCCTATTCGGAGCGGTCTCACCACGGCTCCGACGCGCATGGTGTCGTCGTTGGAATATATCGTTGACCGGTCCGGACAGCGTGTCCGGTTGCAGCGCCGTTACAGGGAAACCCCGAATTCGTAAATTTTTGTCAAAAAACGGTTGCACGCTGTATTGATCCATGTATGGTTATGCCTCCGAATGAATGTGCATGGGCGCATCATTTCCCACCCGTCCATCGGGACGTGGTGCAATTCGCTTTATTGCGGGGTGGAGCAGTCTGGTAGCTCGTCAGGCTCATAACCTGAAGGTCCTTGGTTCAAATCCAAGCCCCGCTACCAATTGTAAGGGGGTTCCGGCAACGGACCCCCCTTAAGTTTTTCTGCGGCAAGTAATACTCCAGAACGTTCAGACAGACAGAAACTCCTTCTCATAATCCGGCGGATGCGGGATCCTGGGCCAAATCCAGGCCCGTTCCCAATGAAACCTTACAGTGTATATGTCCTACGGAGCAGTGAGGGGAAGTGTTTCTATATCGGTATGAAGGGTAGAGGCTACCTTTGCCGAAAGCCTTTATCGCTACACGCCGCGCTTCCCCCGCATGACCCGGTTCGGCGGGCACGCTGGGGGGGCATGCACGGCCCGAGGCATAGATATATCTGGGATAAAGGCTCCTCCAGCATGCGTAGTCACTCTGAATGGTAAATAGTCCGCCCCCCCCGTTGCGTTAAAAAGTTTGAAAAGACTTCCCTTTTATCCACAGCAGGGTAGAATTGATGTGTCCATTTTGGGTGCTTTCACCATTGCTTCATGATGGACCCCGGTAATCGAACGTGTGTCTTTGCGTTGAGCTTCGAAGAAGGGAATAGCATGAAAAGGCTAGTAGTCACTGTCTGTGGCTTGTTTATTTTCCTTACTGCGGGAAGCATGGCAGCTCAAATTGTGGCAGAGGACGATGCATCGAATTACACGGAGGCAGGCGGTTGGTACGGCAATGGCGGCTTCGGATTCGATGACTGGGTTATACAGGCAACCGTCGATGATGGGTATGCGGGCCATTTTCTTGCAGACATCCAGCAGAATTCAGACTTGAATTACATCATGAGTCCCAATGGCCAAGCGTGGGGACTGTTTGCGAATTTCGGAGTATTCCCAACCGTCGTTGCTTATCGAGGATTCGGTTATGATGGAACCACTTGGCAGCACTCATTATGGGAAACGGGAGACGAATTCCACATATCCATGGAGCATGGGGGGATCATGTATGATGGTGCCGTTGGGTTTGTACTTCGAAGCCTTAACAATGACTACGACGTGTACTCCTATAATGCGTTCGCGCGCTTCGAGTTTGGCTTCATAGGGGGAACGACCAATTATTTCTATGTGGACGGCAATGGTTTTCAGAAATCCTCTGTCGGTTGGAGCCCAAATGGCCTGATCCTGAAATTCAGGATAACAGCGGGTAACGCCTACAGTCTTGAGATCCGCAGTGCGTTTGACCATGAATTACTTGAGACCATTACCGGTCCACTCGAGGGCACCAGCCCAATCGACAGTGTAGCGCTATACAATCGGTTCGCCCACGAACAAGACGCTTTCTTCAATAACATGCGAATTGTCCACGCTTCGCGAGTGAATCCGGGATTGCGTGTCACAATACAGCATGTTGATGGACTCTCCGCATCTGACGCAGATGTAATGCGATATGATTATCAGTGGCAGTATGTTGATAGTCGTAGCACGGACCAGGCCGGCGTAGCCTTTTGGCCGGCGGTATATGCGGGGACTTATAACCTCGAGGCTTGGTACAATGGAGAGTTCTGGGGCGGTACCTCGACGTTGGTTAATGAGGGCGGGATTAGGGATGTAACCATTCGCCGGCACATGCCGCATGGTGCGGATTACCGGGTACATGATGGGGATAAAGATGTGACGGGGTGGGAGACGGTGCTGGGCTCGACATTAGACAACAGGGTCACCGTAACCAATCCGGGAACGGCCAGCCAGAACGTTCGCGCCATTCTGCATCTTCGTCGCCAGGGCTCTTCCAGTGTTATCTATACGGAGACTACCACGCAGGCAAACGTGCCTAGCGGTGGCGCCGAAACATTTCATATGCCGACATTCACACCTACTGAAGCGGGCACTTACGAAAGAGCTCTGGAAGTTCAGACGTACATCAATGACGGTTGGGTGAAGACCGACAGCTGGCCATGGGGCCCTGTAGTGACCATGCTGCCTGATACGGGAGAATTGGTCGTCACAGTGCAAGACAGTGTTGGGGCGGCAAGTACTAATGCCATTGTGCTGAGATATGATTATCAATGGGACTACATCGACAGTAAAATCACGGATCAATACGGTATTGCATCCTGGTCGGAAGTATATTCGGGAACATACTTCTTTCAGGTTTGGTACAACCAGGAATATTGGGGGGCCACCTCTGCATTTCTTGAAAAAGGTGATAAGGAATATATAACGTTTCAACGTTACATGCCTTACGGGGATGATTATCGGGTATTGGATGGAGATGTGGATGTGACGGGATGGGAGACGGAGCTGGGCGCAACATTGGCCAATAGAGTAACAGTGACCAATGTGGGAACAGCCAGCCAGAGTGTTCGCGTCATTCTGCGTCTTCGACTTAGGGACTCTTCAACAGTCCTTTATGATCACACAAGTCCGTCGGCGAGCGTGTCACCAAATGGCGGAGCAACTACCTTCTATATGCCGTCTTTCACACCGAATGAGGCTGGCATATATGAAAGGTCCCTTGAAATTCAGACGTACTATAATAACGAATGGAGAAAGACCGACAGTTGGCCATGGGATCGCGTGGTAACCATACATCAGAATCCAGGGTCTTTGCATGTTATCGTATTGGACCAGAACGAATTACTTCGAGAAGGCGCTGAAGTTCTTCTCAAGTCGACATCGGGCGTTACGCTCGATAGCAGAGTAACGGGGACAGGAGGGAAAGCCGATTGGCACCTGATCGAGCCCGGCACGTATGGACTTCAGGCTTGGTGCAACCAGGAACTCTGGGGAAAAGCCGCAACCACGGTGGTTGGCGGGACAACAGAGAATGTCGTCATACGGCGCGACATGCCCTATGGAGCTGATTTCCAAGTGTTTGATAGTGGCGATGAAGTCACTGCGGGCACAGTGATCCTTGGGACGAAACTTTCCAATGTAATAACGGTTACCAATCGCAGTGGTGCAGCACAAATTGCTCGCCCTGTTCTGCGTATTCGGCGCACTAGTTCCCCGGCGATCGAGCTAGTTTTGACCAATGCGCCACAGTCCGTACCGGCTCACAGCGCGGTTTCTTTCGCCATGCCGGATTTTTCTCCTGCCATGGTCGATACATATCAGCGCTCTCTTGAAATACAGACGCGCGTTGATAATAAGTGGGAAAAGACCGATGGGTGGGGGTGGGACCCATATGTTACAGTCAAGGAGCTGTCGGATTTTTCCCTTATCACTCCGCAAAACGGAGTGGAAAATGCGGGAGCGCGACCCCTTTTCTCGTGGGAGTCGTTAGATAACGCAACCCACTATGAAATTGTGGTGGGAACCGCGCTCCCCGTCTATAGCGAGGTGCTGCGGACAGAAGTCACGAACGCTTTTTGGGTGCCGGATTCTGGCACCCTTCAGCAGGGTACACTCTACACGTGGCAGGTCTTCGCAAAAAGTGCTGGTGGCGAAAATGTTGCTGCTGAGAATGGTCCGTTCGTATTCCATAGCGGCGATGTCAGCATTGGTTCCAGAATTATCGGATACCGTCAGACGCCGGATGGGAAAATCGAACTTGAGCTAGTTGCCAGCTATGTGGCCTTTCAACCTCTATCCGTATGGGTTGAGTATTTTGTAGACGACAACTGGTTTACATTCACTCGCGTGGCTGTTTCAGATGTGTTAAGTGAGTATGGTCTCTTCTATTACTGTGCATTAGCAGGCGCTGGCGATGAGGGGTTTCCTGTCGGAACAGAAGTAACGTTTCGCATTGGGTTCGCGCCAGTCTACTGGCTTCCTGGAACTTTCCCTTATGGCTTTCCTCCTTGGGAGACAAGGTACAGCGACTGGATCACCACAACCATTAGCCAACAGAAAGTGGTCTTGACTGTTCAGGATGCCGGATTGGGTTACTTGCGGCTGGCCGACTATGATCAGCTGTCTTCGGAAGACGATAAGGAAAAGATCGAGTTTACGAATCTTGCCATAGAAAATAATCTGTTCTGTTGGGTCCGCCTTTACGCCATGAATATGTCATCCTTCCAGGCATTACGGGGCGGAGGAGGTGGCGAGAACCTGGAGGAGGTGTTTACATCGAGTCCGACATGGCTGCAAGCTGTCGGTAATCTCGTTCATGGCAAACCATATGGCCCCCATTATGTTCAGGGCCGCAAAATCGACTTGCTCCAATTGATTTCACTGAATGTATTCGAGATGGACGTATTGGACAGAGCTACATTCACCTATCTTTCTGACGAAACGCTGCCGGTCGGGGAGATCATTCACATTGAAGCTTTCAAAGGAGGTCTTGGATCTCCCGAACCATATTTGGAGCTCGGGATCCTGAATGCGTTGGACACGCTGTTGAGTGCGATGCCGAGCGTAATCGAGTTCCTTGACGAAATAGACCCATCCGATGCGGAGGCGACGGCTACAGGTCTATTTACGACACTATTTGAGAAGGCAAAAGAAAGCGCTCAAAAGGATCACGTCAAGAACGCCATGATGAACGGTGATTTCATTCCGCTGCTGGAAGACTTGGTCCTATACCTTGCGACCGATTTCTTCTGGGAGCAGTTGGAGATATTGTTGGCAGAGAGTATAGAAGATGTGGCAGTAGAAACAATTCTATCGGCCTTGTCGTCTAAAATCGGGTTAGGGCAAGCTTTGCTTAACTCCGTCGCCGGCTTTGCGCAGTATGCGTTCTACCATCCGAGTGATCACTTGGTGTTGAGAGCGAGCTCGATGTCAACGGATCTCGATCCAGGGGACGTGGAGTATTTAGGGACTGCGCCTCTTTCGTTGCAATTGGGGGGAATTACGGCAACAAATGCCCCTGAGGTATGGACGTTTCCGGTCGGCAGCTCCGAGAAGATACGCGTGCGAATCGAGAACAGTTCGGCAACCGAGACGTTAAGAAATGTCTGGCTAGGAATGGACATCTATGCTCCGTCCGATATGGACGAGACAGGGCTACTGTATACCTATAGCGACAAGGTCGAGAATACTCTAACACCAATACCAGACGCGGATTCCGGAACAGGGCGAAAGGGCTCACTGAAGTTCAAGGTGGTGGAAGTCGACGGTGTTGCCACGAATTTGGACTATACGGCGAATGCGGCTGCTCAAACATTGCAATATCTCGATATCCCGCCCGGCACGACAGTAATACTGGAGTCGGACGCATACGGGTTTACGAATACATGGATCCCTGCACGTAGTGAGACGCATACCTACGCGCCTGGACGATATATGGCTCATGTAGCCGTTTGGATCAATGGGTATCCCGGCGCCACTAATGGCATCCCTGCGACAACCGTTTATGATTCAATGAGTATCCCCATACACTTGTATGACGATGCGCCTCCGACGTCTCCGCCATCAGGACTGGAAGTCGTTTCATTGCCGGACAGGATTGCCATAGGTTGGGATCCGGTGCGTCGGCGTGTGGGGAGCCAAAAGGTTAACCGTGATGTGGAATGGGTCGCCGTATTTAGGTCCACTGATCCCGCTACACTCTTTGATGGCGCAAACGTCATTTCGATCATTGATTCCAGAGACCCCAACCAGTTTGTCTATGATCAAGATGTGGTCGCAGGTACAGATTATTATTATGGGGTGAAGGCGTATTCTGTCGCTGGACTAGGTTCTCCAGCTAGTGATGCAGTAGCAGGACGAATTCCCGCAGGCATTTTGCATGTTACACCTGAACGTGTGAGTCACACGGGTTCCGTGAGTGAGGTGATTAGCATCGGATCTCTTATGTTGGAAAATCAAGGGCATCACGCGATGAATGCATCGATGACGGCCTCGGCGTCGTGGTTGAGCCTATCAGACAGTGCCGTGATCATCGCGCCGGGTGATAGTCATGAACTGGATGTGATTGCAGATTTTGCTGCGCTGACTGCCGGCGAGCATTCGGCAGCGATTGCGATTACGGCCGAAGGAGCAGAAGGGGCCCCGCTTACGGTGCCCGTACATGTCACGAAGCCGTTGGGCCCATATCTCGCGGTATCGGCTGACCGAACGACCAGTCAGGCTTACGGAGAAGGGGTGACGACCGTCACCGAAAACCTGACTCTTCAGAATACAGGTGATCAGGTCCTGGAGTGGAATGCATCTGGATCCGTGTTGGAGTCGGGGAACACCGTTTCATTTTCAAAGAGTTCCGGCGTACTGAGCGCTTCCGCTTCCGAATCGCTCCAGTACTCGTTCGATGTGGATACAAGCGCACATGGAGCAACCTATACTGCGGAAATCGTCGTGATGGGTAATCAGGTCAATGGAGAACGAGTTTATCGGCATCATGTTGCCATTACCCAGGAGGTGGCATCACTGCTCATAAGCCCGATGATCACCAACTTAGACGCGTATGGATCGGGCGAAAATGAGATAATTGTAACGGCAAATGTCCCGTGGACCGCTTCGCGGGGCGAGCAGTCGCTGTGGATAACGATCCTTGCTGATTCCGGTTCAGGTAATGGTGTGATCACGTTTAGTGTGGATGAGAATACCAATACGGCATCCCGCACGGGTATAGTAGTGGTAGAGGGAGGAGGAATCGCACAGACGGGCACGGTCATACAGGCCGGGGCAATTGATCCCGGCGGTGACGATGGACCCTTTATCGAGAGCCTGGAAATGGTGCAGAATGGCTCGGGCGCCTTGATATTAGGCGTTCCTGAAGGGTATTCACTTGCGAGGTTAGAAGAGGGTATGGTGGGCCACACGGATCCCACAGACGATAATGACAGGTGGACGACGTTAAATGAAGGCGCCGAAGCAGATTACGAAATGCTGGGTAGCGAAATTAGAATTCGCACGGAAAATGCCCCACCGTTCCGACTGTTTCGTCTGTGGTTGATCCCTGATTAATATGATTTCCGTAGACAATTGGGCGTGCAAAATGAATGCGTTCTGTGTCATGTTCGCTGTCATGCTTTACGAGGTGTTTCTTTGTATGCGGATGCTTGTCTGAGGGTGCCCAGCGCCTCGTCCCTTTGGTTCTTCCAGTTTTGTCCGGACATCTTCTCCAATGTCGCTATGGTAGAGCGAATTTGGGCGGACGGATTGGGAGCGTGTTCGTGTTGAGAAGATAATTGGTTGATGACGGCTGGCGCGGGCAGTTGCTTCTTCGTGGTCGCCGGCGCCGTGATTAGGTCTGGCATGGCCGATTGAAGCACGATGCCAAAGGCTTCGCGGCCCGGTTGGAAGTGGTGCAATGAACCGCCAAAGATCATTGTGCGGGTTGCCCGGGCGGTCCGCATAGAGTGTGCGGTGGGTTTGCATCACCTTCGCAGGGCGTCCAATGATTGGAAAAACAGCCCCCAATTTTTCCAGTCGTTGGAACGGTTTTGATGGGCATTTCCCAATCGTTGGAAAACGGGGGGGCGATTCTGGAGGGCTATCGAAGCCCACTCTAGCGCGTGATTTCCACCAGCTTGGCCGGCGAGCCATGTCCCGAAACGATATGGATGTGCTTGGTTGTGACGCCGTAATGACCCGCCAGTAACCGGATCACGGCGGCGTTCGCCTTTCCTTTCTCCGGCGCCGCCGATACCCGCACCTTCAAGCCAGCCCCATAAGGTCCGACGACTTCGTCTTTCGACGAACCGGGTACAACTTTTACCTTCATCCTCATGGCGCTGGTCTTTTCCTGATCACTCATTCATCAACGTGTAGTTTCAGGCGATGGCGTCTCCACTGTCGGGATCAAAGAAATGCGCTTTCTTCATATCCAGCAG